>CAYXEK010000104.1:0-12853 GCA_964463985.1 uncultured Verrucomicrobiota bacterium
TAGCGCAAGGCAAATTCGGCAAAAGACAAGCCCATTACCTTTTTAAACAATTGGGCGAAGGCATTGCGGCTCATGGCGCAATGCCGGGCGGCGGCCTGGGTTGAGATATATTTTTGGGAACTAAATATCAATTGGACAGCCTGGTCAACCCGGGCGAGCATTTCATCCGCATGATATTCCGGCCTTCCGTGGCCCGGCGGGATCATTAAAATCAATTCCAGCAATTTGATCCGGCAATGCGCATTGCCGTCCATCGGGCGGCCAACGGCCGCCGGTTGGAATAATTCCCGCGCCAATTGCGCGGCTTGGACGCGCAGACGGCGAGTCAGGCGGGGACGGCTGTCCGGCGCGGTGAGAAACGGCGCCAGCCAGTTGATGTTGCCGGATATTTCACGGCCGGCGCGCAGCAGGAACGAAGGTTCGATTATCAGCACCACGGCCCGGCATGGCGCCCGGGTTACCGCCCAGCCATGCGGCTCCCACATGCCGCAAACCCAAATCCCGCCCGGTCCGAGCGTAATCGCGTGTCCCTGCCAGTACCGGCGCATATTGCCGGTCAACATCACGCCCAATTCCAAGCCGTAATGCATGTCAAACCGGGCTTTGATTTTTGCCGGAAACCGGTGCGATATCACACAGAGCGGCCGAGCGAGGGAAACGTTAAAAGGCGTTTTTTCGACCAAACCAGACCACAATACCTGTCCGGATGTGTTGTCATGTTCCATTTTCACGTAGGGGATGCGGCATTCCGCCGTCATGTTACCGGTCAAGTTTCTGCCGGCGGGTAAAATCGCGGAGGGCGGGATAAAGGTTGCGGTAGGCCGCGTAGCGGGCGGTATAGAATGCCGTGGCGTCCTGGCGCGGCGCGAATTCCTTGCGGGGGCGCACCCAGGATTTGGCCAGCGCGGCCGTGGCGGCGCCGGTATGCGCGGAACAGGCCAGCATGGCCGCGCCCAGGCATCCCGCCTCGGTTACATCCGGGACGATTACCGGACGGTTGGTGACATCCGCCTTGAGCTGGTTCCACCAGTCCGAGCGGGCGCCCCCGCCTACTGCGCGCAGGTGTTCCACCTGCACGCCGGCCTCCGCCAAGATATCCAGGTTCAAGCGCATTTCCATCGCCAGCCCTTCGAGCAACGCGCGCAGGAGATCGCCGCGCTTGGTGGTCAGGCGCAATCCCAGCACCGCGCCGGGCGTTACCGTGTCAAAATACGGCGTGCCGGCCGCCGCCAGATACGGCAGCGCCAGCAATGAAGAAGCGGAGGCCGCCGCGGTTTCCAGCAGGAGTTCGTAGGCGTCCCGGCCGCCGGTAACGGCTGCCGACCGCTCGGGGTGGCCGAATTCGTCATGAAACCATTGCAGGGCATTGCCGCCGGTCAGGTTGAAGGTGATGGTGGCGTATAATCCCGGTGCGGCATGATCGTAAGTGCATAAATTTGCGCGCATCAGACTGGCGCTGAAGACCGGTTTGGCAAAAGCGGCGGTAATGCAATCCACCGTGCCGGTGGCATACATGGCCGAGCCGGCTTCGGTCGCGCCTGCGCCCAGCGCGGCGCAGGTCTGGTCGTGGCCGCCGGCGGCGACGAGTATGCCGGGCGGCAAGCCCCAGCCGTCGGCTGTCTTGTCATCCACGGCGCCGACGATGCCGCCGGATTGCATCGGCCGGGCTAGCTTGTCAGGGGACAATCCCGCCAGTTCCAGGATTTGACTGCTCCAAGCATGATTTCTGACGTCAAACATCATGGTCCGGCCGGCCAGCGGCCAGCTTATAGCGGGGGCAAGTCCGAGTTGCTGATGCAGCAAATCCTCAAAACAAAAGAACCTGGCCGCGCGTTGCCAGATTGCCGGACGGTTTTCGCGCAGCCAGAGCATTTTGTAGAGGGTGAACATGGGGTGAGGGGTATGGCCGGTGATTTGGTACAATTTTTCCCGGTGCAGGCCCGGCAGTTCCCGCGCAACCTGGCTTGCCGCGCGCGAGTCGGAGGACACCATGGCCGGACCCAACGGCTGCCCGCCAGCGTCCAACGGGGTGAAAGCTTCCCCCTGGCTGGATACGGCCAGGGCCCGGATTTTACCGGTCAGGCCGCGCGCTGCTACGGCAACGGCCGCCCGGCATTCTTGCATTACCCCGGCGGGATCAAGTTCCGCCCCGCCGTCGGACGTCAGGCTTAAGGCGTAAGTGCGGCGCGCCAGGGCCTGCATGCGGCCTTCGGAATCGAATACTGCCGCCTTGCAGCCGCTGGTGCCGATGTCCAAGCCCATGTATAAATTCATGAATTTGCAAGACATATCCGCCCTCTGTATTATTTCAGTGGTCAGTTCGAGGCGCAACCAGGCGCTCCGCGGTGCCGGCAATTTCCAGGTCATCGCGGATGACCTGGCAGGCCGCTGCGTAAACGGCGTCCAATGCTTTAACCGGGGACTCGCGCATGAGCTTTTCGTAAGGTTGGCGCAAGGCGGTGGCGACATTGATCTTGGCGATGCCGCTGCGGATGGCTTCCATGATATATTCCTTGCGGATGCCGGTGCCGCCGTGCAGGACTAGGGGAACTCCCGTTGCCGCGCGCAGTTTTGCCAGATGACCGATGTTGAGGCGCGCCGCCACTTTCGGCCGATCCCGGGTGGCCGTGCTGATTGCGCCATGGACGCTGCCTACGGCCACGGAAAGCCAGTCCACCCCGGTTGCCTGCACGAAGCGGCGGGCTTCATCCGGATCGGTGAAGCCGCGTCCGGAGGCGAACAATTCATCATAAGGCGGGAGCGGGCCGGCCTCGTGCCCCATGATGGCGCCCAGCTCGGCTTCAACGGCCACGCCGGCGGCATGCGCCATCTCAACAACGTGTTTCGCGCAGGAAACATTTTCATCAAACGGCAGCCGCGAGCCGTCCACCATGACCGAATTATAGCCGGCCTTGATGGCGCGGCTGATATCGGAGAGATAATCCACGCGTTGCCGGTCTTCGTCAATCACCGGCACGTGATCCAGGTGCAGCCGGGTATGGTGCGAGTCGCCGACCCGGGCGTATTCATCACAGACGGCTTCAATGCTGCCGGCCTGGAATTTCATCCACTCCAGCCGGGCCACCATGATCAAGCCGAAGCTGTTGCAGTCGCGCAGAGCGTTTACAACCGGCTGCATCATGGGCAGGTAGGGAATGTTGAATCCCGGGACGGCCCAGCCTTCGCGCCAAGCCTGGCGCACGATTTCATCAATAGAAGACATAAGTGTTAGGGTGTTAAGGTTTTATGGTTTTATGGTTTTAGGGTGTTAGGGTTTTAGGGTGTTAAGGTGTTAGGGTGTTAGGGTTTTAGGGTGTTAGGGTGTTAGGGTTTTAGGGTGTTAGGGTTTTAGGGTGTTAGGGATTTAATTAGGTTGTGAAGCATGGCGGATATTTTCTTTAATTTGCCCACCAAATCGTCGGCTGTTTCCTTTGAGATTATTTGAATTTGTTCGGCAATATAAATCTGTGTCCGCAATTCACCAGCCGAACTTTTGGCTATATGTAAAAAACGTATGAAATCCTGCCGACTGTTTCTTTCAGCACCTTCGGCAATATTTGATGGAATCGAAACTGCGGCGCGGGTCATCTGGTCTTTCAATCCATAATCTTTGCAATCTTTCAGCGCTCTATAAATATTGACAGCCAGCCGACATGAATTTTTCCAAACCTCCAAATCTTCAAATGATTGATAGCTCATAATACACCAGGGAAAAGTTTTAAGTGTTATGTTTTAAGGTTTTAGGGTGGGACCTTAACACCTTAAAACGTAACACCCTAACACCCTTGTATAATACACCAGGGAAAAGTTTTAAGTGTTATGTTTTAAGGTTTTAGGGCGGGGGCTTAACACCTTAAAACGTAACACCTTAACACCCTTGTATAATACACCAGGGAAAAGTTTTAAGTGTTATGTTTTAAGGTTTTAGGGTGGGGCCTTAACACCTTAAAACGTAACACCTTAACACCCTAACACCCTAAAACCTTATCTTGTTATTTCCCATTCCACTTTCCATGCCATGGATTTGCCGGGTTTGACAATCAACGCTGCTCCGGCGTGGACAGCGCGCGCCAGGGAACTGGCCGGCCCAGGGATGGGCTCGAATGCGCATTCGCAGCGGCGCCGGCCGGGTTCATCCGGATATCCTCGATTATTCCACCAAATGCCCAAGGAATCAAAATATTTGCGCGGGAATTTCACGCGCAAGCGCATCCCGTTGATAAAACCAATGGTAAAACGGCCGGATTTGATGCCGCGCATTACCGGCATCCGGAACTCGCCGGGCGCCGCGCTCCCCAAAATGTGTTGAATATTCCAGGCACCGGCCCCTGAACCGTGGCCCAAATCAGCTTTGCCGGCTGCCGGGCGTTTGCTGACTTCGTCATAAACCATGCCGCAGTCCGGCAGGCGGAGTGCGGCAAGGTCAATTTCTTCCAGGGGCATCAGCGGATGCATGATATGCTGGAAGGGCAGCGGATCGGCCGCCTGCGATCTGACTGCGAATTGCCAGGTCAGCCGGTTTTCGGAAAAAAGCATGGTCCGGCTGAAAGACAGGGGCAACTTCTGCGATTGAACTGAAAATCGCAATCCGCCGCGCGCCGGCTGCGCCGTCCAAGGCAGCCAGCATAATTCGCCATGATCGGGCACCCGCCAGTTCCGGCCCGGAAACCGGCAGGCATCCACGCTGGGAAAACAATCGTCATATCCGAATACCGGCCGCGTTTCGTAAAGGCCGTAATTCCGTTTGGGCGGACGGAAACGCGCCGGCGCCCGGGTCAGCAGGTCAAATCCAGCAAAAGTCAGACGGGTAATGCGGGCGCCATCCTCCGGCGCGAACTGCATGAACCATTTGCCGGATTGGAAAGAAAGTTTATGCATCAATCAAACAATGCGGATTTTGCCCACAATCCGTATTTGCCAAAAAAAAGGACCAAAGGATCAAAGTGCCAAAGCCTCCATTCCGGAAACATCCGACTATGTGCCTGTGCCCCTTTGTTCCTGTTAAGCTTGTCCGAACTGTGCGCTAATGCGTCAATTTCGCCGCCAGTTTCAAAATGTGCTGGCCTTCCTCCTCGTCGCGCGCGGTTAAGCCGAGGCGCAGACCGCGGCTCGGCAAGGCCGTCAGCAGCGGTTCGACTTCCTCGGCGGTGCAGCCGGTATAAAGCAGCTTGCCGGCGCCCAGGATGCGTTTCATCAAAGGGATCCATTGAATTCGCGGACGATGCGCCGCGCCGGGCTGCCATTGGATGCCGTGAATTTCCGGGGATTCCAGCAGCATCTCCAGTTTATCCAGCGCCTCCGGACCGTCC
This sequence comes from uncultured Verrucomicrobiota bacterium, assembly GCA_964463985.1. Lineage (GTDB taxonomy): Bacteria > Verrucomicrobiota > Kiritimatiellia > JAAZAB01 > JAAZAB01 > JAXGPF01. Next base: position 5,310 of record CAYXEK010000104.1, read on the forward strand.
AGATGCAGCATGGCATGCTCCACGTTGCGCGCCTGCTTGAGCAGTCCGGGCAGCAGGAATTCGCGCGCGGCAGCGGGCGATACCAGCGCCAGGGTGTCGTCCTGCAGCGGAAAAGTCTTGCCCGGCCCCCAAACCAGAAACCCAGTGCTGCCATGCTGGCCGTGCGCGGTGGTGAGCCGGTAAAAGGTGTCCACCATCTCGCAGGCAATATCGTCAACCATGCCCAGCGTTTGACGCAGGCGGTCGGGGTTGTCGTAAAAATCGAACAAAAACGGTTCATTGCCGCGTAACGCCGCCACCGCATCGCCGCCGCAATGCAAGTCCGGCATCTGGGCGATGCAGCGCCCTTCGGCTTCGGCGGCAACCCGCTCCGTCATTTTGACAGTGAGTTGGTACCAACGGCTGGCATGGTAATCGGGCAAGCCCTGAAACGATTGCCAGTCGGCAATGGCCGGTTCGGTCCAGGTGGTATCGGGCAGAAAATTCAGTTTGCAACCCAGGGTGGCGGCTAGGAAATTGGGTCCCAACTCCGCGCGCATGCACGGCAAGGCATCGCCCATGTAGGCGGTGGCGGCCATGCGGGCGAAGTTTTTTTCGATGATGTAATCAATGTCGGTCCATTGTTCCGCCAGAGTGGCCGGCGCCGGGATTTTTTTTAATAACGCTCCCTTTTTCGGGGCCACGATGGCGATGTTCGCCCGATCGAGCACCTCGCCGTTCCACCAGGCGGTCAGCCGTTCAAAAACCTTGTCCGCATCCGTTTTGAATTCCAGCATATGTTTTCCCCAAGAGGTTTACGTTAGGAGTCAATCATACAGGAAACCTGAAAATTATCAACCTGCTGAACAAAATTCAAAATAAATAAACTGTTGAGTTGCTTTCAAAAGTCGGCTTTTGAAAGCAGAATTCAGTAGCCAGAATTCAGTAGTCAGAATCGGAAATATTAACCAACATATTTGTCATCAACGTTTTGTGTTTATTCTGAATTCTGGCTCCTGTATTCTGAATTCTTTCAAAACGTTAGTTTTGAAATTGGCTCTGTTTAAACGTTTTTTTAGTGGAGCCGGGACGCCCTCGTCCCGGTTCTGCTCCAGCGGATTGCCGGGACGAGGGCGTTCCGGCTCCAGGAAGAGGCTGTTCGCCGGAGGCGCACCATGTTTCGCGGCCCAGCCCGCGAAAACATGTAGAATGTTCCTTTCGGACATGATATCCCACTGTTTGGGACAAGCATTTTTACATTGCTGGATATACGGAATATTTACGGCGCAATAAAATCAATCCCGGTCAGTTCCGCAAAAGCTTGCAGGTCGTCGAACAAGTGCGCGCCGTAACCCAGGCAGGCGTATTCGTTATTCCAGGCCTGCAGCAGCTTGCTCATGTCCGCCTGCGCGGTGACGAAGGCGTGCGGCCAGAACGGGATGCCGCATTCCAGCTTGCGTTTTTCAATTTCCGCGGCCGGCGGCTCGAATACGGTGCAGCGGCAGACCACCAGTTCGAATTTGCCCGCGCGGCGGCCCAGCCGCGCCAGCACGCCCTCGCCCGGCTTGCAGATCAATTTCACCGAGATGCCGCCAGCCTGGCCCTCAGTGGGGATGCCATGCTCGGCGAAGCCGGCCGGGCCGAGTTCGCCGGCCAGCGAGGGCGGACAGGCGCCGTCGCCGATGATTTTGATTTCCTTTTGCTGTTTGTCAATGTGCTGGAGGTCGCCGTAATACACGCGCTCCCGGCTGAAATCCGTCAGCAGCTTGACCGTCAGCAGGGTATTGAAGTCGCTCAAGGTGGAGGTGCCGACGCCATCCTCCAGCATCAGGCTTTGCGCCAGGCAGGTGGCGCAGTATTCGTCGCCCAAGCCGGGAAACGACTGGATGGTGTAGCCGTCCCACTGCTCGGCGGCCAGGATTTTTTTCAGCGCCAGGTACAGACGCAGCGGACGGTCCGCAGCTTCGCCGGCCGGCACCGGCTCGTTGAACAGCGGTTTAATTTTCCGGCGCACCGCCTTCAATTCCGCGGGCGTCACCGCTCCGGCGGTCTGCAGCAGTCGCGTGGTGTCGCGCGAATCAATGTCAATGCCGAAAACGCGCATCCATTGGGAGGGATCGGCCACGCCGCAGCTCTGGCCCATGCCGCGTCCGCCGAACACGCCGAACACCGCCTGGTTCAGCCGCTGGCGCATGGCGCCGGCGCGGCAATAGCTGATGATCCGGCCGATGGTGTTGGATTCCTCGCAGGCCCCGTAAACGAAACGGTGTTGAACATCCGCCTCCATCAGCGCGCCATGCAGCACCAGTCCGCCCACCGGGCGCCAGCCTTGCGAACCGGGATGCGTCCAGACAGCCAGGCTTTTGCCGGCCATGGCGTAATCGCGCAAGGCTCCCAGCAGGTGTGCGGCCCAGACCCAGGTCCCGGTAAACAGCACCAGTCCCGCAACATCGTCCATTTTCTTGAATCTGGCGCAGCAATCACGGGCTTCCGTCCGCGAGGCGACGTTCACCGGATGCTCGACCAAGTCCAGCCCGGCGTTCCGCAGCGCGGCTTTGGAGCGGGCCACCAGTGCGTCATCAATAAAAGGGGTGCCCATGGGATCCTGCAGCCCATCCTTGTGCACGCCGTAAACAACAAATCCAACCTTGGTCTTGATCATCTTGCGCGAACTTCCTTGTTTTTTGAGCCATATCTTTTCCGCTTAAGCCAGACGCCGCTGATTTCGGCGAAATAAACCCGGTTGACAAGCAGCGCCGGCTTAAGCGTGATGACGGATATGCCCCTGGACAAACGCAACACACCCGCCCGTTGCCGCTGCAGGCGGCAATCAGCCGCCCAATGCGATGCCGGCCTTCTGATATTATCCTGCAAGGTAGAAGTTGGCTTGACCGTGGCGCGCAAAACCTGCCGGCCGGCCTGCAGCGTATAAACGCCGCCGGCCAGATGTGCAGGGCAGCGCAATTCGACAAAAGCCTCGTAAGGTCCGGCGGCGGCACAGCCTACCCGCCAGGATACTTTCTGGCCGATGTTATCCCAGTCCACAAATACTTTTCGGGATGTCTGCCAGGGCGCCGGTTGATCCGCAACCACTCCGTTAACCTCCGTGCGAATCCGGATCAACTGCCCTTTGCGCCGCCGGCCGTTTCGCACGGCGCATTCCGGCGGGAGGAAAACGCCTCCATCCGGCTTGATCGGGACGACGGGCGGCGCGCTTTTCTTGACTTTGGGCGCTGCGGGTATGCGCCGGAATGTCAGGCGGATGACATTGGCTTCGACCTGGGGCGGGAGGGTCGGCAAACCATGAATTTCCAGGCCGTTGGGCGTTGCCCGGGCGGACAGCCGTCCGCGATAACCGGCCAGGGATAGCGTTTGCGGCGCCAGGCGGACTGCCGGAATGCGGATGGACGTCTGCGCCGGCCATTCCGGCAGCAGCAGGAATAAATTGCGTCCGCGCCGGGTGGCGGCTATCGGCCAGGCAAGGGAAGAATTGTAATAGGTGGCGGCCGCAGCGCGGGTGGCCGGGTAGGGCGCGGCGCCATAAATTGCATCGGCATTGCGCCGCACCCATGCGCCGAATTGCCGCGCCAGAGCCAGCCGGTCTGCGGGGACAGCGCCGTCGGGGCGCGGGCCGAAGTTAAGCGCCAGGTTGCCGCCATGGCCGGCAGTATGCAGAAGATTCCCGGCCAGGAACGGCGCCGTGTACAGCGCGCAATTTTCCACGTAGCCCCATTCGTCGCCCAGCGCCTGGCAGACTTCAAACGGCAGCCCGGCCAGGTCTTCCGGCAGATTGCGTTCGGGGGTGTAATAATCGCCGTATTCATTGCGGTCGTTTATCACGGCGTCGGGCTGGTAATGCTTGATCATTTTGTAAATTTCGCGCGGGCTGGGGTCGTCCGGCGAATGGTATCCGTAAGCGTCAAACCAGAATCCGTCCACCCGCCCGTACAAGGTGCACAATTCACGCAACTGACCCAGGAAATACTCCCGGTATCTGGGCCAGTCGGGTTTCTGATCGGGCAATGGGTCGGGCAGGGAGTAACTGCCGTTGTGCGGGTCGAAAACATAATTGCGGTGATGCCAGTCCGCCCGGGAGTAGTAAAATATAATGCGCATCCTGCGGCGATGGCATGCGGCGGCCAATTCGCCGATCAAGTCGCGGCCGAAGGGGGTATTGGTGATTTTGTAATCGGTGAGGGCGCTGTCGAACAGGCAGAATCCATCCAGGTGCTTGGCGGTGACGATCAGGTAGCGGGCGCCCAGCAATTCCGCCGCGTCAATCCAGGCGTCGGCCTGGAACCGATGTGGATTGAATTGCCGGGCGAGTTTTTCGTACTCGATCCGCGAGACGCGGCCATGCTTCAGCAACTTGCGCCACAGGGGCGATTGCGGGCCGCGGTCGGGGGGGCGCCCGAGCGGCCCGCTGCGCAGCAGGTGCTCGCCCTGTGCCGGGATGGCATAGAGGCCAAAGTGGAAAAACGCGCCGATGCGCGCCTTTTTAAACCAGCGCAGCCTGGCGTCGGTGTTGACGTTCCGCGGTGACAGAATCATGGCGTTACCTGAGGCGGAACAGGCTGCCGCGCAGGATATGTTCGTAACATCCCATGTCCGCAATGCCGGCCATGCGGTCTATCCTGGGCCGCCCATCCAGGTCCGCGGATCCCGCCATCCAGCTCTCGTTGGTGCCGGCGTTGATGCAGGGCGAAAGCGGTTGCAGCCGGAAATTGCCCGCGGTCTCATCAATGAAAAGCGGGGTGTTGGTGATGTTGTTCTGCCCTTCGACCGGCAGGACGGGCAGGCAGCAGTAATGGAATGCATTTGTGGCGGCGCCGGAGGCCGTGACGTCAGCGCCGGCATTGTGATAGATTATGGAATTGACAACGCTGTTGGTCTCCAGCAAATACACTCCGCTGGTGTTCGAGGCGATGGTGCAGGCGCTGATGCCGCCATTATTCACAAGCATGTTGTTGGCCAGCACGCCCCCGGCATTGTATTTGGCGTAGTTGTTCGCGACCAGGCAGTTGACCAGTCGGCCGCCCAGGTACATATACACGCCGCCCGCATGGCATGTTGCGGAAATGTTGTTGCGGATGATGCAATTTGATGCTGAGCCGCCCTGGGAAAAGAAGATGCCGGCGCCGCCCCAGGAGGCGCACATACCGGTGTCATTCTGTTCAATGGTGGAATTCAGGATCGCGCCGCCCTGGTTTAAATAAATTCCGCCGGCGCCTCCATTGGCAATCCCGGTATCGCCGGTGTTCGCGCTGACCACGCAGGCATCAACCGTGCATCCATTCCGGATATACAATCCGCCGGCGTCGTTATAACTGGCGTTGTTGACTACGTGCGAACGCTCGATCAGGCTATGGATGACGTTCAACTGGCAAATGCCGCCGCCCAAGCCGCCGGTGTAGTTGTTGCTGATGACGCAGTCGGTCAGGATATTGGTTCCGCCCGGCGTGTAGATGTACTGCAAATTCACCCCGCCGCCGCCCATGTCGGCTTGATTGGCGGTGATGACGCAGTTGCTGATCCGGCTGGAATCCATCAAGGTAATGCCGCCGCCATATCCATTGACATAATTATCCGATATGATGCAGTCAACCATGGTTCCGCCGTAGGATATCTTGGCGCCGCCGCCCCCGCCAAAGCTGGGTATGCCAAACGCTTTGTTTTGCGCGATGACGCAATTCGAAACCACGCCGTTGCCTAGAAACAGGCCTCCGCCCGATCCGTAGGTGGCATTGCTGCATATATTGCCGACGATCCCACTGTCCACGACCTGGCCGCCGTTGACAAAAACGCCGCCACCGCCGCGGTAGGATTTGTTGGGATTGGTGCCCAGATTGCCGGTGATCAGGCAATTGGTGACCAGGCCGGCGGATATGTTCACGCCGGCGCCGAATCCGGCCATTCCGTTGGTAACCGTCAGGGATGAAAGCACGGCCGAAGCATGGGTAATGTAAAAGCAGCAGAAGCCATTGGCATTGCCGTCAACGATCACGTTTTCGCGGTTATCGCCGAAGCCGCGCACGGTAACATCCGCATTGAGATTAACCGTGGTGGTCAACACGTATGTGCCGTTGGATACCCAGACCGTGTTGCCGGCGCCGGCGGCCGCGGCCAGCCGGACCCCGTTGCTGATCGTGCGCACCGCCGTTGCCCAGTTGGTGCCGTCGGCGGCATCATCGCCATTGGTGGCGACATGGTATGGCGCTGCCGTTACCAGCGGGCTAAACCACAATGTTATTGCCAGCGTGAACCAGACAATTAATTTACGCATGACCGGCCTCCTGTGCTTGATGGCGCAATACCTGGATGATAAATGGCTTCAAAATAACCATATCGGAGCGGCGATAGTGTTTCATCGGGCGGTATTATTCCTCAAATTCCGTGGCTTGATAACCCTGCTCCAACTGCATGCCGTCAAACCAAGCGGTATCGCCGGGAGTGATGACATAAATCTGGTAAAATGCCGATTGGTCGTCACGCATCCCCAATCGCGGCGGGATGACAACGGGCACTTCGTAACGCTGCCATTCGGATGTCAGCGTAATGGTTTTGTCGTGGCGCCGCAACAGGATTTTTTCCCCGCCCTTGGCGCCCCTGGCGTAAAACGAGAAGACGTAGGGCGTATCCTGGTCATGTTGGGGGGCGCAGCGCCACCCAAACTGGTACCCGCGGCCGGTTTTGCTCACTTGCAGGCATTTCTCGCCGAATTTGGCGGGCACATCCGGTGGGGCGATGATTCCGTCAAAAAAGTAATAATCCGCCAGGCCGGGCAGGGTGGTCTCCTCGAAACTCGGGTTGGGGAATACGTTTTTTCTGCCGGGCCGGCAGTTGTTCGGCAGCGCGGTCTCGCGCGGCGGGATTGTCTGCGGGCGCATGGCGGCGATGGTCAATTGCACCGGCTCGTTCAGTTGGCCGCTCAGGCGATATGCGCGCACGGCAAACGGTTCCAGCGCTTCGGTGAAAGCGCCGTCCTGGACCGGCAGGGTGGCCGGGGTGAAAACGCTTGCCGCCGTGCCGGTCAATCCGGAGACGGTGAACGTGCCCGTCACGGGATAATACCGGCTATTGGCGGCTATCAGCACCAGTCCGCCCCGCGGATCGCGGAAAATCCGCCCCTGGATGTCCGGGAACTCGCTTTTTTCCGGCTGGAACAAGGCTGGCTCAAATGGTTTATCCGGCGCGGCAGCGCGCGTATGGCTGATCTCCTGCCTGACCTGCGGTTGAACCGCCATGGGGCCGATCACCTTGATCATGGCCATGGATTCCTTCAGGTTTTCCCAGGCATATGCGCTGGCGGTGATATTGCCGTAATCGAACCAGAACAAGCCCCGCGCGCCATGGATGATCGCCAGGAAATTCTGGCAATGCTGTTCCGGGCCGGAAATTATCCGCTTGCTGCGAACCATGCCGCTGTAAAGGGCGCCCACGGGTATGATCCAAACGGGCTGCCGGAATTTAACGGCCCGCCGGTCGTTCCAATGCACGATTTGCGAAACGTAATTGGGCGAGCCGCGGTTGTATTCCTCGGGGTTCATGGCCGGAATCCAGTAGGG
>CAYXEK010000105.1:0-12697 GCA_964463985.1 uncultured Verrucomicrobiota bacterium
TTAGTAAATACTGATGTTTTCTAGTTGAAAATTAGAACTATGGGATGACAGTGAGCCAATTTTAAAAGTCACTTCGGAAAAGAATTCAGTGGCATCCCATGGAAAATTGGAATGATGGAACGATGGAATAATGGGGGACGGGGTTGCGGCGCACAATCAAGCAAGCAAAATACCGGAACCACGTTTAATAAAAAAAGCGCGACCATATTTTGCAACTCTTTGATTTTCAACATTCCATTATTCCACTATTCCAGCATTCCCGTCCCTGTGGGACGGTAATGGAAAAATATGAAGACATTGGAACAGATCATTGGTCAGCCGCCTCAGATTCCGATGGCAACTGTCTGGCTCCTGAACGAACTCGCCGAATATCGAGGGAAGCAGGATCTGTTTACAAAGCAATCGCCTCAAAAACTGGCGCGACTGCGCGAAAACGCCATCATTGAAAGTGCCGTGGCTTCCAATCGCATCGAGGGCGTAGAAATTGACCGCCGCCGTGTCGGCACCGTAGTCTTTGGCAAGGGAGTTCTGCGTGATCGCAACGAACAGGAAGTCCGGGGTTATCAGTCGGCCTTGGCTTGGATCCACGCCAAGGCGGAACGGTTGTCGCTGAAGGTGGAGACGGTTCTTCGTTTGCACGCGCTGAGCCATCCGGAGGGATATGATAGCGGCAAGTTTAAGGAACACGACGGCGAGATTATCGAGAAACATCCGGATGGATGCGTTACACTGCGATTCAAGCCGATCCCGGCCAGGGAAGCACCGGCCGCAACGGAACGTATGTGCGATTTGTACGCCCGGCTAATCAAGGAGAAGGAGGTGCCTTCGCTGGTGGTCTTGGCTGCAATGAACCTGGATTTTCTGTGTATCCATCCATTTCGCGACGGCAACGGTCGTGTTTCCCGGTTGCTCTTCCTTCTTTCTCTGTACCATCAGGGATTTGGGGCCGGACGATACATCAGTTTGGAACGGATCATCGAACAGAGCAAGGATCGTTACGATGAGACTCTCCGGCAAAGTTCACGGTCTTGGCACGAAGGCAAACACGATCCCTGGCCCTTCACGAATTACCTGCTGTTCACCCTGAAGGAGGTCTATCGCGAGTTCGAGGCCCGCTACGAAAGCACTTCTTTGCCTTCCGGTGAAAAGACGGAGGCAGTTCGGAGGGCGGTAGCCGGTTTCCCCGGCGACTTCCATGTTACGGAACTCCAGAAACGGTGTCCCGAAGTGAGTTTGGACATGATACGCAAGGTCTTGAAGGATATGTCATTGGAGAAATCCATCCAGTGTCTTGGCCGAGGCAAACATGCGAAATGGCAACGTATTGGGTAATCGGTAATGGTAATAGATAATTTATTATGTAATGGCGCACATCCGCGGTCATCATCGAGTGCCGTGGATTCGCCCGGTGGTCAGCAATTGGGCGGATTTGTTCGTTTAGACAATTGAGCAAGAGGTTAAAACCGTGATGATGGGGCATACATGGACGACAACAAAGAGTGCCTGTCATCTTGACGTTATTGGCAGCGGGAGTGAGGAGGATGTCCAAATCGGCCTGAAATATTACGATGACGAAGACGAGCGCTTCCATTGGCAGCAGAGCTTTCCGGGATATCCCATCCCAGATCACGCGGCCGCCCTATGACCGTGATCAGCATCTACCTAAACGGGATTACCGGCGTGGTTGGCAAGACGGGGAGACCACCCAATGTCCGCGAAGTTGCAGCATGCGGACGGCAGTCTCCGTGGGATGGGGCAACATGTAGAATGCCAGAGCGACACGAATTCAAGGTCGCAATTTGCGACCTTGAAACAGGGCCAAAACATCAAGTATCTGTCCTTCGCCCATGAACGCCCTTTGAGCGGACCAAGCGAGTAAATGCTGAACGAATCGGGCGGGAGATTCGCCGCCTGTCCTGTACGCGGAATGCCGATTGCCGTAACGCATCGTCGCGGAAATCCCGAAAAGACTTGCATGGTGGGCGATACAGGACTTGAACCTGTGGCATCCACCGTGTAAAGGTGGCGCTCTGCCAACTGAGCTAATCGCCCGATATCGGAATCCCGGATAATTTAACCCGATCCGGCGGTATGTCAATCAGAAGATTTGCATTGTCCGACGCCGTCTTTTTGGTATTTTATTCCCAACGATTGCGCGGCAAGCACAAGGGGAAATCTTATGACGGATATTTCCGTGGTGGAGGTGGCATGCCTGGTGGCGTTTCTGGGGATGGCGGCCCTGTCGGCGATTTTTCTGAAACGCCTGAAGTTTCCTTATACCATCGGCCTGGTGATTATCGGCATCCTTGTCGGCGGCCTGGCGGGCCATTTCAAGATGCTGGCGCCCCTGACCGGGTTCAACATCACGCCGAATCTCATTCTCTACGTGCTGCTGCCGGCGCTGGTGTTTGACGCGGCGGTCAATATTGACATCCGCCTGCTGATCCATAACCTGTCGCCGACCCTGATGCTGGCGGCGCCCGGCTTGATCGCGGCCATGTTGATCACGGGCGGGTTGATGGTGTGGTTGACGCCCATGACGCTGTGGCCGGCGCTGGCATTCGGCGCGCTGATTTCCGCCACCGACCCGGTTTCGGTGATCGCGCTCTTCCGCGAACTGGGCGCGCCGCGCCGCCTCACCATGCTGGTGGACGGCGAAAGCCTGTTCAATGACGCCACCGCCATGGTGGCCTTTCAGATCATCTGCGGCCTGGTGGCCGGCGGCGCCCTGACGGTCGGCGTGGCGGCTATGGCCGGTGTGGAGTTTATTGCCGTGTTTGCCGGCGGGACGCTGGTGGGCGCGGTGATTGGCTGGCTGATGGTGCGCATGATCAATCTCATGGACAACGATCCCCTGGTGACGATTGCCTTCAGCACGGTGGTGGCTTATGCGTCATTCCTGCTGGCCAATTATTACCTGGAAGTTTCAGGCGTCATGGCGACGGTTGGCGCGGGGCTGGTGGTCAGTTGGCATAGTTCCACGCGGTTCACGCCGGAAGTGCGCGAGTATATGCGGCATTTCTGGGGCTATGCCGCGTTCGCCGCCAATAGTTTCGTGTTCCTGCTCCTGGGCTTGACGGAATGGCGATTGTTGCAGGCGCTGTTCCGGGAAATGAATTTCCTGCCGTATATTCTCGTGGCGGTGCTGGCCATCACCGTGGCGCGGCTGGCGGTCGTGTTTGGCATGGCGCCCATGATCAACCGCCTGCCGCGGGTGGTGCCGGTGAATTGGCGCAACCAGACGGTGATCTTCTGGGGCGGTTTGCGCGGCGCCCTGCCGATCGGTTTGGCCATCAGCCTGGATCAGAATTTCCCGGACCGGCAGATCATCATCGGGTTGACCCTGGGGGTGGTGTTGTTTACCCTGCTGGCGCAGGGCACCACCATCGGTCCCTTGATCCGCCGCCTGGGATTGAACCGGCGGACGCCGCCCGAGGAACTTATCCGGCTCAATGCCCTGGCGGCGGCCCAACGCGCGGGTCTGCAAGGCGTAGCGCGGGATTGGCCCAATGCCGACGCCGCAGCGCGGATGGAACTGGAAAGCAACCTGAAGACGCATTTAAACGCCACTGAACTGGAAATTCAAAAATTCCGCACCGCGCATGCCCTGACGCCGGAATCCGGCAAAATGCGGATGTTCTGGCTGCAACTGAACAACATCGAGTTGCAGGCGATGCGCGCCCTGCTGGATGAGGGTGTGATCGGCGGCAATGCGCTGCGCCGGATGGATCGCGAAGCGGAGCGGCGCAACGAGGATATCAACCTCGGACTGCCGCCGGAAACGCCGCCTCCGCTGCATCCGCTGTCGAAACGCTGGGTTTACCGCGCTATGATGCGTCTGCCCGAACACGCTTTGCAGCGTTCCGGGCGCAATCTGATCATGCGCCTGGTGTCCGAGGAATACCAGTACCATTGCGGTATTTCCGTGGCCGGCGGACGGGTCCTGGCGCGCCTGCCGGATCTGGCGGAGTTGAATATGATTGCGGAACAGGAAGCCGCGGCGGCCAGCCGTTTTTACACTGAACGCCGGGCCATGGCGGCGCGCCAACTCCAGGCGCTGTCCTATCGCCATCCGGAGTTGACGGCGGCGCTCCGGAAAAACATGCTCGCCGGCGCGGCGCGCGCTGCCGCGCGCGCCGCCATCCTTAAATTGGCCCAGACCGGCGGGATCAATGATGCCATGGCAGAGGAATTGACGCAGGCGCCGATCGTCTGAAGCAGGGACAGAGGGGCAAAGGCACAGAGGGGCAGAGGGGCAAAAGGGTGGAGATGCAGCGTATTGCCTTTTTGCGATCTTTGCGGTGAATCCCCCTTTTCCATTGCCTTCGCATCCTTTTGTTTTAATTCCCACTGCCCTGAAATCGCTGAAACTGAAGATTGACCGGGGCAGGGCATTGCGTTATCCTTTACCTATTACAGCTTGCCCGATGCAATCGCAGCCAATTCCATATGCCTCTGCAAACAATATTTAATCCGACACCGCGGGGCAATAGCGCCCTGCGCCGGCGGGGCATGATTTTGGCCCTGGCCGCTCTGGCATGTGCTCTGGTCTGGTCCGGCTGCGGGTGCCGGCCCCGGCAGCAGTTGGAACTGCCGGAATTGATTTCACGCCTGGCCGACCGTGATTTCCTCTCCCGTCTGGATGCGCCGGACACCCAGTTCACAGCTTCGACCGATCCGGCCGGGGGCAATGATGACTATAACCAGTATCTGCGGCCCGGTCCGCCGGGATGGTGGGTGCTGGCGGACTTGAAGGGGCCGGGTTATGTTTCGCGATTCTGGTTCACCGGCGGCGAGCCGCCGCACCGTTTCCGGTTGTTTTTCGACAATGAAAAAAAACCGCGGATTGATGCCGCGATCGGGGAGTTCTGCGGCGGCATGGACCCGTTCCGCCCGCCGCTGGCAGCCTACGAGAATTACTGCTATTACAATTATGTGCCGCTGACCTACCGCAAACGCCTGGTGATCATGGTCGAGGCCGGCGCCACGCGCGAGGGAGGATGGCCCCGCCTGTTTTATCAAATCAACGCCACGCCACTGCCGCCGGGCCAGACGGTCGCTTCCTTCAGCCTGCCGCTGGCGCCGCCGGCCTTGGCGGCGCTGGAAAAAGTGGCGGCCCGATGGAGCAATCCGGCGGGTATCGCGGCGTCGGACGGCAGTGCTTTGACGGAGATTGCCGCGGAGGCGCAAGCGGCGCCGGGCGCTGCCTGGCGCATGCCGGTTGTGGCCGGTCCGGCGATTTTGCGGGAATTGCAAATTACGCCGGATTTCGCCGTCTTGCCTGATGCGGGCGCCCGCAAGCGCCTGCTGCGGTCGGTCGTGCTGCGGATTTACTGGGACGGCCTGGCGGAACCCAGTGTCGTGGCGCCGCTGGGCGATTTCGGCGGCAGCATCTGGCAGCGCGCGCGTTATCAGAGTTTCTTCTTCGGCATGACCAATGACAGATGGTCCTGCCGCTTCCCCATGCCGTTCGCCGCCGGCGCGGAATTGGAACTGGATAACCAATCGGAATTTCCGTTTTCCGCCCGGGTGCGGTTGTTTGCTGAAAAAACCGCCGCGCCGGATTCCGGCCGGGGATATTTTCACGCCGTTTGGAACAAGTCCGGCAAGGACGATGTCGGGAGTCCGCATGTCGTGCTGGAAACGCAGGGACGCGGCCGTTTCGCCGGCTGCCTGCTGGGGGCGGTGTCGTTCGATAACAGTTTCTGGCTGCTGGAAGGCGATGAATTAATGTGGCGGGATGGCGAGCCGCAGCCGTTCTGGCGCGGCACGGGCCTGGAGGATTATTTCACCGGCGGCTGGTATTACCAGAATGTCCTGGCCCGGCCGCTGCACGGTCTGCTTTACAAGACCTTTTTCCGGACGGTGCAATACCGTGTGCATTTGCCGGACGCGGTTAATTTTCAAAAATCTTTCCGCATGATTTTCGAGCGCGGCCCGGACCATGCCAGCCACGGCGTTTTTGAAAGCCTGGCATGGTATTACCTGGCCCGGCCGCGGCCGGCGGGCAAGGCCCTGCCGCCGCCGCCGGACCGCCAGCCCCCGGACGATGTCATGGACAAGGTCACCGTCATGCTGAAATTGCTGGCCTTCGAGCGGTTTGGCGACTATGCCGCCGCCCGCGAATACATTGACGGATTCCTGGCCCGCAACGAGGGTTTCCCCTTCGCCGCCGTGCTGCGCGCGCGCCAGGCGGCATATCTGGAGTGTTTGGAAGGCGCCGCGGCGGCCAAGCCGGCCCTGGCCGGGTTCTTGGCGGAGCCGGCAGATTCGCCCGCGCAGATCCAGGCGCAGATGCTGCTGGATTATTTTGATCAACCATCCGGCGCGCTGCTGGGGTTTAACGCCAACATGGCGGCGCGCGTTTTCCTGGACGGCGCGGTGGTCCTGGAATCGGCGCCGGCGGAAAAGCTGGCGGTCAAATCCCTGGCAATCAAGCCGGGCCGGCATGTGCTGGCGGTGCAGTGCCGGTTCCAGAATTATCCCGACTGGATTCAGCTTTATCTGAAAATGCATCCCGGGGCGGTTTATACCGCGCCGGATTGGCGCCACGCCGTGAACCCGTCCGGCGCCTGGTGGCTGTTGGATTATGACGACCGTCAGTGGGCCAAGGTCGGCGGCACCGGTTGCAAGGGGCCGCCCGAGGAGCCGTACGTCTGGATGGAGCCCAACGTTTTTGTGGACATGCAGTCCCGGGCGATTGCCCTGCGCCCATCGGCGCCGTGGCCATCCAAGACCGGATTCGTGGTATACCGGCGCACGTTCCAGGTAAGCGAAGATTCAGTCGTGTTGGAATAATGCTTTCAGACTAACGTTTTGGATGTTTTTGGGTTTAAGGGTTTTAAGGTGTTACGTCAGAGACATGAAATGTGAACCTTGAACCCTGAACCAACACCGCCGGACACTGAACCATTTTGAAAGAGGCTCTATTATGCAAGCCAAAATCAATAAAAAACCGCCGCCAGCCGCAGCGGCGCCCGCGGGCGCCGCTTCCATCCCGGGTTGGGTGCGTTGGTTTTGCTGGGGGCTGGCCGCGGCGGCCGGCGCTCTGGCATTGGGGGCCATGTACTTATCGGCCGAAAGCGCGGTTGAAACCAACCGCCTGGCCCTGCAATGGCCCGGCGGGTTGAGCGCGGTGATTGTGCGCAACAAAATCATCGCGCTTTGGCACGCTGCCGGAATGACTGCCGCGGCCGCTGCGTTTCTGGCGCTGTCGGCCTGGGGCCGCGATCAAGCCGGCCGCCGGACACGCGTTTTGGCCGCCTGGTGCCTGACGGCGATTGTGGCCGCCGATGCGCTCTGGCTTGCGCGCCATTACATCAAGACCATGCCGCTGGCTGCCCTGGCGGAAAACGACGTGGTGCGTCTCCTGCGGGCGGACCAGCCGGACCGCCGCGTGGCCCTGGCAACGCAGGAGGGGTTTTATAATTTCTGGCTGACGTATCTGTTCCCTTACCATGATATCCGCGCGGTGAATGTGACGCAAATGCCGCGTATGCCGAATGATTATAAGCGTTTTTTGGAAGCCGTGGGTCGCCGTCCCGTGCGTTTCTGGCAGTTGATGGCAGTGGGGTATGTCCTGGGGCCGGCCCCTTTTTGGGCGGAAATTCGCAATGATCCCGCCTTGCGCGAAGCGTTTGACCTGGTCTATGCCTATAATGTGGCGCCCGGCCCGGATGGCATGGGCGTAACGGTTGCATCCGCCACCCAGGAGCATCCCGGCCAGCATGCCGTCCTGCGTCTGAAGTCGCCGGCGCCCCGGTATACGCTGATCACCGGTTGGCGCGCCGCGGAAGATGCGGAAACGCTGGAACTGTTGGCGTCCGACACACACCCGTTGTTTCAGGAAGCCCTGGTGGCGCCGGAGCATGCCGCCGGCTTGCCGGCGCCTTCCGGATCGGGAATGACGGGGCTGGTGCAGCGCGTGGCCTACCGGCCCGGTTACATGCGATTGAGCGTTTCCGCTCCGACCGCCTGCATCTTGCGCGTGGCGGAGAAATACGATCCGGCCTGGCGGGCCTGGGTGGATGACCACCCGGCGCCGGTGCGCCGGGTGGATTATCTATTCCAGGGCGTGCTGGTCGAGCCGGGCTTGCACGAAGTGATTCTGCGTTATGCGCCCAACTGGTGGAGCCTGGCCCTGCAGGTTTTGGCGATCATGGCCTGTCTGGCGGCGGCCTGGCATTTTTTGGCGGGGCGGCGGACCGCGCCCGATGGCGCCTGAATAATTAGCATCGCATTATGCCAGAATCGAATTCACCCGCGGCGTTGCAGGAATTGGCGGCCAGGTTCCGCCTGTCGGCGCTGCCGGAAATTCCGGATGACCTGCTGGACCCGGCGCTGGTGGCGGAATTGCCGCTGGATTGGGCGCGCGCGCATGCCGCCCTGCCGGTGCGTTACCGGGATCAATTGAGCGTGCTGGTCTCTGATCCGCTGGACCTGGAAGTTCCCAAGTGCCTGTCTTTGATGTTCAATGCCGAGTTGACGCCGGTGCTGGCAACGCGTCCGGCCATTCTGGCGGCGATCGAAAAATGTTATTACCGCGGTTCATCCAACCCCGCGGCGTTTCTGGCCGATCTGGCGCCGCCGTCCGGCGTGGATGCGCGCCCGGAAATGTCGCGCGCCGACGATCTGCTGCAGACCGCCGAAAATGCCCCGGTGAGCCAATTGGTGAATTTGATCCTCCTGGGCGCGGTGAAGGCGGGCGCTTCGGATGTGCATCTGGAGCCTTACGAACAGCGTTTGCGCGTGCGCTACCGGGTGGACGGCGTTTTGTACGACCAGGCATCCCCGCCCAAACGCCTGGAGACGGCCCTGGTGTCCCGCCTGAAAGTCATGGCGCACATGGACATTGCGGAAAAGCGTTTGCCGCAGGATGGCGCGGCGCGCGTCCGGGTGGGGGAACGCGAGTTGGATATCCGGGTTTCCACCATCCCGGTGGCGGAAGGCGAGCGGGTGGTGCTGCGCCTGTTGAATCGCGCGGAGGCGTTGCGCCCCCTGTCCGGTCTGGGCATGGCGCCGGAAACCCTGACCGGCTTCGAGGCGCTGCTGGGCGAGACCGGCGGGATGATCGCGGTTTGCGGGCCTACCGGCAGCGGCAAAACGACCACGCTGTATGCCGCTTTGCAGCGGCTGGACAAGGCGCACACGAACATCCTGACGATCGAGGATCCGGTGGAATATCAACTGGCGGATATCGGCCAGATTCAGGTGAAGCCCAAGATCGGCCTGGACTTTGCCGGCGGCCTGCGGCATATCCTGCGCCAGGACCCGGACACGATCCTGGTAGGAGAAATCCGCGACCGCGAGACGGCGGAAATTGCCTTGCGCGCTTCGCTTACCGGGCATCTGGTTTTCAGCACGCTGCACACCAACGACGCGGCCGGCGCCGTGCTGCGCCTGTTGGATATCGGGCTGGAGCCTTACCTGCTGGCGGCGGCATTGCGCGCGGTCCTGGCCCAGCGCCTGGCGCGGCGCCTGTGTCCCGGCTGCCGCCAACCGGGCGAATTGACTCCAGCGGAACTGGCATGGGCTGCCGCGGCGGGCGCGGCGCCGCCGTCCGCCGGGGTTAAAATCTGGCGCGCCGGCCCGGGATGCGCGGCCTGCCTGGAAGGATTCCGCGGCCGGGTAGGGCTGTTTGAGCTGCTGGTGATGAACGCGGAATTGACGGAACTGGTGCGCGCCGGCAAGTGCGATGCCGCCGGGTTGCGCACAGCGGCGCGCCGGGGCGGCATGCGGACCCTGGCAGCCGACGGCTGCGCCAAAATGCTGGCCGGTTTGACGGCTCCCGGTGAAATCCGGCGCGTCGTTGGACAATAACCCGCCGCCCGGCCGATTTATTTTTCCGCGAGTGTTTCCTGGATCGGCATGCCGAAATGGCGTCCGCCGCTTTCCAGGTGCACCAGCACTTCGTCGCCGGCCTGCAGTTTTGTGACGGACACCGGCTCTCCGCCGGGCCGGGTGAGATTGATGGTTTCGGCGTTCTGCAGGTAGACGGAAATTTCCTGACCCTCAATTTCCGCGAAAACCAGGAGCATGGGGCGGGTCTCCACCTTGCAGCGGCCGATGTGCGCCAGGCGGCCTTCGCCCTGGGCGTTGACAATCAGCACCGCATCGCCGGTGCGCAGGTCGGAGAGGTAAGCGGTGCGGTTATCCGGGCGGAGCAGGTAGGCATGCACCGGGCCGGCATTGACCCGGAAAGGCCGGGCGGCGACATAGGGGTTTTCCAGGGTCTCGGCGTGCACCAGGAAGAAGGCGCTGCTGGTGTTGCCGACCAGCATGCCTTCGCCCTGGCGCATCCGGGAGCAGGTGTCAATACAGACGCGGTCGCCCATGCCGCTGGGTTGAATCCGGGTGACGATTGCCTTTTGCAATGCCACCGGCGGCGTGCAATCGTGGACCAGCGCGACGATCCGGCGCACAGCCGCCGGGTCGGCGCCGGCAATGACCACCCCATCCACGCCTTTTTCCAGGACGCCCAGCATGGTGCGGGCCTCATCGGCGCTGCGCACTTCCACCAGCAGGCGGTTGCGCTGCGCCAGCAGGTTTTCCAAGGGGATGATGGTCCAGTCGCGCATCCGCAGCAGGAGCATCGTTTCGTGCGGCGCGCGCGCGGCGCGCTCTTCTCCGGCCTTGGAATCTATGTCCAGTTCCAGCACGTCTCGGCCCGGCAGGATGTCGCCATCTTCCGCCACAACCGCGATGCGGCCCAGTGCGCGGGCGCGCGCGGCATCGCCGGGATGCAAGACGAGGGCGTCGGCCCCGGCCTCCAGGGCGGTGATGGCCAGTTCCTGATCCCAGGGCATGATGCGTACCCAGACTTGCTTCATGGCGCGCTCCTCAGGAAGGCCGCCGCTTCGCGCGCCGTGATGTTTTCGTGGACCACGCGGCTGATGGCGGCGACCATGCGGGTGGGATTGGCGTGCTGGAACACGTTGCGGCCGATTGAAACACCCGCGGCGCCGGCCTGCATGGCGCCTTCCACCATGCGTAAAATATCCTCGTCCGACTCCATTTTTTCGCCGCCGGCGATCACCACCGGCACGGGACAGCCCGCCGTGACCTCCGCGAAGGATTGGGGCGAGCCGGTATAGTTGACTTTGACGATATCCGCGCCGATTTCCGCGCCCACGCGCGCCGCGTGTTTGACGCAGGCGGTGTCGTACTCGTTGCGGATTTTTTCGCCGCGGGTGTAGAGCATCACCAGCAGCGGCATTCCCCATTTCGTGCAGCGGCGCGACACGGCGCCGAAATGTTCCAGCATTTCATCGTCCGACGGCGCGCCCAGGTTGACCTGGATCGAGACGCCATCGGCGCCCATCTGGATGGCTTCCTCCACCGTGCAGACCAGGACTTTACCGCTGGGATTGGGCGAAAGGGTTGTGCTGGCGGACATGTGGATCATCAGGCCGATGTCCTTGCCGGACTGCCGGTGGCCGGCGCGCACCATGCCTTTGTGTTCGATGATGGCGTTGGCGCCGCCTTCCACCACCTGATTCACGGCCGATTTCATATCAATCAGCCCCGGAATCGGCCCGACGGTGACGCCGTGATCCATGGGGACTATCACGGTTTTTCCGGTCTGCCGGTTGATAATGCGTTCCAGTCGGACATGTTTGCCGATCATCATGGCTGTATGCTCCCGCAGGATTATGGTTTAAAATTCAGTGCGATTATGCCAGCCGGGGCCGCCCCTGTAAAGATTAATCCTCCAGATTAATCCGCCAAGCTGCACTTCAACGCCGCTCCGCCGCAAAAGAGCGGAGGCAATCCCTGCGGAACTGACTTGCGCCCGGGGCCGGAAGTGTAAAAATAAAAAAAAATTGCTTGCGCCGCATGCCGGATTCAGGTAACTTTCTTGCCCATGCGTTTTGGATGATCAATTCCCTTGCCGGGGTGTGTTTTGAGGTTGTAATGCCGGAAGCAGCCAGGTCCGATGAAAACAAAACCAGCGCGGCTTCCGCCGCGCGCGACCTGGTTATCCGGGCGATGGACGTCAAGCGCTATTACGGATCCGGAGAAACCGTTACCAAGGCCTTGGACGGCATCACCCTTGACGTCTACCGCGGTGAATACCTTTCCATCATGGGGCCTTCGGGCTCCGGCAAGTCCACCCTGTTCAACATGATCGGCGGCATAGATTCGCCGACCGAGGGCATGGTGTTCATTGACGAGATTGACGTGGCGCAACTGGATTCTTTCGAACTGGCCTGGATGCGCTGCCATAAAATCGGCTATATCTTCCAGTCCTACAACATCCTGCCCGTTTTAACCGCGCTGGAAAACGTTACCCTGCCGATGATTTTCGCGGGCATGACCGCGGATGACGCGCGCGACAAGGGCGTGGAAATCCTGCGCAAGGTCGGCCTGGGCGAACGTATTTTCCACCGTCCCTACGAGCTTTCCGGCGGACAGCAGCAGCGCGTGGCGGTGGCGCGGGCGATCGCCAACGATCCGGTGATTATCCTGGCGGATGAGCCGACGGCCAACCTGGACGTGAACACGGGCAAGGAAATGATTGATCTGCTGGTGCATCTGAAGACCACGGAAAACATCACCGTGATTTCCGCCACGCATGACATGAAGATGCTGGACGTGTCGGACCGGATTCTCTGGATCCGCGACGGCCGGGTGGACCGGCTGGAAGAGCGGCGCAATTTGCAGATCAAGGTCGGCAATATAGACGGCAGCGTGATAT
>CAYXEK010000106.1:0-12616 GCA_964463985.1 uncultured Verrucomicrobiota bacterium
TCTTTCTGAAAATATCGCCTTGGCGTCTGCAATTGTCAAGCATTTTTTACCGGAGCATGCAGATAGATCGGCCGCGCCGGTTCCGAGGCAACGGCATCCGCCAAACGCATTGCCGCCAAACGCGCCAGCGCCGCGGCGGCCGGGTAAACGGCGGATTCAATCAATTCCGCGCCCGCCGGAACAACGCTCTGCAGGTGCGGGCCAATGCGCGTCCAATCGGCAGTCGCAGCCACCAGACCGGGACGCCAGGGCAAATCATCGGGCGTACATAATTCCCAACCGGTTTCCGCAACCAACGGCGCCAGGCCCCGGGAGCGAAACACGCGATACCATAAATGTCCGCGGCGGGCGTCTCCCACAACCATGATCGGCCGTCCATTATACCGCGGCGCTAATTGCCAGGCCAGCGCCTCGGCGCTGCTCAGGGCATAAAGCCGCTGGCGGCCGGGCAAGGCGCAAGCCGTAACCAGCGCGATGGCGCTGCGCAGCCCGCTGTAAGCGCCCGGCCCCACTCCCAGCACAAAATAATCCACCTGGGCCAGGTTCAAAACACCCGCCGTCTGTAACGCGGTCAATTCCCGCGCCAGCGCCTGGTTGGCGCCGGCACCGTCGTCCCAAAAACGTTCCGCCGCCACTGCCGTGCCCCGCATGACCGCCAGGCTGCCGCGGGAAGTTGATTGGTCTACCGCCAAGTACAACATTGCATTTTCCCCTTGTTCGGGCATTATACCCGATGCCACCATGCTCTGCAACTACGGAAAACCGACCCGTCGGTTATGATATCAGCTTTTTCAAATTTCCTTTTTTATGCATTTTGCGCCTCTTTGTGGCTGCTTTCAAAACAACTCCGGCTTTAGCCTGTGCCGTTAAATAACCGCTCGACGATAAATCCGCGGAACCACCACATGATCCCCGTTCCGACCAAAGCTGTCATCCTGGCTGCCGGCCTCGGCACGCGCATGCGCCCGCTGAGCTTCGACACGCCCAAACCGTTAATGCCGCTCTGGAACCGGCCCCTGCTTGACAGCGTGCTGGCGCAGGTCCGCGGCTGGGGCGTCCGGGAAGTTCTGATCAATCTGCACCAGGGCCCGCAGGCCATCGTGGAACACCTGCGCCGCCGTCCGCCCGCGGGCTTGCGGATCAATTTCTCCTTTGAACCCGAGCTGCTCGGCACCGGCGGCGCGCTGCGCCGCGCCGCGTGGTTTTTGGACCACGATCCATTCTGGATGGTCAACTCGGATATTGCCTTTAACTTGGATATACGCCCGCTGCTGCGCAGCATGCGCCGATCGCAACCGCTGGCAACTCTCTGGCTGAATGACCGCGCCGGTCCGCGCACGGTGGAAATGCGCCAGGGCTGGATCGGCAGCTTCCGCAGCCGGACACCCGGCGCGCAGGACACTTATACCTTCACCGGCCTGCACCTGTTATCCCCGCAAATTCTGCAATTCCTGCCGCCGGCCGGATATGCTTCAATTGTGGATGCTTATGAAAAGGCTCAGGCTTCGGGCCGGCGCATCGCCGGAATATGCCCCCCGGACGCCTATTGGAGCGATCTGGGGACTCCCGCAACTTACCTGGCAGCGCATGCGGATTGCACGCGGATAATGCAGGCAACGCCGGATGCGTCTGAAAAAAATGGTGGGCCGGAGCCGGGGCATCCTCGCCCCGGGTGGGCGGCGGGTCGCGCCACTCCAGGCTGTTCGATTAACAGCCGGGCCTTTACCGCAGCTTTGCCTGAGAATTCGGCGACAGACCGCCCGGGCGCTCTCCGTAATTTCATTGCCGCGGCGCCGGATGCGCAGATCGTTCCCGGAGCGGTCACAACACGCGCCGTGATCTGGAGCGGCGCGCGGCTGGGGCCGCGCGCCGTCGTGCACGATGCCATTGTCGGACGGGATTGCACCATCAACTGCCACGTCCCGTTTTTGGCTGTCCGGGCCGATTGTCTTCCTCCCGATTCCACGCTGCAAACAGCGCTGGCGCGGCTGGGTTGGAACGCGGCTGAAACCGCCGTGATCCCGCTGGAACCGCGCGGCTCGGCGCGGGATTTTACCCGCCTGGCGCACCGCCATGACAGCGCCATCATGATTCAATACCGGCTGGAACGGGCGGAAAACGGCTGGTATGCCCGGCACACGCGGCTGCTCGAGTCGGCCGGAGTGGATGTTCCGCGACTGTTGTACGATTGTCCGCGCCGCAAATTAATACTGCTGGAAGACCTGGGCGGGGAATCGCTGGAAGACCGGGTAAACCGTCTCCGCCGGCGCGGGCCGGCCGATATCCGCCGCGTGTATCAGCCGGTGCTGGACAACCTGCTGCGACTGCACGCCCTGGGCAATCGTCGGGCCGGCCTGCGCCATGTAAAAATGGCCGGCGGCTTCACGCCCCGGCTCTACAAATGGGAACGCGAGTTTTTCGCGCGGCAGTTCCTGCGCCGGCGCGCGGCCGGCGGGGCAACCGTCATCCGGCGCATTCTCGCGGAACTCCTGGAATCCGCCGCCATCCTGCGCGCCAGTCCGTATACCCTGGTGCACCGCGACCTGCAATCCACCAACATCCTCTACCGGGGGCGCGCGCCATGCTTGATTGATTTCCAGGGCATGCGGTTTGGTCCGGCGGCTTACGATCTCGCATCCTTGCTGTGCGATCCATACGTGGAATTGCCTGCCGCCTGCATTCCATCGCTGCTGGCATATTACAACCGGCATCTGCCGGCCCGCCGCCGCATCGGGGAAAACATTTTCTGGCATGCCGCCGTGGAACGCCTGGCGCAGGCGCTGGGCGCCTACGGCCGCCTCGGAGCCGAACCGGCCACCCGGCGTTTCCTCCGCTTCATTCCACCGGCGCTGCGCCAGATGGATGTTGCCTTGCGGCAACTTCAGGCGCATCCCGTGCTGGCCGGCGTGGTACGGCAGCTTCTCGCGTGACTGCGCGGCAGATCACGCGTTTTGGCCGGCCAGCGACTCCAGTTGGCGCGCCAGTTCCGCGGACAAGGGCGGCACATGCAGGGCCGCGATATTCTCACGCATGTGCTCCCAGCGGCTGGTGCCGGCAATCACGGTTGAAACCGCCGGATGCCGCAAGACATACAGCAGCGCCAGTTGCGCGCTGGTGTAAACATCGCCCGCCAGTTTACCCAAGGCCGCGCCTTTCGCGGCCAGAGCGCGCTTGCCGTCCATGTCCTGCCAACTGCGCCGGTCGTCGCCGGCAAAGGCGCTTTCCGCCGCCAGCCCGCCCGCCAGGAATCCCGCGCCGAACACCCCGCGGGCCACGATGCCTGTGCCATGTTCCGCCGCCGCGGGCAGCAATTCCGCAACCGCGGCGGGATGCTGCAGGCTGATGCTCTGCTGAAGCACATCCACCGCGCCCCGGCGGATTAAATCGCAACCAAGATCGTTCGGGCCCAGCGACACGCCCACGAAACGCGTCTTGCCTATCCGTCGGATTTCCTGCAGGGCTGCCAGGCATTCGCCGCGCTCAATGTCGGCGCGGCTGGGGCCGTGCAGCAAATAAACGTCCACTGCCTCCATCCGCAGCCGCCGCAGGCTTTCGTCCACCTGCGCCAGGATGCGCGCCCGGCTGAAATCTGACCAGGCACGGCCATGCTCCGCGCCATGCCCGCCCTTGGTGCACACGATCCAGGCGTCGCGGCAGCCCCGCAGGGCGCGGCCGATCAGTTCCTCGCTGTGTCCATCGCCGTAAATCGGCGCGGTATCAATGAAATTCACGCCCGCGTCCCGGCAGCGTTCAATCAATGCCAGGGAAGCGCTGTCGTCCGTGCGCCCCCAGCCATGCGCAATCGTCCCCAGCTTGTCGAAAGTCAGGTTCACCGCGCCGCCGATTTCCCAGGCGCCCAGGCTGACGGCGGAAACATTCAACCCCGTCCGGCCCAATGGGCGGTATTCCATGCCGGCAGGCCGTCCGCCATCCTGCTTTTGATCGTTCAAGCCTGTTTGATTAGTCATGTCATTTTCCCTTATTGACGTTCCCGTAATTGGCAGAATCATTGCCGTCAGAATGAATTTTTTGTTACATAATCTTAAAAACTCTTTCCCGGTAATGATTCTGCCGTTAATGATTATGCCATATCCGGGAATCTGCCAAATCATAAAAAACACTTTAAGAACATTGCGTTTTTTATTTCACTTCAATATCCGCGCAACTTCCTCCAACCGGTTCATGATCGGCAGTTGATTCGGACATTTCGGCTCGCAGGCGCCGCAGCGTTGGCAGGCATCGGCCCGCTTGCCGGGTTCCATCGCCGCATACTGCGCCTGCGCCCAGGCTTGCATGCCATAAACCTTGTAATGATTATAGATCCGGAAATTGCCTGGGATATCCACGCCATGGGGGCACTCCCTGCAATAGCCGCACATGGTGCAAAACTGCGAGCCCAACGCCTGGAACTCGTCCAGGATCGCATCCATCCGCCGCCAGTCTGCAGCGTTGGCGCCGCGGAAACTTTCGGCCGTCTCAAGGTTTTCCCGCAGCATCGCCAGCGTGTTCATGCCGGAGCAGGCAGTGCTGACATCCGGGTTGGCCAGCACAAACCGCAAGGCTGCGCCGGCCGTTGTGCGCGCGCCGCCGGAAATCAGTTCCTGCAACTGAAGCGCGGGGCTGGCCAACATCCCGCCCGCCACCGGACACATGGCGATGACTCCCACGCGCAACTCGCCCGCGCGTTTGATCAACGGCGCATAGGCGCGGTTCAGCATGTTGTATGGCACGGTGATAATGTCAAAAATCCCGGTCTCGATGCACTTGATGAAATTCTCCGCCGTATCGTGTCCGGTGAAGCCGATATGGCCGATGATGCCCTCGCTGCGGGCCTGGTTCAAAGCCTCCAGCGCGCCGCCCTTTTGTGTCAGCAATTCCAGTTTGGCCAGGCTGAACCAGCCGACCTGGAAGAACTCCAGGTAGTCCACGCCCAAAATCCGCATTTGCAGGTCAATCTCGGCGCGGTAACCGGCGGCGGTGGTTGCTTCGTTGACGCCTGCTTTTCCGGAAACAATCAAGCCGCGGCTGCGGCCCTTCAACCCGGACGCGGTAAGATGCTGGCATCGGCCGCCGATATATCCGCGCGTAGTTTCGAAATAATTGACACCGGCGGCAATGGCCTGGTCCACAATCTGCGCCGCCAATTCCGGCTGTTCCGGATCAAAGCGCATGCAGCCCAAGGCCAGTGAAGACACTTTCAGACCTGTCCGGCCCAAATCGCGATATTGCATTGTTTTTCACCCTTGCAAAATTCAACAGTTTTTCCGGCTCTTTGAAATATTTGTTTTTATACAGGATTCATCTTAATTTTTCGACTGTTTTCGTTTATTTCTTGACAATTTGCCGGCACGAAACATATTATGAATTTGATAAGAAAGATGTGGGCGCCGCATGGACGCTTGGCCGGGGTTTGCAATACCGTCCTTACGCCAAAGGCGCGGACAGAGGCGCTTCAAGGCGCTTGTCCTGATTTATAAACGCTTCGCGCATCCGCGCGACGCAAACAAAAGGAGAAGGCCGGATGAAAAAATGCCTGAAACTGCAGTTGGCGCTCGCAGTCGCGCTGGGCGCGGCAACCTGGATATCCGCCCAGAATGCCGGGGGAGAGCAATCTCCGCAAACTCCGGCCAAATCCGTTGTGGAAGCGGGCAAGGAACTCGGCGGCGCCGCCGCTGAAACCACGCGGGATGTAGTCCGCGGCATGGAGGAAGCCGGCGGCGAACTCGGCGGCGCGCTGAAAAGCGGCGGCGGCGCGGTCGCGGAACAGGGCCGGAGCATCTTGCGCGAAACCGTCATCCCGGCATTGGAACGCACTTCCAGCGCGCTGCCCGGCGTGATCAAAGCCATTATCCTGCTGATCGCCTTCTGGATCGTCGCCCGGCTCGCCGGCGGCCTGGTAACCAAGCTGCTGGGGATGACCCGCCTGGATAACCGGGCTGCGCAGGAACTTGGACTGGCCAAAATGCTGCAGAAGCCCGACGGCACAAAGCGCTCGCTGGAACAGATGGCCGGCGGCCTGGTCAAGTGGGTAATACTGCTCTTTGGCTTCATTGCTTTCTTCAATGCCCTGAACCTGCAGATGGTGGCCGGACCGCTGCAAAACATCGTTGATAAAATCGTGGGCGTCATCCCGAACCTGCTCAAGGCGGCCGTGATTCTCTTCGTTTACTGGGCCGTGGCCGCGTTGGTGAAAGTCGGCGTGACCAAGGGGCTGGGCGCACTGAAGTTTGATACCCGGGCAGCCAAATATTTCCCCGCGCGCGAGATCAAGGGCGAACAAATCGGACCCAGCGCCATGCTGGGGCGTTTGCTGTTTTACATGATCCTGCTGTTCGGTATTCCGCCTTTCCTGGACGCCCTGGGACAACAATCCCTGGTCGCCCCCTTGCAGGAGATGCTGGCCAAGACCCTGGCATTCCTTCCCAACATCATCGCCGCCGCAATTATAGTATTTGTCGGCAGCATCGTGGCCACGATTGTCCGCGAATTGACGACAAATTTCCTGGCTACGGTCGGCGCGGATGAAGGCGCGCGCAAGCTCGGTTTTGACAAAGTGGCCGGCGGTAAAAAACTTTCCGGCATCGCCGGCCTGGTCGCCTATTTCTTCATCCTGGTGCCGATCATTATTTCCGCCGTGGATGCCCTGCAAATCAAGGCCATTGCCGATCCTGTCAAGACCACCCTGGAAGCCGTCCTGGCGGCCGTGCCGGCCATCATCGTGGCCGCAGTGATCGTCATCGTCGGCTACGCCATCGCCAAGGTGGTGCGCGGCCTGGTCGAGTCGCTGTTGAGAGGCATTGGTTTTGACGCGCTGCCGGATAAGATCGGACTGGAATTCCTCAAGCCCAGAGGCCAGGCGACTCTTTCCGCCATTGCCGGTGCGGTGGTGATGGCGGTAATTTTGCTGCTGACGGCGCAGCAGGCGCTGGCGAGCCTCGGATTTGAGCAATTGGCGGCATTGACGGACAGCATTGTACGCTACCTGCCGCATCTCGCGGTCGGTCTGGTAATCCTGTTTGCCGCCTTGAGCCTTGGCAAATACGTCGGCGGCCTGGTGGCGCAAGCCGCTTCCGGCTCACCGCACGCCAAACTGCTGGCCATTATCGCGCGCTATGCGATCATCTTCCTTGGCGCCGGCATGGCGCTGGACCAGCTCGGGGTGAGCGAACAAATCGTCATCACGGCCGTCAGCGCCGTGCTGGGCGGCGCGGCCCTGGCGCTGGGCCTGGCTTTCGGTCTGGGCGGTAAGGAAAAAGCCCGGGAAATCATCGAAAAATCAAAGCAATAACCGGCGGCATAGCGGGGCGCGGACGAGCCGCCCGCGCCCTGCTTCGCTTAACTGTTCGTTTTTTCCGCCATAGGGCAAGGGCGGGCGAGATGCCGGTCTGTCGTTTCCGCTCCGGCAACGGCACATCCCGCGGAACAGATGCCGCACACCGTGCGGCACTACATTGATCTTCTATCCCGTCTGACGCTTGACACCCGCGCGGCGCTTTGGCAATCTCCCCGCTCCAACTCCTGCCGAGTCTGCTTTTGGGCGGATACCCGCCGGCTGGCCGGCTGGCGGGCAGGGAAATAATCGTGCCATTGCATTTTATAACACAGCGGTTGCAACTTCAGCGGTTGCTGAACTCTCCGATCGGCAAAACGGCGGTCATCTATCCCATGGCCTTCCTGGCCGGCCTGGCCGGCGGCATGGCGGTGCTGGGCATGGTGTTTTTCGCCGATGATCGCTTGCACGCCACGCCGGCGCAGGTCGGCATGGTAGCCGCCGTCTGGTCGGTATTTTACGTTATCGGATGCTTCTTGCTGCGCCCTCTGGCTACCCGCCTGCATCCGCGCCACAGCCTGCTGGCGGCTACAAGTCTGCTTGCCGTTACGGTATATGCCATCTGCCTGGCGCCAACCCTGTTTTGGGCCGGATTGTTTTATGCCGTTTTCGGCCTGTCGGTGGCCCTGTTCTGGCCGCCGATCATGGGGTGGCTGTCGGCTGGCATCGAGGGGCCGCGCCTGGGCCGCGCCCTGGGCTGGTTCAGCCTGGCCTGGAGCAGCGGTTCCATTCTGGGCCAGGGCCTGGCCGGCTGGCTCAGCGACATTAACACCGCCCTGCCATTGGCGGTCTCCGCCACCATTTACCTGTCTGCCGCCTGCCTGATCCTGGGCGCCCTCCTGGCGCTGCCGCACCTCGCCGACAATGCGCCGGCGCAGGTCGGCGAAACTGCCGGCGCCGCGGCTGCGCCAAGGTCGCTGGCGGTCGCCGGGTGGGTGGGCGCCTTTGCCGTCTTCATCTCACTGGGCGTAATCATGAATGTCTTTCCCATCGCCGCAAAAAATCAACTGGGATTCAGCCGCAGCCTTGTCGGAGTGATCCAGTTGTTCCGCGTACTGGCTTACTCGATTTTCCTGGGCGCCTTCGGCTGGTTTAAATTCTGGCATTACCGCTGCCAGCCGATGATGATCAGCCTGGTGCTGACCGCCATACTCTGCGCGGGATTAATTCCGGCGCGTTCAGCCTGGCAGTTCATGGCGCTGTCGGCCGGGCTGGGCGCCATGATGGCTTTCGCCTATTCCAACAGTATTTTTCACGGCGCCTCCAGTGTCGCTGGCGATGCCAACCGGCGGTCCTGGCAGATGGCCATTCACGAGGGCGTAGTCAGCGGCGGCGTCGTCATGGGATCGGTGGTCGGCGGTCTGATCTACGGCAGCGTGAATGCTATGGCCGCCTATGGCATGTGCGCCGCAATGGCCCTGCTAGGCCTGCTGGCGCAGGCATTGATCATCCGCCGCGGCCGCGATTTTAAAGCGCCCGCAGCCAGGCGGTTTCGCGCGGACGCAGGTTGATGGTCACCGGCAGCGCCACGGCGGCAGCCGGGCGGCGGCGGCCGGCCAGTTGCATCCGGGTCCGGCCGGCCACGGCCACGCGGATGGCGCCGCCTTGCGGCGCGAATATTTTCACCTGCTCGGCCGCGCCATCCTTACGGACCGCGCTCACAAGAAACGGTCCGGGCAGGCGGATGTTTTTGAACGACACATGCCGCCATTCCGCCGGCACGCCCGCGAAGATGCGCGTCAGGCCGGCATGGGTATGGGCCAGAAATTCATAAAGGGCGGTGGCGGCAGCCATCGTGCCATCCAACTGCATGATCTCGTTCTGCTCGCGCGGCTGCAGGATGTCGGCGCGCCGGTGGGCGGAAATGCCGCGGAACTTCGGCAGATAAACCGTGGCCAGCCCCTCGTTGACGAACAAGCGACGCCAGGTCTCCAGCATGGCCAGCGGCGCCTCGTTCAATTCCAGGCGCGCCTGAATGATCGCCGCCCAGGGCATGCACCATTCGCTCCACTGGCCCATGCCTTTTAAAATCCAGTGATCCAGTGAATTATCCACCACTGCCCGGACGGCCGGATCGTCCCACGCCGCCGCGCCCAGCGAATCAAAGGGATAGATGCACGCCAGGTGCGAGTGATGGCGGTGGCAGATATCCAGGTCCTGCCCTTCCCAAACGGCAATCCGCCGCTCGTTCAGGTCGCCGATCAGGGTGTAAGGCGGCAATTTTTGCTCGATGGCCCGCCAGGCCGGCGCGGGCGGTTCGCCCAGGACGTCCGCGGCAGCGAGCAGAGCCTGGGCCAGCATGTGGATGCAGGCCAGTTGGTAGGACGGGTTGGGACCGCAGGTGTGCCCCTTATGGTTGCGGTATTCGGCGGAAATTCCCAGCGGCAGATGCAACCGCCCATCCTTTTCCGTCAACATGGCTTCATACGTCCGCATGACGCCGCGCAGGAACGGCCAAGCGCGGACGCGCAGAAATTCCACATCGCCGGTATAACGGTAATAGAGCCAGTATAACTGGGCCAGCCAGCCCAGCGCCGCATGGTCAAGCACACAGCCCGGCCCGCTGACTCCGCCCACGGCGGCGCCGCGGTCGTTGGTGGTGTGCGTCAATGCCAGGCCGTCGTCAATCCCCGCAAGGATGCGGGCATGCCGCCGCATGACTTTTTGAAACGGCTCCGACTCCAGCATGTCGAACAACGGCAGGAGATGTTCGGGATGATTGGCGGGGAAGGCGACGGTGTAAATCTGCTGGATGTTGACGTTAAAATGGTAGTCGCCGCCCCAGCGCGCGGTCTGGTATTCTTCAATCCAGGGCCCCTGCAAGCCGGCCGGCACGCCGCCGGCGGGGCTGGTGGCGCAGGCGAATTTATACAGCGCGTATTTTAAAAACGCCTGGTAAAAACCGGCCGGCAGCCGGACCCGGGGCGCCGTCCGCCAGTAACGTTCCCACCAGCCGCGCGCGGTGCGCCGCGCCGACGTCAAGGATTGCACCGAGAAATCCGCGCATTCCGCGCGGGCCGCTGTCAGCGCGGTCGCGGCATCGGCGCCCAGTTTCAGGCTGCAGACCCAGCCCGGGCCGGCCCGGCGCATCAGCGCCGCCAGCGCCGGATCGGCGGGGCAAGGCTGCACCCAGCCGCATTCGCCATCGGCATCCAGCATTTCCGGCGCGGCGTAGCCGCCGGCCCGCAACTCCGCCGCCACCCACTCCCAGCCCGGCCGCGCCCGGACGGATTGGATCAACTTTTCCGGATCGTCCACCGCCAGCAGGTCGCGCTCCGGGCTCAGCAACAGGCGCAACCGGCGGACCGCCCGGCCTTGCCGGCATTCCACCGTCAACTCGCCCTTGCGATATTCAAG
Source organism: uncultured Verrucomicrobiota bacterium (assembly GCA_964463985.1). Classification (GTDB taxonomy): domain Bacteria; phylum Verrucomicrobiota; class Kiritimatiellia; order JAAZAB01; family JAAZAB01; genus JAXGPF01. Next base: position 10,688 of record CAYXEK010000106.1, read on the forward strand.
AACGGCTTGCTCCAAAACGGTTTCCGGCGCCAGTTCCAACTCGAACCGGCCCCCCGGCAACCGCGTGGAGCGGAACCAGCCGGCCGGGCGGTCCGCCGGCTGGGGCCGGAACACCGGGGCAAGTTTTTCCGGATGATCCGGGTCGTACGCCGCGCATAGATTGTCGTAGGACACGCCCTCGGCAATCAACTCGCCGCCGCGCCGATCCCAGCAGTCCGCGCGGTTAACCGTCAGGGAAAGCCGGCTGCCGCCCCCCCACACCAGCGTCCCGAAACAGCCGTTGCCCAGAACCACGCCGCAATGCGGGCGCGGCAGGGGGAATTTCCACTCAGATTTTTTCACACGTCTTCATCCTGTAATTTTAATCAGTTCGCCCTGTACGGCTCCCCACAGGTTCGCCCTCCAAAAAACACGATGATTCATACATGGAGGGCGAGGCTGTGCCGAGCCGCTCTGCCAGGGGCGGCCCGCCTTGAAGCCGCGGTCTTACCGGAAGCCGAACATGGTTCCGACGGGCACGTATTCGTAGCAGCCCATGTCAACCATTCCGCTGAACAGGTCCACCCGCCGGCGGCCATCCAGATCCTGTGCGCCCGCCATCCAGGCCTGAATCAAGCCGGTATTGATGCAGGGCGATGATTTCTGCAGGCGGAAATCGCCGGCATCCCGATCAATGAACACCGGCTCGGCCGACGTATTGGCGGACCCGTATATGTTCGTCGGCGCCAGGCAGCAATTGGTAATGCTGCCGCCGCCATTGTCGTTGAAATAATTGGAATTCGCCGTCGCGGTGTTGTAATAAACGATCGTATTCCGCAGTTTGCCGCCGGAATACGCGGCGCCGCTGCCCCGGTTATGCACGCCGCCGGTGCCGCCGAAGGTAACGGGGCTGTAAGCCCGGTTGCTGACGATGGTGCAGTTTTCCACCAGGCCATTATCCAAATACATGCCGCCGCCTTCCGCCGGGTGCACAAGGGAGGTGTTGTAACTCACCCGGCAATTGCGCACCTGGCCGTAGGCGCCGACGATATAAACGCCGCCGCCGCGCGGCGCGGCGTTGCTGCTGATGGCGCTGTTTTCCAGCAAGGTGGCGCCGACGGTGGCTTGCAAGGCCACGCCGCCGCCGCGCAAGGCAACCGCCTGGTTGCGATCAATCCGGCAATTGCGTATGACAACGCCATTACCGGCGCGCACATAAATCCCGCCGCCGTAATTGGTGGCGCTGTTGTCGTGAATTTCGCAGTCAATGACGGTGCCGCCGGACTCGATATTAACGCCCCCGCCGTTATTCGTGGACACATTGAAGGCGATCCGGCACGACGCCACCAAACAGCCGGATTGAGATAAATTAACCCCGCCGCCGCCGCCCGAGGCGCTGGGGCAATAGTTATGGATAATTTCACTGTGGGTCAGCGTGCTGCCGCTCCACATCAGGACCCCGCCGCCGGCCGGCGATGTGCAATGGGTGACGACGCAATTGCTGACCGTTCCCTGCCGCAGAAAGATGCCGCCCCCATACGAAAGATCGTATCCATTGCTGATGGTAAAACCGCTCAGCAGGGCATTGGTGTGGAGCATGTAGAAAGGCCGGATGGTTCCCTGTCCGTCCACCAGGGTGTCGGCGGGATTGGCGCTGAACGCCCGGATACTGATGCCATTGGTGACCAGCACGTAAGCGGTCATCGGGTAGACGCCGTTCGAAACCACCACGTGGTTGAGCGCATTCGTCTGCGCCTTGGCCACGGCATTGCTGATGGTGCGGAACGCCGTTTCCCAGGCGGTGCCCGCCGTGCCGGCGGCATCGCTGCCATTAGTGGCAACGTAATAGGTGACGGCCGTCGCCGGCAGAACCGCCGCCGTCCAGACCGCGGCGGCGGCAGCGATCAGCCGGCCGGCCCGCTGTATCCAATAACCGGTCAAAAATGACTG
>CAYXEK010000107.1:0-8960 GCA_964463985.1 uncultured Verrucomicrobiota bacterium
TTATGCTGTGGGTTAAAATAATAGCGCGGGCATCGCCGGCGCCCGGTGTGCATCCATCCGTTCCGGTGATGGCGTAATTATTGGCGACCAGATCTGCCCCCGGCTCACGGGGAACTGCGCGGACGCGCGCCCGGGCGACAGGCTCGCCGGCATCATTTTCCACACGGACTACCACTTGCCGGCGGAAAACAGCCCGGCTGATCCGGCCAGGTTGCGCCGCGTAAACATCCGGCTGCGCGCCGGGAGAAACCTGGCAATCCGTCAATTCAATATTGCCGCCGCTGGTCAACTGCCAATTGCACGCATTGCGTTCAAACCGGCAGCCATGCAAAAGGATGGTGTTGCCCTGAATACCTGTAATGACCGCGGCATTTTCCCGGAAGCAGCAGCCTTCCGCCGCCTGATCCGGCGAGCCGAAAACAGACGCATTATTTTCAAAAATCGACCCGTGGATTGACGTGCGATGCCGGGCGGCGCCGAACAAAGCGGCAGCTTTAAACCCGGCAACCCGCGCGCGGTAAAGGGTGACCAGCCCTGACCAATATGGGCGGGGGATTTCCCGCCGCCCGCCCGCCGATGCAAGCACGCCATGATAAATATGCAACTCGCCGCCATATCCGTTTTGCCATCCCCCGCGTCCATCGGGCAACTTGCCGGAAAACACCGTGTGGTCTTCCCCGCTGATCTTAAGCGCCGCCCGGATGGCGGAGTTTGTGCGGTTGCCCAAGGTTAAGCGGTTGACGCGCGCGGGAGCGTAGCGGTCGTTCACGCCGACCACCAGGTAAGGCGCAAGAATCAAAGTCCCGTTCAGGATCAAAGTTTCATTGGTGAGCAGCGGGCATCCGATTTGCATCCAAGTTTCAGAACCGTCATTCCGGCCAACCTGCAGGTTGGCGTTAACGGCATAAGTTTGCGCGCCGGCATCCTTCCGGACCAGGTTCCAGCCATTGGCGCGGTCAGCGCGCAACAGCGATTCCAGGCGCGCCGGCGCAGACTCGGTAAAGTCAGCCACAACCAGCGTGCGCGTACCGGACTCAAAAACAACTGACGCCGGCACGGGCAGGCTGACCAACAGGCATGCCAGACATGCAATAAGTTTCCCCATAGCACCCCAAGCTTTAACTGCCGCGGGTTACGGCTCAAATTCCGTCGCCGCGGCGCCGCGTTCGACCTGCAAGGCATCCACCCAGACAGTGGTTCCGGCATCGGCCGCAAAATTGACACCCAGCATGCTGGTGCCTGACCCGGCTTCGAAAGCAACGCTGCAGCGTTGCCATTGGCGATTAATTTGAAAAGACGTATCGCCTTTTTTGCCGGCGCGCAGCCTGACAATCGCGCCATCCCTGTCCGCGCGCAACCATGCGGAAAAAACATATTTTTCCGGCGTCAGATGCCTGGTATGCAAATTCAAATATACAAATCGCCATGCGCCGCTTTCCGAAATCATTTCCAGGCATTTAGCGCCATGGTAAGGCGTATTGGTGGTCAAGCCCCACACTTGATTGGAACCGCCGATGCGTTCCCATGGCTTCAGGGGGGTTCCAGTCTGGCGCCAGTAATCGGGACGGCCGGGAATGGATTCTTCCTCCAAACTCGGATTCGGCGCCAGGTTTTTCATTTTAATGCGTCCATGCCGACCATAGGCAACAGTCGGCGGAGGTAATTCTCCCTGCGGGCTCATGGCAACCGTGATTTTGACAGGGTTGGCCTCCAAGGCAGCAGATAATTCTTCCGCCTTGGCAGGCAACAAACGATAAGCGCGCACACCCAGCGGCTCCAGCGTATCGGTAAACCCGCCATCCGCAACTTGATATCTGGCGCCGCTGAAAATCTCGCTCACCGCTCCTCCGTTTGCCGGCAATGAAAGTCCATATTGAACGGCAACCGGACGATTAGCCACACTGGCCGCCAGCAGAACCAAGCCGCCTGCCGGATTGCGCTTTAAAGACACCTGGACATCGGGCATCTGCCGCGCATCAAAATCATAAGGACCGTCCGCATAGGCAACTTCCTGAAGCACAGCCGGCTCAAGGCAGATTGGACCCAGCAGTTTCATACGGCGCGCCAGTTCACGCAAGGTGTCCCAATTGACCTGCGCCCGCTCCGGGTAGCAGAAATATCCGATGCCCTTAGCGCCATGAATCAAGGCAAGATAAGTCTGGCAGATTTGTTCCGCCGGGGTTAAGGCTCTTTTTAAAATCCCGCTGTATTCGGCGCCTTGCATCAAAACCGTTGGAACTGTCCGCAAACGTTCCGCCTTTTTCGTCAAATGATGTATCATCCAAGCCACATAATCAATCGTTCCGCTGCCGCCGGAATATTCCGGTGTCCAGTAAGGATCAATACCCAGCATATCCATCCAGTCAAACCACTCATCAGGGCATTGATAAATCCCCGGATTCCAGTTGACAAAAACCGGGTGATATCCATCCATAGTTTTGATGCGGCGGTAGAATTCACGGCCAACCGGAATCTGGCCAAACTCGATATTCACCAGCGGCTCATCAAAAATAAAAAATGCCGCCAGCGCCGGATGATGCATGGCCGTCTGAATGATGGGCGTTAGGTATGGCATTTGATTGTCCAAATACTCCATTAAAACAGCGGTTTTTACCTGCGCTTCACGCCCGGGAATGGCCGAAAGAATCACATCCTTGCTGTTGATCCCCAATGAACAGGTCTCGCGATTGAATTCGCGATTAACTGCCGCAAGTTCGGCAGGAGTCAACAGTTTCCCGGGATCCTTGACCATTGTCCGTTCATTAAAAGGCACATAATTCATATCCGGCGCGGCAATGACCTTGAGTCCATGTCGGGCGGCCGCATCAAGATAGGCAACAATGTCCTTGACCTGATCGCCCTCCGGGTTGGAACGATCGCCATCCGGGCGATATGTCCATTGAAGCATGGTATTAAATCCGGCTTCCGCCATTTCGGCAAAAGCATATTCATCCGATGGTTTGATTCCGGCCATGACCATAAAAAGAGGGAAGAACGGCCGGCCGTTTTCCAGCAGGCGATAATTTTCCCGGTCTACCTTCCACTCACAACCGGGCCGCGGGGTCTGTTTGCTCAGGCATAGCTCTACGCTGGATCCTGACGTTCCGGCGGCGGAAACCAACTCCAGACGCAACACCTGCCCGCCAACCGGCACGGCTTGAAGCGGAACGGCAAATTTCGTTACCGCCTCCAGATTTTCCATGACAGCAAGCTCTTCTTTGCCCAAACGCGCTACCAAACGCATCCCTTGCAATTCATCCTGCGGTAAATTTATCCGGCACACGGCAACCGCTGACTGTTCGGTCGTGTAATAATCCCGATCCAGGTACGCTGAAAATAAATTCAAGGCCGACAAATCCTCGATCGCCAGTGTTTGCCACACCTCGCGCGTAGCGCCATCAAGCAGGCGCAAGGTTACTGCGCGCTCCGCCATCGCTTCAACCGGAACCGGCACGCACACCGGCATGCGCGCAACACTCCCGTCGAGCGGCACAAGCTGTTCGGTCATCTTCGCCTTGCCGTCACCCTGTTTGTCGCTAACCGCCAGAATCGCCGAGCCTCGCGCCGAACTGAACAATAAAAGTTCCGCGTTAATATTATAAAACACGGCGCCATTCGTGGTATAATACCGGCTGATAGCCGCCTCTTTGATGTAAGGCAAAACCGGCGCAATGATCCCGTCAAGTTCAAAGTCAATTGGACGGCCGAATTGTTTGGCCTCCGTCCAGGCATTGGCCGGAGAACTGCCCGTTAACGGCGCCCAAGTCCGGTAATCGCGCTGCACTCCCATCTTCACCCGACAGTCATCGCGTTCCACCAGAAAACAATCAATGATGAAATTCATCCGCGCCTGCCCGGGTTGGCCCACCTCGGTCAGAAGTGCGAGCGGCAGTGCAATTTCAACTTGCCAGCCACGGGGATCGGTTGTAACCGCCGATTTCCAGGGAATATTCCATTCCTCGCGTTCGCGTCCTTTGGCTTTAGTCATCCGGAAATCAGCGCGGGTATTGGCCTTGTTGACGAGAAACTGATAAAATAGTTGGCCGTCCGTGCCGGGATCGAATGATACCTGAACATTATCCTCGCGCTGAATCGGCTGATCATGCTTGTCATATACCGGCGGGTCGCGCTGATCTTCCGGCTGGTCAACCGTGAAAGCCGCGTAAAGCCAGCGGCAATCACGCAAAACGCGCACCTGATGCCTGGGGACGGCGCCGGAGCCACCCCCGACCTGATGGAATTCATCCAGCAGCGCGGCCGCCGACCAGCAGGCATCCGTTACAATACCGTCAATGAGCGGCGCTTCTCCTCCACACGGAATCCGGATTTCGGGGATGCCGTCGGCGCCAGCGCGCATAGCCAGGCCCAGCAGGGCAATTTTCGCGTATCGGATCAAATCACGCATATTTTTTCTCCGTTATTGGCACCCGCTGCCACACCGCGGCATGCCGATGCAATTGAAGATATTCCTGCAAGCATTGTCCCGCAACTGGAAAGATTTGCTTTTTTGTGGAAAATATTGCTGTCCCGGTATTTCCGTTGCCTGCCCAGCGCGCCAAGAGTGGGAGCATGCACCAAGACGCCGCACGCCGTCATTTCCGCCGGCCCGGCGCGGCCATCAGCCAGACGCCCAGCAACACTCCCGCAAAGGCAATCCCAAACGTGAGCGTCAGCCGTTCCTTCACCAGCAGCATGGCCAGGGCGGCGGTGATCATGGTGGAAAGATAGCCAAACGCCCCCAGTTCGCCGGCCTTGAGATATTTCAAAGCGCTGAACCAGGCCACGTAGGCCAATCCCGAAGCGCCCACCCCCAGGTATGCCATGCCCCACCAGACCGGCGCGGGCATGGCGGGAAACACCGGGCGCCCGGTAGCCAGCAGAAACGCCAGCGTGATCGCGGTGCCCGCCAGCATGGCGGCGGAGGCACTGATCAAGCCGCCATATTGACGGGTCACGCCGATACCGCCGACCGTGTAAACCGACCAGCAGACCGCCGACATCAGCGCCAGCAGATCGCCCGTGTAACTGCTGCGGCCCATGAACTGGTCGCTCCCGGCCTGGCCGCCCATGCCCAGGATCATCGCCAGCAGGCCCACGGCCATCCCGGCGGCAATGCGCCGGGTAATGGGCTCTTTCAGCAGCATGGCGGCGATCAGCGCCGTCAGAATCGGCGAAGCGTTGGCGAACAAACAACTGCGGGCCGCCGTCGTGTATTGCAGGGAATAAAACTGCAGGGCGCCTTCCCCGAAAACCCCGGTCAAGCCCAGGAAGGCGAAAGTCCAGCCATGCCGGACCAGGGCGCGGAACAATTCCCGGCCGCGGCCCATGGCCGCCGCCAGCCCCACAAAAAACACGCTGGCCATCAGGAACCTGAGAAACGTCAGGGTTAACGGATCCACCGTGAAATTGCCGAAAAGCAGGCGGGTAACCACATACAAACTCGCCCAGAATACCGTCGCCAGCAATCCCAACCCCAATCCCGCCAGCCGTGCGCGCGCGATCATATATTCCTCCAAGGCAGCTTGTTTGATTTCACGGCCGGGGTTGCGTTAGGCCGATCCGGCTTTGCCGGCGCGCGCTTCCGACGGCGCTCCGGTTTGCCGCCGGTGTGTAGACAGACACATCCTGTTTCACTAGCAACGTTGCCGGAAGTATTGCGATCAGGCCGGCGAACAGGCAGGTTATCATGTCCTGGCGTTCTCGAGACGCATCCAATTAAGTCCCTAGAATTGCCAAGCGCAACCAAAACTATGCCGCAGCATGCCGGAAATGTGCGGCAGCCGTTGCGATGGAATGTATCCCTGCAAGCATTGTCCCGCAACTGGAAAGATTTGCTTTTTTGTGGAAAATATTGCTGTCCCGGTATTTCCGTTGCCTGCCCAGCGCGCCAAGAGTGGGAGCATGCACCAAGACGCCGCACGCCGTCATTTCCGCCGGCCCGGCGCGGCCATCAGCCAGACGCCCAGCAACACTCCCGCAAAGGCAATCCCAAACGTGAGCGTCAGCCGTTCCTTCACCAGCAGCATGGCCAGGGCGGCGGTGATCATGGTGGAAAGATAGCCAAACGCCCCCAGTTCGCCGGCCTTGAGATATTTCAAAGCGCTGAACCAGGCCACGTAGGCCAATCCCGAAGCGCCCACCCCCAGGTATGCCATGCCCCACCAGACCGGCGCGGGCATGGCGGGAAACACCGGGCGCCCGGTAGCCAGCAGAAACGCCAGCGTGATCGCGGTGCCCGCCAGCATGGCGGCGGAGGCACTGATCAAGCCGCCATATTGACGGGTCACGCCGATACCGCCGACCGTGTAAACCGACCAGCAGACCGCCGACATCAGCGCCAGCAGATCGCCCGTGTAACTGCTGCGGCCCATGAACTGGTCGCTCCCGGCCTGGCCGCCCATGCCCAGGATCATCGCCAGCAGGCCCACGGCCATCCCGGCGGCAATGCGCCGGGTAATGGGCTCTTTCAGCAGCATGGCGGCGATCAGCGCCGTCAGAATCGGCGAAGCGTTGGCGAACAAACAACTGCGGGCCGCCGTCGTGTATTGCAGGGAATAAAACTGCAGGGCGCCTTCCCCGAAAACCCCGGTCAAGCCCAGGAAGGCGAAAGTCCAGCCATGCCGGACCAGGGCGCGGAACAATTCCCGGCCGCGGCCCATGGCCGCCGCCAGCCCCACAAAAAACACGCTGGCCATCAGGAACCTGAGAAACGTCAGGGTTAACGGATCCACCGTGAAATTGCCGAAAAGCAGGCGGGTAACCACATACAAACTCGCCCAGAATACCGTCGCCAGCAAGCCCAACCCCAACCCCGCCATCCGTCCGCGCGCGATCATATTAGCTCCGTTCGCCATGAGAATTGTCCGGCTTTATTTGCCGTCGGCGCCGTCCCGGCGCAAACTGGCGGCAGGAAACCGCCTGGCGCACGATTATAGGCATATCCGAGTTAAGACGTGGGGCGCGGGATGCGGCCTTACGGCGCGGCAGCGGCGGCCGTGCACCAGTTCTTCAGCCAGCAATACAGCGAGTCGGCCATCTGGTGATAGCCTTCCCGGGAGGGATGGACGCCGTTACTCAGGCGGGTGACTTCCACCGCGGTGCGGGCGTTGGCCGGCGCGGTGATCTTGGGGTAGTTATTCACGGTATCCAGGTTCACGTAAGCCGGAATCAATTCGATGCCTTCCTGCTCGCGGCCGGCGTACTCGGCCAGCATGCGCTCGACCACCCGGTGCTGGTTGCGGCGGTACTGCCAGCGGGTCTGGGTGCATTTGTAATTCGACCCGAAGGCATCCTGCGTCGCCGCCGGCGGCGGGATCAGAAACAGCCCGATCACGGTGTCAGACCGAGCGGCATGGAAAGCGGCAATCATCTGGTTCAGGTACAACATCATTCCGTCAATGCTGGCGTCAATGGTTTCGTCCGTAGCCCGGAAATTGTCATTGATTCCCAGGCAGATGGTGATTACGTCCGGGCCCCGCTCCAGGCCGCATGCGCGGACATACCGGTTGAAATCAAACTCCGGCGCGCCGGCGGGGCCGGCAAACATGAAAGGGCTGCGTCCGCGCCGGCCGGACGGCAGTGTATCGTCCTCCGAGTAAAACGTGGCGAACCGGGCGGCGGTCCACCCGCCGTAACCTTCGTGGCGGATATCTGGCAGGGCGGCGTTGGTGTGGTTGCCGATCAAGGTCAGCGCGGGATTGCCCGGCGCGCGGCATAATTCATAAAATTCGGCGGGATAGGCGCTGTTGGCGGTCAAACTGTCGCCGATGATCAGGCAGGTCAGGGGCCGGCCGGCGCCGGCATCGGCGGCGGCCACCCTGACGCAGGTGGTGGCGGCGGCGATTTCGGCATTGGCCGCATTTAGGACCGCGATGCGCAAATCATGGTCGCCAACGTCGTTGGTGGCGGGGGTGAAGGTCCAGCGTTCGGATTGCTGCCGTCCCTTACCGCATTCCACATCGAACAAATAGTCCGCCAGATTGGGCGCCAGCAGGATGTTGTCGAAATAAATGTTGATTTCCCGTCCCGGCGCCGCATGCACAACGGGCGGCAGGGTCAGGCGCAGTGGATTGGCGGGCGTGGGGGCGTTGGTTTCACCGGCCGCGTTTAAAACAATGCCGCAACTGCAAAATACCGCCAGCGCGGCGATATGGTTGCATATTTTTTTCATCTGCTGTTCCCTTTGATTTGCGCTGCGGCTGAAAAATAATGTTTTGGAACCATCGTCGGCGGAATTGGTCTTGCATTCTGCCTAAAACAATGCGCAACACAAGCAAAATCGCAATGCCAGCGCCAGGTTGCAGTGGCGTCAGGCCGGCGGGAGGGCGGGTTTACGGCTCAACCCGGCCGGCCATTGCGCCTGGGCCGGCGGCCGGGGCATATGCCAGGGGGTCCGCCGCGCCGGCGGCGCGGAATGCGGCCAGGCGTTCGACGCAGGCGGGGCAGATGCCGCAGGCTTGCGCACCGCCGCGGTAGCAGGTCCAGGTATGGGAGTAATCCACGCCCGATTGCAAACCGATTTGCAATACTGCGGACTTGTCCAGCGCCGCAAACGGCGCGCGGACCGTCACCGGCGCGCGCCGGTTGAGCGCCAGCAAATCATTGGTCCGCCGCAGGAAATCTTCCGTGCAATCCCAGTACCCGTAAAAATCCTGGCGCTGGGCCGCGTAAAACACCTCCGTGATGCCGCGCGCCTCGGCATAAGCGGCCGCCAGGGCCAGCAGCACAAGATTGCGGTGGGGCACATAAGTGGGCGGCTGGTCAAGCTGCGCGGGCGCCAGCTCCGCCAGGGCCGGGACGGGCGCGCCGGCAATCAGCGCCGTGGCGGAACCGGTCAGTTGCCGCAAAACATCCAAATCCAAAATCGTATGCGCCGCGGCGCCGGCCGCGGCCGCCTGCCAGGCGGCGCACTCCAGTTCGCGCGCGTGGCGCTGGCCGTAATTAAAAGTCAGGGCGTGAAT
>CAYXEK010000107.1:9060-12446 GCA_964463985.1 uncultured Verrucomicrobiota bacterium
CGCACTCCAGTTCGCGCGCGTGGCGCTGGCCGTAATTAAAAGTCAGGGCGTGAATTGCCGCCCCCGGACGGGTACGCCGGAGGTGGTGCAGCAGCGTGGTGGAATCCAACCCGCCGCTTAAAAGAATGACCAGCGCGGAATGCATAGATATTTATTTTGGCCGGGCAGCGCGCCCTGGGAAACGGCTTGCTTGACAAGCCAACATGCTACCAGCCGGCGCCGGCCTGTCAATTATTTTTCCGGGCGCCCGCCCTTGCCGCGCACGGCTGCGTCATGTTTGCGGCTCGCCAGGGACGGTTCGCCCCACCTCAGACAGACATGGCCAAAATGCTAGGGCGAGGCGTCCCTGCCAAGCCTTCTTTTCCGAGAATGACACAGCCCTGCCTCGCCGCGGTGGTTGTTTGATTCCCGGGGAAGACGGGCGCCCCGCCATTCTGGCCGGATTTGTCTTTGAGAGGGCCGCCGGGGCCGGGCATGACGATGCCGCGGCCGGAATGGCGCGGTGAAATTTCCAGCCTTGACTTGCGGGCAACTTTGGCTAACCTATGTTTTCATGCATTCCGTGAAAAAAATCAGCCTGCTAGGGCTGGCCATGCTGCTGGCGGCCGCGCCCTTGTCCGCCCAATTTTCCGGCGCGGAGCCGCCCGGCGCCGGCATGCCCGCCGCGCCGGCCGCCGCCAAGCCCCGCCGCGCCCTGCACTGGTGGGAACGCCGCCAGCCGGCGGAGTCAACGCCCGCAGCGCAACTCAAGCTGGCCGATCAATTGCGCGCTGAAGGCAGTCTCCGCAGCGCCGCCCGGCATTACCGGATTCTGACCTTCGCCTGGCCCAACGCGCCGGAAGCGCCCATCGCCCAGTTCCGGTATGCCGGCATCCTGCAGCAACGCGGCCAATACAAACAGGCTTTTGAAGAATACCAGTACCTGCTCGACACTTACGCGGGATTTTTCCCATACGATGAAGTGCTGGAACAGCAATACGCCATTGCCGACCATATCGCCACGCGCCGGAAAAGGCTGCTTTTCGTTGCTTACCAGGATGAAGCCGAAGCCATCCCGATGTTTGAACAAATAGTCGCCAACGCCCCGGCCTGGAAGCGCGCCGCGGAATTGCAGTTCCGCATCGCCCGCATTTACGAAAAAAACAAGGAATACGAACTGGCCGTGGACGCTTACGGCGCTTTCCAACAGCGCTTTCCGCTGGCGCCTCAGGCGGAAGCGGCGTTTTTCGGCCATGCCCGCTGCTGGAAGCATTTCGCCGACCGCCATCCCAACGACGCCAGTCTCCGCGAGCAGGCCGCGGCCGCGCAACAGTTGTTCCTGAACACCTACCCGCGCAGTCCGCTGACCGAAACTGTGCGCATGTATTTGCAGGAATTGCAGTTGGAGCAGGCCGGGGATTTGTACCGGCAGGCCCGGCTGTATGACTCCATGGCGCGCCATCCCGGCGATTACGGCGCCAAGGCGGAGCAACTGCTGACCGCCGCCGGGATTTACTATCAGCGCCTGGAGCGGGAATTCCCCGAATCGCGCTGGCACGCCACCGCCGCCGCCCGCCTAGCTGAAATTGAACGCCGCCGGCAGGCGGCCGCCCAGGAGAAAAAATAATGCGATCGAACCTCTGGCCGCCGCCGCGCAGCCTGACCGCGCTGCTTGCGGTTTTGCTGCTGGCGCTGCAAGCCGGCTGCGCCGGTTATCGTCTCGGCAGCACCCTGCCGCCGGAAATCAAGTCCATTTTCATTCCGACTTTCGGCAACCGCTCCGGCGAGCCGCTGGCGGAACACGAACTCACCAAGGCCGCCATCGAGGAATTCCAGAAAGACGGCACGCTGAAAATCGCCCGCATGGATCAGGCCGACCTGGTGCTGCAGTGCTCGCTGGTCAAGGTGGACCTGGACCCGTTGCGCTATGACCGCGCGGATCGTTCCAAGCCCAATGAATACCGGCTGCGGGTAACGGTGTTGTACAGCCTGAAGCGCGGCGGCGCGCTCGAAACGATTGATGAAGGCGAAGCGGAAGGCGAGGCGACCTTCGTCTTCGCCGGCAACCTGACGCTGGCCAAGAAAAACGCGCTTCCCAACGCCGCCGAAGACCTGGCCAAGCGGCTGGTGGAAATCGTCGTCGAAACCTGGTGATCTAACCGGCTTGCGGCGCGCTGGCGGACGCCAGTTTGGCGGCGGCGCGGCGTTTGCGGCGGATGGCGGTGTTCTTTTTGATGATCCCGCGCTTGGCCGCCTTGTCCAACACGGAACAATAGGCGCGGAAAGACTGGCCGGCTTTTTCAACGTTGCGCGTATCGCATTCCGTTAAAACATCGCGGCGGGCGGTGGCTACGCGCGATTTCACCGCGCGGTTGCGCTGGCGAGCGGTTTCCGAAGTCCGCACACGCTTCATGGCACTCTTGATGTTTGGCATAACCTGATCATCCCCCGGCTTTTTCGTTTGGCTGGTTGTTTCCGTCAGTCCAGATTGAAAATGGCACGCCCAAGGAGAGTCGAACTCCTCTTCCCAGGATGAAAACCTGGTGTCCTGACCGATAGACGATGGGCGCAATAAAGTGAATATTTATACGCCTGGAATCAGGCGAATGCAAGCCTAAAATAATTCCGCGCAATCCGGCCGGCGGCATCCCATGTCCCGGCGCGGCGGCCGGCGGGCCGGAAAGACCCGGGCGGCTGCGCCAGCAGTGAGCGCAAAGCCGACACCGGCCGTCCCGGATCGAAATCTTCCTGGCTGACGAAGCCGTAGGAACCCAGTCGGCGCTCCTCCCCCCGCAAAGGCAGCGGATCGGATCCGGGCACCCAGGGAATTCCCCGCGCTTCCGCGCGGCGCAACAAGCGCGGCAGCGGCCAGACTTTGGGGCGCAAGGCATTGTCGCCGAGCCACAATTCACCAGGCCGGCTGGCGCCGACCAATGCCTCCGCCAGACGCCCGCGCCGGAAAAACCACTTGCCGGGCGACCAGGGCAAGACCGGCAATCCGCCGGCCAGGCGCACCTGCCGGATGATATCCCGGGCCGGCAACCCATCCCAATCCCCGCCCTCCGGCAGGGCCAGGCCCAAAATTTCCAATCGTTCCGCCGCGGCATACTGGCGTCCCAGCACCAGGAACATTGCGTCTTCTCCCGCGCGTTTCACCGCCAGGCAGCCGGGTTCCGGCCCAGGCTGGATTTCATATTGCCCGGCGCGCATGGGATATTCCCCGCCGCAGAACACCGCCGCATTCCCGCGTTCCGCCAGGCAGGCCAGCAAAAGCGGCGGGTGTCCATCCGGCGCCGCCAGATTCCGCAGGTTTTCCAACAGGCTGTCCAAAGCCAGCGCCAGGTCAAAATGCGGATAGATATGGGCATGTCCGTCGCCGATCAACATGAGCTTATCCTTTCATTTGA
>CAYXEK010000108.1:0-12311 GCA_964463985.1 uncultured Verrucomicrobiota bacterium
CCCGGCCCGTTTACGCATGACTGACCGGTGTTTGGCCGGCAATGGAGGAACAAACATGCAGCATCACATCAAGCATTGGATGGCAGTCATGGTTGGTTGCGGCCTGGCCGCGGCGCAACCTCTCCCGGCCGGCCAGACGGTCTATGTCTCGCTGGACGGCGGGCACAGCGCCCCTTTCACTAGCTGGCTCAACGCCGCCACCAACATCCAGGACGCCATCGGCGCCGCCTCAGCCGGCGACCTGGTGCTGGTTTCCAACGGGTGTTACCGGCTGACCAATCAGATCATCATCAACAAGGCCATCGTGGTGTCCAGCCTGGTAGGACGCGCGCAGACATCGCTGGACGGCGATTATTATGCCGGCAAGCCCGTTTCCAACCGCTGCGCGACAGTCCAGTCGGGTGGAGTGCTGGATGGCTTCACCGTCAGCAACGGATACGCATACGGCTACATGGCAGCCGATAAAAAAGGGGGCGGCGTTTATATCGAGAGCGGCCTGGTGCGGAATTGCGATATCGTTTTGAATACGGCCAATACTTATGGCGGCGGAGTGTACAACCTGGGGCAGATGGCGGATTGCCTGGTGAGCGGCAATGTCGCTTTGGCCGCCGCCGCGGGCTTTGGCGGGGGCGTGGCCGCCGACGCCGGATCCTGGATTTCCAATTGCGTGATCGCGGATAACAGCAGCGCCGGTTACGGCGGCGGCCTCTGGATTTACAGCGCGACGGCAATGGTTTGCGCGGTGAACAACAACCAGGCGGTGCTCACGGGCGGTGGAATCTATGCCCGGAACGGCGCTTTAATCGCCGGATGTCCCGCCATCAACAGCAACCAGGGTTCCGTCGCCGGCGGGATTTATCTGTCCGATGCCGGCCTGGCCAGCCGCGTCGCGGACTCCATCATCAGCTACAATGTCGCGACCAACCGGACGGCCGACGAGCGTTATGGCGGGGGCGGTATTTATATTGCCTACACCGGCGCAGTGGAACGGTGTTCCATCATCGGCAATATTTCCCACAGCGGCGGCGGCGGGATCATGACCATGCATTACATCGGCTATCCCGCGCAGAAAAACGGGCTGGTCTCCATATCGAATTGCGTGATCTACGGCAATAGCGCCTACGGCGGGGTGGCGCAGAGGCAGGCGGGCGGGGTGGCGTGTTCGCGGGTGGGCGTCATCGCTCATTGTTTGATCGGCGGCAATTTTTCTTCGAATGCGGGCGGCGGCGTCTCGTTCTATAACGGCGGCATGCTCCGCAACAGCCTGGTATACAGCAATGCCGCCAATGTTGCGGGCGGTATTTTCCTGGTGTCCTCGGGCGCGGTGGAAAATTGCACGGTGGCGGGCAATGCCGCCACCAACCGCGGCGGCGGCATTTATCACCTGAACCTGGCGGGACATTGCGACAATACCATCAGTTATTTCAACACGTCCCTGAACTATCCCGCCACCAGCAATCTTTATGTTGACGGCGGGACAAGAATGTTCACCAATTGCTGCATCGGCGGCATCGGGGTTGTGTCCGGGACGAATAACATCGAGAGCGACCCTGCCTTTGCGAATTGGGCGGCCGGCGATTACCATCTGCAGAAAGAATCACCCTGCGTCAATGCAGGGGTCAACCGGGACTGGATGCAGCCCTATCCCCGGGACGCCGATGGATACCGGCGGATCAGCGACGCCATCGTAGACATGGGCGCGTTTGAATACCAGCATGCCGGGACCATGCTGCGCGTCCGCTGACCGCGCCCGAATCTCCGCTTACGGTATCATCCGCTGCTGCTTCCTTCCCACGGCTGTGTCATTCTCGGAAAAGAAGGCTCGGCAGGGACGCCTTGCCCTGCCATTTTGGCCATGTCTGCCTGAGGTGGGGCGAACCGTCCCTGGTGAGCCGCAAGCATGACGCAGCTGCTTCCTTCCGGTTTAACCGGCATAGGCATTGCATTTTCACGCGGTTTGCGTTATGATTACTTCCATTTGGCGACGGTCCTGTGCGGGCCGGGACGCCGGGCGAGCGACGCAGTGCAACTTGAGGAGCAAGATGAATTTTGAATTAACTGCTAATACGGTGCGCGGGCTTTCGATTGACGGGGTGCAGCAGGCCAATTCCGGCCATCCGGGGTTGCCGCTCGGAGCGGCGGATTTTGCTTCGGTGCTGTTTTTGAAATATTTGCGGCATTGCCCGTCCGACCCGGCCTGGCCGGATCGCGACCGGTTTGTGCTTTCCGCCGGGCATGGATGCATGTTGTTGTACAGCCTGCTCCATTTGTCCGGTTATGACCTGGCCCTGGATGAATTAAAGCAATTCCGGCAGTACGGCAGCCGCACCCCGGGCCACCCGGAACATGGCCTGACGCCCGGCGTTGAAACCAGCACCGGGCCGCTGGGACAGGGCATCGGCAACGCCGTCGGCATGGCGCTGGCCGAGGCCATGCTGGCGGCGCGGTTCAATCGCGGCGGGCGCCGGCCGGTGAATCATCATACCTATGCGATCTGCAGCGACGGCGACATGATGGAGGGCATATCGCACGAGGTGTTTTCCCTGGCCGGGCATCTCAAGCTCAACAAGCTCGTGGTCTATTACGATTTCAACCGGATTACCATTGAAGGCTCCACCGACCTGGCCTACAGCGACGATGTGCGGAAACGGTTTGAAGCTTATCATTGGAATGTGCTGGAAATTGACGGGCACGACTACGCCGCTGTTGACGCGGCCCTGGCGGCCGCCCGGGAGGAACAGGAACGTCCGACGCTCATCATCGGCCGCACGATCATCGGCAAGGGCAGCCCGAACATGGCCGGCACTGCCGAATCGCACGGCGCGCCGCTGGGAGCGGAAGAGGTCAAGGCCACCAAGCGCAATCTCGGGTTGCCGGCCGACCAGTCGTTTTATGTGCCGCCGGAAACGGCGGAAATTTTCGCCGCGCGGCGCGCGACCTGGCAGGCTGAACGGGACCTTTGGCAGAGGGAGTTCGAAGCGTGGCGCGCGGCCGATCCCGATCTGGCCGCCGCCTGGGACTCTGCCGCGAATCTGGTGCTGCCCGCGGATTTGGACAAGCTGCTGCCGGCTTTCGATCCGGCCAAGCCGGTGGCGACACGCAATGCGTCGCACACGGTCATCCAGGTCCTGGCCCGCGCCGTGCCGTACCTGGTGGGCGGATCGGCCGACCTGGCCCCGAGCACGCGCACGATCATGGACGGCCAGGGCGATGTCGGGCCGGGCGAGTATGCCGGGCGGAATTTTCACTTCGGCATCCGTGAACACGCCATGGGCGCGATCATGAACGGCATGGCATTGCATGGCGGGTTCCGCGTGTACGGCGCGACGTTCTTTGTCTTCTCGGACTACTGCCGGCCGGCCATACGGCTGGCGGCCATCATGCGCCTCCCGGTAATTTATGTGTTTACGCATGACAGCTTCTATGTCGGCGAGGACGGGCCGACCCACGAACCGGTCGAGCATCTGGCCGCCTTGCGGGTGATCCCCGATTTGACGGTCATTCGCCCGGCAGACCCGACGGAAACGGGCGCGGCCTGGGCGGCGGCTTTGAAAAACACCGCCGGCCCGACGGCCATCCTGCTGACCCGCCAGAATGTGCCCGTGCTGGACCGGGCGAAATATCCGCCCGCGCGACTGCTGGAGCAGGGCGCCTACACCCTATGGCAGAGCGGTCCGCGCCGCCCGCAATTCCTGATGATTGCGTCCGGATCGGAAGTTGCGCTCGCGCTGGAGGCTGCGGCCGTCCTGGCGCAGGAAGGCGTCAACGTGCGGGTGGTGAGTATGCCTTCCTGGGAACTCTTCGAGCGTCAGCCGGAAAAACTGCGGCGCAAGGTGCTGCCGCCTGCCTGCAAAATGCGCCTGGCGCTGGAAGCCGGCGTGGGTATGGGCTGGGAAAAATACGTCGGACCCAAAGGCCGTGTTTTCGGCTTGAACCGGTTTGGCGTTTCCGGCCCTTACAAGGTGCTCGCGCGGGAGTTCGGCTTTACGGCGGACAACGTGGTGCGCATTGCCCGGGAAATGCTGGGAAAATGAGTTGGCATGGCCCGACTGATCATCAATGGCGGAAAACCTCTGCGGGGCGTGTTCCGGCCGGCCGGCAATAAAAATGCCGTGCTGCCGATGCTGGCGGCCTGCCTTTTGACGGACGAGCCGGTAATTTTGCGCAATGTGCCGCTGATAGACGATGTCCGGGTGATGCTGGAGATTTTGGAAAGCCTGGGCGCGGCCGTTGACCGCCGCGGACATGCCCTGACTATATGCGCCGCGGGCCTGCGTCAATGTGAATTGGATCGGAATCTGTGCGGACGGGTGCGCTCCTCCCTGCTGTTTGCAGGACCGCTGCTGGCGCGGCAGGGGTGCGTTACGCTTAACCCGCCGGGCGGCGATGTGATCGGCCGGCGGCGTCTTGACACGCATTTCCTGGGGTTGCGCGCCCTGGGCGCCAGCATAAATATTGGCAGCGCCTACACGTTCCGCGCGCGCCGCCTGCGCGGCGCGGAAATCCTGCTGGACGAAGCCAGCGTTACCGCCACGGAAAACATAATGATGGCGGCCGTGTTGGCTCGCGGGCGGACGGTGATCATGAATGCCGCTTGCGAACCGCATGTCCAGGACTTGGGACTGCTGTTGCAGGCGATGGGAGCGCGCATCAGCGGCCTGGGTTCCAACCGCCTGGCAGTGGATGGCGTGGATGCCCTGCATGGCGCCGAACATGTAATTTGCTGCGACCATATCGAGGTGGGGAGTTTCCTGGCCGCCGCCGCTGTGACGGGCGGATCGCTGGTTGTCACCGGGGTGGACCAGGACGCGGTCCGGCCGCTGCTGCGGGCTTTCCGGACCCTGGGCATGCCCCTGGCAATGCGCGGCGACAGGCTGGAACTCCGTGCCGCCCGCCGCCGGCTGGTGGCCGCGGACGCCGGCGGCGCAGTGCCCAAAATCGAGGATGGGCCCTGGCCGGCGTTTCCGTCCGATTTGATGAGTGTGGCGGTCGTGGCCGCCACGCAGACGCACGGCACATGCATGTTTTTCGAAAAAATGTTCGAAAGCCGCCTGTATTTCGTAGACCGTTTGATTGACATGGGCGCGCGGATCGTCCAATGCGATCCGCACCGCGCGGTGGTGATCGGGCCGGCGCGCCTGCATGCCGTGCCTTTGGCGAGCCCCGATATCCGCGCCGGCATGGCCATGCTGATCGCGGCGCTGGCCGCGCGCGGCACCACGGTCATCAGCAATGCCCAGGTGATTGACCGCGGCTACGAAAACATTGCCGTGCGTCTCCGCGCCCTGGGCGCGGAGATTGTCCGGCGGGAATGATTATGCCGAATTTTGTCTATACCGCGCGGAATGCCGCCGGCGAAAAAATCACCGGTAACGTGGAGGCGCCCGACCGGCGCGCCGCCCTGGCCCATATCGAACGCCAGGGCGCGATACCGGTGCAGGTCGAAGAAAAAAACGCCGGGGCTTTGCGCAAGGCCGCCCAGCCGCGGCGCGGTCTGCATTGGCGGCGCGATCAACGGCCGCGGATGACATCCCGGGAAATGCTTACTTTCACCACGGAACTCAGCGATTTGCTGGCTTCCGGTATGAAACTCGGCAATGCTTTGAATACGCTGACCCAGCGGCGCGCCCGTGCGGAGTGCGACCAGATTGTCCGCGGACTGCGCGACGATATTGTCCAGGGCGCCAGCCTGTCCGAAGCGTTGGGCCGCTACCCGGAATCCTTTCCGAAGCTGTACGCCAGCCTGATCCGCGCCGGCGAAGCCGGCGGCGCCTTGCCGGAGATCATGCAGCGGATAGTGGTCTATTACGAGCGCATGCAGGAAATCCGGGAGAAAATCTACATGGCGCTGGTTTATCCCGGCATTGTCATGCTGGCGGGTTTCAGCACGATGATCTTTACCATGGTATTCGTCATACCGCGGTTTTCGCTCATTTTCAAGGATCTGGGCAGCACCCTGCCGTTGCCGACGCGCATCCTGATCGGCATCAGCTCGGGAATGATCCGCTACGGCTGGCTGGCGCTTGGGCTGGCGGTGGTCGCGGTGATCATGGCGCGCCGCTATCTGCGCACTCCGGCCGGCCGCCTCTGGTGGCATGCCGCGCAGATGAAGCTGCCGCTGGTGCGCGGGATGGTCATGGCCAGTTCCTTTACCCAGTTCGCGCGCACCCTTGGCATGCTGATCGGCAACGGCGTTTCCGTGCTGGATGCCCTGAGCATCAGCGAACGCACGGTGCAGAACGCCGTGCTGGCCCGTGAAATCCGCAATGCGCGCGAACGGGTGACCGACGGCACCACCATTTCCGGGCCGCTGGCCGCCGGCAAGGTTTTCCCGCCCATGCTGACCGACATGCTGGCCATCGGCGAGGAAACCGGCGACATGAGCGGCGCCCTGGCGCATATCGCCCGGCGCTATGAATCCATGCTCGACCGCAATGTAAAGATTTTTACCACGCTGCTCGAGCCGATCCTGATTGTCGTCATGGCGGTGCTGGTAGGTTTTGTGGCGATCAGCATCCTCATGGCGGTCTTTGACGTTACCAGCGGGCTGAATGTATGACCAACCGACATTCCGCTTGACATGCGCCGGTTCGGGTGCTAAACAGGAACTATGCTTATGAAACAACATCAAAAAAAACAAAGCCGGAATTCGGCGGACCAGCGGCGGGGCGGTTTTACCCTGATCGAAGTGCTGCTGGTGGTGATGATCATCGGCGTACTGGCCGCCGTGGTCATGCCCCGCTTGAGCGGCCGGGGGCGCGATGCCCAGATCACTGCCGCCAAGACCAGCATCGCCAACCTGGGCACGGCGATCAATCTGTACGAGGTGGACAACGGCAATTTTCCGCCCAGCCTGCAAGCCTTGATCGCCAAGACCTCGGAACAGAACTGGAAAGGGCCGTATCTGCCGAAGGGGGAAATTCCCAAGGATCCCTGGGGAAACGAGTTCGTTTATACGCTGAAGGATGGCGGATACGAAATCAAGTCCCACGGCCCGAACGGCGCCGATGGCGGCGGCGATGACCTTACCAATTGAACATCCATGCCGGTCCCGGACGTTTGCCGGACACCGTGGATTTACGCTGGTGGAATTGCTCCTCGTGCTGGTGCTGCTGGGCGTGGTCGTCGGCATTACGATGCCGTATTTCGTGCATTCCATCCGCGGGAATCGTTTGCGCGTTGCCGGGCGCACGCTGGTGACCGTTTCGCGCTACGCGCGCAGCATGGCGGTATTGAAGCAGGCTGAGGTGTCGTTGACGTTCGACCTGGATTCCGGCAAGATTGACGTGGTCTCCAGCAACGCCGACCTGCCCCGCTTCACGCGCAATCTGGAAGGTGTGCTGCTGGAATCGGTTGCCATCGCCGATGCCGAACCGGTGGGCGAGGGACTTTGCGCCGTGCCGTATTATCGCAACGGCATGTGCCGGCCTTTTGTCTTGCGCATGCTGGACCAGCAAGGCGCGGGATTGACGGTCAAGGTGGATGCTTTGGCGGCCGTGCGGGTAGAGCCGGATTGATGGTGGAGCATGTTTAACGGAACGCGGCGGTTCAAACCGTCAATGCAGAATTCAGGCAGTCCGATGCGATCCATTGCGCGTCCGGCGCGGAACGGTTTTACGCTGATTGAAGCGGTATTGGCGTTGGCAATCCTGAGCATCAGCGTTTTTGCGCTGGCGGAAACAACCGCGCGCTGCCTGGCGGTCATCCGGCTGTCGCGCAACTACCAGACGGCGCGCGCGGTGCTGGAAAAAGGCGAAGCCCTGTATCCGATCAGTTCGACGAACTCCCCGGAAGACCTGGCGGTCGGCCCGGAAGAAATCGTCGAAGGTTTTTTTTTCCAGCGATTTGAGCCGCAGCCGCTGGATGAAGAGGAGCGGCTTTTCTCCGTGCGCACACGCGTCAGCTGGTCGGAATCCGGCCGGAATTCGTTCGAAGAAGTGGCCAGCCTTTTCTATTCCGCGGCGGAAACCGTTCCCTGATGTGATGGCGCAGGATGCCGCCCGGACGCCTATTTGAGCACAATGCGCTCCGGCACCAGCACGGGATGGGTATCCGGCCGCTTCACCCAGTACTCGCGGCCGCTGACGGCCATGCGCCGGTTAAGCAGCGCGCGTAACTGGGCTTCGTTGCCGCGCACATGGCAGATGGTGGTTTCGACTCCGGCGTGTTCCTGCGCCAGGCGATACCGGCTGGGCGCTCCGAAAATGAAATTGCGCGGCCGCAGTATGCCTTCGTACTGCCGCCACTGTCCCTGCGGCTTGCCGGGGTGCAGATCAAGGTCCGGCGGCGGTTTGACGGCCACGGCCGGCGGCGGCGTTGCCGGCGGCGGCGGCGGCAGCGGCGGTTCGGAAGTCAAAGGCGTTTCCGGCGGGGGCGGGGACGCCGGCTCCGATGCCGGGGAGGTGTCCGGTGTGACCGGTGTTGCCGGCGCAGCGGCTATGGCCGGCGCCGCCGGCGTTTCGGCAGCCGGTTCCGCGGTATCGGCTGGTTCAAATTCAACCATGGACCTGGCGATCCAGAGCGAGGCGGCTTCCGGGGGCGCGATTTTTACCCAGTCGGCATGCGAGCCGCGTACGCTCACCGGCGCTCCGTTGGTAAGCCGGCCGACAATGTTGAAGTTGATTCCGGCGCCGGAACGCACATTCACGCGGGTCTTGCAAGTGATGATGCCGTCCCGGACATAATCCCCCAGCACCCATAATTCCGCGTGGGGCGGCGGAACGACTTCCACCCATTCATTGGATACGCTTATGACCGTCAACTTATCCGGCGCGGAAACCTGCGCGACTACCTCCGCCGCCATGGAAGGCTTGGCGCGCAGGTTGACGTTCTCGCGCGTTACGGTCAAATGACGGCCGTTATCCTGGCACATGCCGGCGCCGGCGAAGATCAGCCATGCGGATAAAACTATGTTTGCAGGCTTGCCATGCATCGGGTCCGCCCTGGAATTAGATGGGCGCCCGCGGCGCCCAAATCTGGTTATTCCTGCGGCTTGGTCTTCGGCAGGCCCAAGCCCCGGTCGCCATCTTTCCACTTGCCGCGTGAGCGCAGCAAGTCAACGCGCTCGAAACGCTTGAGCACGTTGCGTTTGGTGACAATTTTATTGGCCGCCTTCAAACTGGCATGTTGAGACATTTTTACAGTATCCTTCCGTGGTTTGCCCGGGTATGGCCCCGGTCTGCGCCTTGGCGTGCAATCGGGGCATATTCTGCCGATGCATCCGCAAATGTCAACAGTAAATCACAGCGGCGGCGGCTTTGGCAGGCCTTCCAACTCCCCCAGGGATTTCTGCAGATCGGCTTCCGGCAGGGTATAATTGCTCAGTTTGCCGTTCAGGTAGGCTTCGTAACCGGTCAGATCCATCAGGCCGTGACCGGACCAGTTCAGCAGAATCACGCGTTCGCGGCCTTCTTCCTGGGCTTTTTTGGCTTCCCGGATGGCCGCGGCGATGGCGTGGGATGTTTCCGGCGCGGGAATGAAACCTTCCGTGCGCGACCAGAGCATGGCGGCTTCGTAACATTCCAGTTGCTGGATGGCGCAGGCTTCAGCGAGGCCTTCGCGCACGACGTGGCTGACCAGCGGCGCCATGCCGTGGTAGCGCAGTCCGCCGGCATGAATCGGCGCCGGAACAAAACTGTGGCCCAGGCTGTGCATCGCCAGCAGCGGGGTCATCATCGCGACATCGCCGGCGTCATAAACGAACGGGCCGCGGGTCAACGTCGGGCAGGCCGTGGGTTCCACCGCCACCACGCGCACATCGCGCCCGTGAATCTTGTCGCAGATGAACGGGAAACTGATGCCGGCGAAATTGGATCCGCCCCCGACGCAGCCGATCACCACATCCGGATAAAGCCCGATTTTCTTGAATTGTTTCTGCGCTTCCAGGCCGATGATGCTTTGGTGAACCAGGACGTGATTCAGCACGCTGCCCAGGGCATAACGGGTATCCTTGGAGGTTACGGCATCTTCAATGGCTTCGCTGATGGCGATTGCCAGGCTGCCCGGGCAATCGGGCGATTGTTCGAGCACCGCCCGGCCGGACTGGGTATCCCGGCTGGGGCTGGATACGCAATCCGCGCCCCAGACCCGCATTAATACCTTGCGGAATGGCTTCTGGGTGAAGCTGATGCCTACCATGTAAACCTTGCATTCCAGCCCGAACATCTGGCAGGCCATGGCCAGGGCGCTGCCCCACTGCCCGGCGCCGGTTTCCGTGGTAATCCGTTTGATCCCGAAAACCTTGTTGTAATAGGCCTGGGCTACGGCGGTGTTTCCCTTGTGGCTGCCGGCGGGTGACAGACCTTCGTTTTTGTAAAAGATTTTGGCCGGTGTGCCCAGGGCTTTTTCCAGATTGACGGCCCGGCAGAGCGGGCTGGGGCGCCAGATGCTAAGTTTCTCAAGCACCGGCTCGGGAATGTCAATCCAGCGTTCGCGGCTGACTTCCTGCTCGATGATGTTCATCGGGAACACCGGCGCGAGATCGTCCGGGCCGACCGGGCTGCCGTCTTTTTTAACGGGGGGCGGGAGCGGGTGCGTCAAATCCGCCTGGATGTTGTACCACTGCCGCGGCATTTCGTCTTCGTTAAGAAACACTTTCACTGTTTCGCTCATTTCCGGCTCCTCGTTTTGTTTGAATAAATCCTATCGCCGCCGCGCTGCCCGGCGTTCCACCATCCGTCGGAACAGGCCCGGACCGCGCTTGATCTCCCGCGATCCGCGGGTGATTTTACACAGGCTGATTCCCAACCTTTTGGCGATTTCCCGCTGCGGCACGCCATCGGCGAGCAGGCAGACGAGTTGCCAGCGCAGGCAGAGACGCGCGCGCTCGCAAGGCGTCAACAACGCCTGCAGCCAATCGCGCACTTCCGCCGGCCGGCGCAATTCCGCGAGCACTTCGGCGATTTCCCGCAGATCATCCGCGCGCATATGGGTTATTTCTTCGCCTTGCTGCTACACATAGAAACGCCCGCATTCTAACAGGCGCGCCGCGCAATGCAACCATTTTTACGCGATAATCCAAAACATTCAGGTCTGGGGGAGGCGATGCACGTGCTTGATCATGGCCGGGACAATCGCCAGCAGCGCCGCCGCCAGCAGCACCCCGGCGCCGTACACTATAAAAAGCGCGTGGTACTTGGTCATGGCCGCCCCGCCCAGGCGCCAATGGGGCGCCAGGATGCCGCCGCCGATGATCAGGGAAGCCAGGATGCGCGACAGCCCGATGCCGGCGGTGTAAAAACTGACGCCGAACCCGATGGACATGATCTTGTTGTTGGCCGGCGACAGCGCGAATATCTCGCTGGAAACCGCCACCGAGGCGCAGGCGGTGAAAAATCCGTATGCCGCGATCAGGCTGATCAGCAGGATGACGGAGGTATAACCATCGTCGCGCACCAGCAGCAGGAGGAAATTGACCAGGGCGAAAGCCAGATGGGCTGACAGGAAAACCCGTTTGACGCCGTGCCGGTACACCAGGCGTCCGCCGGCCTGGTAGCCGATAATCAGGCCGCCCATCAGGCAGGCTGAGCAGAAAACCACCAGGTTGTCCGGCAGCGCCAGCGCCTGCTTGGCGAACATGAACGCCACCGGCACGGTGGCCGAGGCCGAAAGGTACAGGAAAAACAGGTAAACGGCAAAACTGGTCAGGCGCTGGTTGGCCAGGATATCGGCCATGACATCGCGCCATGCCGCCGGGGGCGGCGCCGGCTTTTCGGGCATGCGGCTGACGTGCCAGGCGCGGCCCAGCAGCGCCAGTCCCGCGGCGGCGATGACCATCTGCAAGACCGATACGCTGGCCCGCGCGCCCACCAGGGCGCTGGACGCCAGCACGAAGATCGCCGTCACCAACTGCCAGGAAAAACGCAGGTTGCCGAAAAACAGGCCGCGCTCTTCCGGCGGCACCACGTCATCCAGCAGCGGGAACCATGCGGAATTGCAGGCGCCAATGGTTATCGCGAAGACGGAGAGGGACAACAAGAGCGCCAGCCCGGCGGCCGGGCCGAAACAGGGCGCCGCCATGCTGAAGAGAAACGCCGCCATGCCCGCCAGCGTCGCGCGGATGATCATCCGGCGTTTGCCGGTCCGGGCGGTGAGATAGCCGAAAGGCAGGATCAGCAGCGCCTGGGCCATGTCCTGCAGGGCGGTGGTGGCGATGGAAATCATTTCGCCTGCGCCGATCAGCGTTGCGAAAAGGATCATGATACTGCTGTCCCGCAGGACAATCTGCGGTATCGCGCCCCAGCAGGACGCCAGGATGGCGTGGCGCATCCCGCGGCGCGACTCGGCGCGGGTAAAATCCGCCGCGGGCGGCG
>CAYXEK010000109.1:0-12184 GCA_964463985.1 uncultured Verrucomicrobiota bacterium
TATACACAACGACATAAATAATGCAGTATAATTGCATTGACTTTCAGAGGCGATCCGCCTAATATTTTGCGCATAAGAACAGGAGGTTGTTATGCGCAAGCTCGAAGTGGCGGATTGCCAAATAATGCAGATTGCCGTGCAGCAGGAGATTCAGCGCAATGAAGATTCGCGCTACGACCATCGGCTCCACGGAGTGTTGCTGGTGACTCATGGCATGAGTTGCACGCAGGTCGCGGGATACTTAGGGCAAAGTTCGGTAACCGTGCAACGTTGGGTACAACGATTCAACGCAAAGGGATTTGCGGGGTTGAGCGAGGGAGAGCGTTGCGGGCGACCGCGACGGATTTCCGATGGGCAATGGGAGGAAATTGAACAGGCGTTGCGAACATCTCCTCGGACAATGGGGTATGGACAGAACATATGGGATGGGAAGCTTTTGTCGCATCATTTGCGGGCGACTCACGGGGTCGAAATAGGTGTACGTCAATGCCAGCGGTTGTTTCGCGCTATGGGGTTCCGTCGTCGGAAACCGCGGCCGCTGATTGCGAAGGCCGATCCAGAGGCGCAGAAGCGATATAAAAAAACTGCACAGGCTGGCAAATGATCCGGCGGTGGACTTGTGGAGTCTCGATGAATGCCACTTACAGCAACATGGCTCGCGGTGCCTCATTTGGGTGCCGCCGGAGGAAAAGGACCCTGTTCTTCTCCATGCCCCTACGCGCAAATCCATCGCGTTGTTCGGCGCCGTACAAATTCGTTCTGGAAAGCTGGTCACCATGATGACTTCACCCTTCAACGCAGATAGCTTTACTGCCTTCCTGCAACACTTGGCCCGTTACCGGAATCGTCGCAGCCGCACCGTCCTTATTACCGACAACGCCGGTTATCATCACTCGGCGACCTGCCCTCGGTGTCTATATCTTGACTATCTTCCCCCGTACAGCCCCGAACTCAATCCCATCGAGAGAGTATGGAAACTTCTTCGCAGGCTACGCATCCATAATCAGTACTTCGAAACGCTCGACCATCTCGCGGGGGAAGTATCCGAGCAGCTAGCCATCTGGGCCAAACCCAACGATTCCTTGAAACGTTTATGCTGCATTACTTAAGACGCTATGTCTAGCATACGGCGCCAGGCGAGACTGCTATCCATCCGCATGGTTTATCTGGCCGCCGTGCCAAATAATTCATCCAACTGTCCGATGGATTTATCTGACGTGAAACAGCGAACCGCTGTAAACATACTCATAACAGCCCATGTCAACCTGACGCATTATCCGGTCAATCCGGTTGTGCCCGTCCAAATCCCGGGCGTCCGGCATCCAGTCCATTTGATTCAATCCGCTGTTGATGCAGGGTGAAATTGATTTCAAACGGTAATTTGCGGCGCCGGCGTCCACGAATTCCGGATCAAGGTCAATCGTGCCGGTAACAACAAAACCGTTGGTGGGGGTTACGCAAGAATTCACCAACTGGCAGTCCGCGCTATTGCGATAGATATTGGCGTCGCTGGCGGCATTGTTGGACATGGAGATGGTGTTTCTGATCATGACATTGGTTGAACCGTTGGCCAGCCAAATGCCGCCGTTGCGCAGTGCGCTGTTGCCGGCAACGGTGCAATTCTCGACTACATGCCCGCTGCCAATGTTTATCCCGGCATTGGTGTTGGCCGTATTCCCGGTAATCAGCGAATTCCGGACGATGTGCGGCGAATTTTCCGTGGCACGCTGCAAATATATGCCGGCGTAATATGGCGCGTCATTCCCGCGGATTTCGCAGGCATCCATTGTTATTCCGCCGCTGCTGACATAAACGGCGCCGCCGGAGTTGGTCGCCTTGTTCCCGGCGAACAAGGTATTGTAAACACGGTTGGATAATATATGGGTGGTGACATTTTGCATAGCGCAAAGGCCGCCGCCGCTCACCGCTGCAGTGTTTGAAACGACCTGGCAACCGGCGATGATGAATCCCTGGCCGCTGGCATGCGAGCGCGAATAAATTCCGCCGCCATAGCTGGCCGAAACGTTGTTTGCAACAACGCAATTGGAAAACAGGGCGTCCACAGCGGCATAAACATATACGCCGGCGCCGCCATCATGCGTGTCCGATGGCTGGGTGGTATTGTTGCCGCTGATTGTGGAATCAAGCAATGAACATCCATTGCCGGTAATGAACACACCGCCGCCATCTATCGGGGCGGTATTGGCCGTGATATTGCATTGTTCCGCCCGCGCGCCCTGATTGAGAACCAACCCGCCTCCGCCATTGTAATAAGAACTATGCGCCAGGACCGTATTGCTTCTAATTTCACAATCGCGGATGCTGCCATACAGCACCGCGGCGCCGGCGCCGCCCCGATATATGACTTCCGATTCCGTCACGTAATTGCCGATAATCCGGCAATCCCGGATCAAGGCATAACGCCCGTTGGCGTAAACTCCGCCGCCGGCGCGCAGGGCGGTATTCCCGGAAATAATGCAATTGGATATCGTGCCGCCGTTATTTTCTCCGCCGCCGATGTAAACGCCGCCGCCCAGCGCATTGTTGGCGCCGCCGGCGCCATTGCCGTTGGTGATGGTGAATCCGCTGACCCAGGCGCCGGTGTTGTTGACATAAAAGCAGGCCGAATTGTTCTGACCGTCAATCATCGTGGTGTCCGGATCCTCCGCGCCGCCGGCGCCGCAACTGCGCAGGGTAACGGCCTTGAACACCGCTATGTTGGTTGCAAATTGATAGGTTGCCATGTTGGTGACAAGGATTATATCTCCATCCGTGGCGGCATTGACCGCATCCTGAATATTGGTGGCCGCGCCCGCCCAATCAGAATATTTACCGCCGGCATTGTTCGTTCCCGCGGGAGACACATGTAAAACATCCTGCGCCACGGCGCGCGCCGCGTATCCGGCAAGCAAAAACATGACAAACATTTTTCTGATCATTTGACCCCCCTTGCATACCTTTACTTTGATTTAACAACCTCAAGACCTGAAAATTTTACCACCTTGGGTGTAAGTATGTCAATTGCCAACTCGCCATCCGAAACTTCAATATCTTGCAGTTCCTTGACAAACGGGCGGCGGAATCCGCCCGACTCCATGGCGAAGTCATATCGCCGCAGCACGGGCTTGCCCTCAATGTCAATATCGGCCAGCCGGCCCGGAATGTATCGCCACGATTCTACAAAATGGATGCGCAAGGTGTATTTGCCGTTGTTGACCTTGAAGCGGTAGCCGGGAAACCCAAAACGTTCGGTTTGGTATATTTTGTGATCCGCGGTATTTTCGAAATTGATATTTCCGCGATCCAAGGCGCGACCGCCATCGCCGGTATATCCATGGGCATTCAACCCGAACTGGTATGCCTGGTCCGGCAGCCATTGATTGCCGGCCGCATCGGTGTAACCCTCGGCCGCGCCGATATTGACGCGATAAACATCACTGGGCCGCGGCATGTCGCCCGCCTCCTCCTTTTGTTGGCGCTCCCGGAGATAATTGACGATTTTCTGCATCCATGGATGCGTGAAAATGCGCCAGGCGCCGACATAGCGTCCGGAGCTGACGTTTGCCTGCAATTCACCCAGCATGGAATTCACATGATCGCCTTCATTCCGCATACCCAATAATTCAATCGTTTTATCCGTTCCGATCCGGCGCATGTATTCAAGCAACCTGGCAAGATTGCTCATCCATTGCATGGTATCCTCGGAAAAGACAATCTTAGCCGCGACTGGAGTCAGTCCGACATCGCATTCGAATACTTTCAAGTCATTCGGCGCCATTGCCAGGCTCAGGATTTTACCCTGCATTTCCATAGGTTTATTCAAGACCCGGTCATGCAATGCGCCCGGGGCATTGAATGTCAACTGGAGCTCGACGGACCACCAAGCCGGATTAACGAGATAAAATATCCGGCGTCCATCCCGTTCGATTCCACGGATGACGATGTTGCCGGCCAACCCGTCAAATGCCAAAGTCCGGTATTCGCCGTCCGGGATTGATCGAAACGCGGCGGCAAATGGACGGCGCAGTCCAGTATGGGACGTGTAAATCTGGCCGTCCGTCCACATAAACGCCATTAATTCCGGCGTCATTTCCACAAGCCGCTCCGCGAATGGCGCAAGGTAATGCGGCGCACCCATGGTCGGATTGGGATTGACCTGGCTGCGGCCATGCCAAACCCATTTTTTATTGAATACATTTACTATATCCGGCTCCATAAATGTCGTATTAAGGAAACAGGCAGGTGATTTGTTTTTCCCCAGCGGATGACCAGCGTCAAATTCCCGGTTGAATTGGTTCAACAAGCCGCGTGCGCTTGCCGGATACCATGCGCGCGCTTGGGTTTCGAGCATGTATATCCAGCCGAATTCCATTCCTGATGCGCCGGCGTAAAGGACGGGATCCATCCCGACCAGGCGCAGCATGTCCCGAACCGGGCGGCGCCGCAAAATTGCCTGTTCCGCAATCGGGCGCATGTCCACGGACGGGAAGAACCATGTCAAATACTCAATATCCGGCTTGCAGGCGCGCGCCGCTTTGGCGATTCCTGCGTGCGCTTCATACATCCCGCGACACCGGAAATCAACCCATTCCGGACGCGCGTGTTGCAGCACCCAGTCATGCCTTTTGAAAAACCGCTCCGGATCGGCGGCATCAACCGGAATCTTTATTCCCGTTGTTTTTGCAAACAAATCCACGGTTACATCGCTCCAATCGTAATCCAACGCTTCCTCCAGCGATTCGGCAAACAAGGGCAAATACATATTCGGGGCGCACAATCCGCCCGAGAACAAGCTGAATGTTTTGAATGAATCAAATCGCGCGTAACGCCGGACGAGTTCTTCCGCCATGGCCTCGATTTCAGCCCGCACTGCCGGATGAAACGGATTAAGGTTGCACGTGCCGCCGGTCCAATACGCCTGCTCGCCCGACTTGGATACCTGCAAGATGGTGTCGGCGCCAGCTTGAACTTCCGAATCGGTAACCCTGTTTTTTCCGATAAGGTTCAACGGAACGATGGAAAATTCAAGCGACGGCACAAGGGACAGGCCGTTTGCTTCAAACATGGCGAACATAAGCGCAACATTGTCGTAATCCGGCGTACTGAAGCAGAAAAACCGGTCGGACGGCCAGTCGGAGCCGCTATACATGAACATGTTCAATACAAACATGTTTTCACCCGCATAGCGCATGTATCGGATTTGATTGGCGAATGTTTGATACCAATCCCGGACAAAGCCGTAATGGCGGTATCTGGCGCAGCCATCCCGCTTCTTAAAGGCCGCGCCGGAGGGTCCGGCATAAAATGTTTCCGGACGCAGGCTGGGACGTTCGGTATGCGAGCCGAACCGGCGGGATTGGACCGCATTCGGCAGCCGGATTGCCGGCAAATCATCAATTTGATACACCCTGATTTCCGATATCGCGGCGCGCAGGCCGTAATAATTTATGTTAATGACATCCAGCGCGCAACGTTCATCCTGCGGGTAAAATACAAATTGTGCCGTCTGTTTTTTGCCGGAGCATGGATAAATGCCGCCGGTAAACACGCAGACATTGGCGCGCGCCTTGTTGCACCCGGCATATGTGGCTTCCTGCGCGCGGACGGTGAACCCCATTTCCCGATCATCAAGGTAATCCACCTCCACCAAATGCGGCCGCCATGGTGTTTGAATATCAATCGCGTAGGAAAACCAATCGCCAAACGCCGCGCCGGTTTCCCGGAATTTCATGCCATTGCGTTCCCCGACACGGCTGATCGGCCCGGCCGGCGGCACGGGATGCTTCGGAATTTTCTTCAAAATGACGGGATGATCAATGAATTTCGACTCATCCGCACTTTCCCAGCACTTGATTCCGGCAATCAGGGTTTTACTGGTTTCAGTTTCCACCCGGTTCCAGTCAACCGCGCGTTGCGGGATTTTACCGACCACGGCTATTTCCTCAAAACGAATATCCAGCACCTGTCCGGCTTGTTCAGCCCTTATCGTCAGATTATACACCCCGGCGTCCGGCGGCGTAAACGAATACTCATAAACCGTTTGCTTCACGCCTTGCCGCGTTGTCACGGCCCCCTTCAATTCAATTTCAGGAGCTATGGTCTTGGAATCAAATGCATTGTCAACCCGCGCGGTAACGCGCAGCGGCTTGTCCGCCGGCGCCGCCGGCAATGCCACATCAAGCTTTACTCCATCGCGCAATTGGAAGATGGGCGGAGTATCCGGCTGACGCGTATCGGGTGGAAACTCGATGTCAATCGGCCCCAGGTAGGGTGGATCCCGCAATCTTGCGCCCGAACCATAATTCCCGTCAGCCAGTTGTGTTGCCGGCACCATGCCGAACGCTTGGGCATTCCGCCAATCCGCGTCATCATAATCTTGTTCGAACCATTGCGCGCGTCGCGTATATGTCGCCTTCCATGATTCATCCGTGGCAAACCGCTTGAATCCGCCATTCTCATAAACGGCAATGCCTTCCAGCACCAGGCTGTCGTCCACCGTAGGTTCGTTCCCCTGCTCCACCGGGCCGCGCGCGGCCGCCTCTACCGCTATGATATTATCGCCTTTGACGAAATAATCCGACGCATCCAGCAATTCCGTGTAGCCGCGCATCAGTCCCGCAGGATTCCGCCCCATGACCCTTTTCCCATTCACGTATAATTTAAACGCACCGGCCGGCATATAGGCGAACATGCGCACCGGAGAAATGCAGATCACCGCCCGGCGCGGTGTTTCATCCAGCACAATATGCCCGCGATAATGGGCGCATACATCCGAGCAGGCGATGCGCACCCAGTCAATCTCGACATGATTGCCCGCCGCGCCCGGCATGATGCATAATGAATGACGCCGGAATCCAGACCTGGGCGAATACTGATTGTTGAGAATGAACGGCGCAACCACTTCCTGCCAGTTGGTGCCTGTCACTTCGATTTCAGCCTGGTCCATGAGCAGGGTGTTCGGCCACATGGCTATGCCGGCGCGCCGGGCCGCAACCTGCCAGACGGATTGCGTGGCGGATTGCCGCACGCGCAACCGCGCAAACCATGGTTTTTGGAATGACAGGCGCGGATCAACCGGCCAAGCATCGCCCAAGGTCAATCCCGTCACGCCCTGATCGTCGTAATGGTTGCCCCAATAGAAATAAGCGTCATCGTCGGTGTCAAACGACAACACTCCGCCGGCTGCCTGAACGCCGGTCACCCCGTGGAACCTGGTTATTCCGTTGGTTGTATTATCATTAAAATCCCATACCGCGCCGGGATACGACGTCCCATCATGCAAATCCTCCGGCGCGGGCGGCTGCGCGGGCGCTATCGCCTTGGCCGTCCACCGATAAAGCGGATCGCTCAAGCCGCGCGGGTCGGTCAAGCCGGACAACCCGGCATCACCAGGCACGGTCGCCCGAACTGATGCAACCGACATCCAGACAAACGCCATCAGCATTTTATTTACAATTATTTTCATAGCTCTACTCCGTTTAATTTCCACCGGGAATCACCTGTACATCGGTTGCAAAATATAGTTGTGCGCCGGGCATTACCATGCCGTGTTCCACTACGCCGGAGGGATACCAGCGCACCCGGCTATCCTTGATCAAGCGCGAGCGGCGTCCTTGCCATGCAATAGCGACATCCATATCACCCACCTGTAAGCTTAATGCCCGCAAATTCCGCAGAAATCGTTCATCAAACTCAAATTTTCCGACAACAATCCGGCCGTCATTCTGCTCCACGCGACAAGGCAGACCGTTGCATCCGCCAAAGCGATACTCAAACCACAACTGATCCACTGCGGGGACAGGCGCCGCGCCCCGGGCGCTCCAGCGCATTGACACCCGGTCTTGCTCAAACCGATACCCGGTTTGGCATTCCATGCCGCCGATTGCTCCGGAAAACTCCATGCACAGGACATTGCCATCGTAATGCCAGGCATACGCCCGGTTGGTTATGCTGTCCGCCTCGCAAATTTTACGCCATTCCCCATATTGGCCCGCCCACCGGAACCGCAATAGCGGAAATATTTTCAGCCGCCGCTGGTCCGCGCCCAACCGGACATCCAGGATTTCACCGCACGGCAGCATCCGTATTTCCATGCCGGAGGCCTGAACCAGAATCGAATCGCCGGATTCCCGAACTGACGGACGCTCCAAGGATGGCGAGCTGGCGCGGCACACCTGCGCGCCGGCCAAAGCCATCATACACAACATCCGCGGGATTATGGCTTTTAAAAACATATGCACCGGACTTGATTATTAGATATCGCCAATGGCCATTTTCAGGATTATAAAGTCAACGCCTTGTGCACGACAACGATTTCACGCATGTATTGCAGGCTCAGCGGCGCACCGGCAAGCTCCGGCATGCAGGCATCAGCCGCGTATTCCAACAAGCAGTAACCGGCATAACCGTCCTCCCGCATCAGAGCGCTCAACTGCCGCAACGGAACGATCCCCTGCCCCGCCGGGGCAATCCGGCGCTTTTTGGCAGGGCGCTGCCGGGTCAAAGTGAAAAAATCCTTGAAGCACACTCATACTAATTGCAGCGTATGATAATTCCATCGGCGGTGTTCTTTCCCCGGATTGCGGCCATGTTTCCGGCTGGCTTGTTATTTTGCATAACGATTTTTAACGGCAGTCAGATTGCCGGCTTCCTGCAGTTCCTTGAGCAAACCGTCAAATTCATTCCGGTCGGGCGGCAGGCGCACCGGACGGCCCTTGACCCCGGCAATCAAGATGGCGTTGGCCAGTTCCACCTCCTGAAGCCCCGTTTCCGCCGGGCAGATGAGTTGTTCATCACCGCGGCAGGCGGCGGCAAAATTCCGGTGCATCGCCAGGTAACTGTTCTTAACCTCCGGCGCATCCCAGATAACGGTCTTGTCCCTGGATGGCCGCGCTTTCAGATCCCGGGCCTGATCGCTGATTTCTCGCGTATCGCCATCCAGCATCGAGAGAGTCAGCCGCTGGGGTTCAAGCATCAGTTCGCCGCGCGTGCCCGCCAGTTCAAACATGGTGCGGCCGGGATACTCATTGGTGGTGACGTGCAGGATGCCGCGCAGCCCGTTGTCCCATTTCAAGATAGCCGAAACGCTGTCCTCCACTTCAATATCATGCCCCAGGGTGGCGACTTCGGCCAGGACTTCCGCCGGCAGGCCGGCCATCTCGATCAACAAGTCCAGATCGTGCGGCGCCTGATTGACGAGGATGCCGCCGCCCTCGCCGCGCCAGGTGGCACGCCAGGGACTGCTGCGGTAATAAAACATCGAGCGGAACCACGCGGTGGCGACCATCGTCACACGCGTCAGTTGGCCGATGGCGTTTTCCGCGAGCAATTGCCGCAGTCTCACATGTAAGGCGCGGGGACGCATGTTGAAACTCACCGCCAGCCGGCAGTTGGTCCGCCGGCTGGTTTGGATGGCCGCATCCGCGGCGGAGGCCTGGATGGCGAAAGGTTTTTCCACCAGGGCGTGGATGCCGCGTTCCATGGCGGCCGTTGCCAGCGGAGCATGGCTGAAATGGGGAGTGCAGATCACGACATAATCCGGCCGGCCCTGCGCGAAAAGCGACTCGGCGTCCGCAAACCGGGAATACGGGTATTGCGTTCCCGCTTTTTGCAGCGCGGCCGGATCGGTGTCCGCCAGGCCGACAATCTGGAAATCCGGCTGCCCATGCAACGCCGCCAGGTGCGTTTTGCCGATCACACCGGTCCCGATCACGCCCACTTTGGTTATCTTCATGATTTTCTCCATGCAAACTTATGCCCGCACAACAAACATGTCTGTTGCTTCCTTGTGGCTTGGCGGCTTTGTGAGATGTTTTATCCCCCCATCCGTCCAGTCGGCTCCGGGTTAGATAAATCTGCTGCCCATCCATGAAAATTTATATTTTCCCGGCTTGAGCCGTATTATACCGACCGCGTGGAAGCGCGCACCACCAGGGTGGTTGGCAGCAGCCGGCGGCCGGGCGGCGCCTGACCGTCCAGCGCCATTTGCACCGCGGCGACGCCCAGTTCCGGCAAAGGCTGGCGCACCGTTGTCAGGTGCGGCTTGAACATGGTGACAAACGGCTGAAAATCATTGAACCCGACCACGGAAATATCGTCCGGCACGCGCAACCCGCATTTCAGCAACTCGTAAATCAAACCCGGCGCGACCCGGTCGCTGTAGACAAAGATGCCCGTGGGTTTCAGTTGTAGCAGTTGCGCGAGCGCCGGCGCCGCTCCGGAAATCCCGGCCAATCCATCCGTCTGGATGGCGCATTCCGGACGCAAGGTCAGGCCGGCGCCGCGCAACGCGCGCGCGAAACCGCGGCGGCGCTCACTGGACTCCGGCGAGCGTATGCCGCCGATAAAAGCCAGGCGCCGGTGGCCGAGTTCCAGCAGGTGCCGGGCGGCGAGCACGCCGCCCTGGACGTTGTCCACCGAGAGCACGGGTCCCGCGCCGCCGCCGTGCGACTGCGCGAGCACATACGGCCGGCGGCTGGTTTTCAAGGCGCGCAACAATGGCGATAAAAAGGGCCGCATCCTGCCGAAATTGAAAACGATGCAGGCATCGGCGCCCCGCAGTTCGCCGGCCGCATCCTCCGGCCGAGCCAGGCTCTGCATATCCACGAAAAAAGTCGCGTAATGGCGCCGGCGCGATTCCCCGGCAATACCGGCCATGACCAGCGGCAGAAACGGCGACTTGAACGCGCCGGCATCGGGTATCACCAACGCCAGGCGCCCGCTGCGGCCCAGAACCAGGTTGCGCGCGTTGACATTCAGGGCATACCCCCGCCCCAGCGCCGCCAGCACGCGGGACCTCGTCGCGGGCTTGACCGATGGGTGATTGTTCAACACGCGCGAAACGGTGATCTGCGCCAAACCCAGTTTGTCCGCTATCTGTTTTTGTGTCAACATGCCATCCCGGATGGTTGATTGGTTAAGGGTTCAACCTCCCCCGCATATATTTCCAGTTCCTCCAGCATGATCCGGTATTTTTCCGGCGCGGCGCCGGGCAGCGCCTCAAGTTCCCCCACCGGCGGCCGGTCGGAGCGGCGATGCGCCAGAGCCGCAACCACCCGTTCTTTCCCGCAGATTTCCGTCATGGCATGAGCCAATTTTAAAAACTCAAGTTTGGACAATATTCAGGAGTCAGGAGTCAGAATTCAGAATAATGAGAAATTCTGCAAACACTGAACACCGAACACTATGACCAGACAGATAACACATCTATAATGATTACGCAAGCATTATTCGGCCCGGCCGATATTTCGTTTGACATTCGGGCGGATTTAAGCTAGTCAAACTGACCAATGCATCACAGGAATCCTGAATTTTGAAAAGCAAACCAAAACGCCTGCTGATCATCACCGACAATCGTTACGTCTCCGCGGTGCTTTTCCACGGCTTGGGACTGCCGCCCTGGCGGGACCTGCCCGAGACGCAGGCCGATCCCGGCTTGCGCCGCGCCATGACCGCATCGGTCAACCGCGCCATCCAACAGGCGCGCCGCGCCGGTTTCAATGCCTTTGACGTACACGAGGCCTTCCCGGTGGACTTCATGAGCATGGACCCCGCCGCGGAGATCATCCGCAACGCGGATTATTTTCTGCTGGAACGCCATTATCACGCCGTTCGGTTCCTGCGGTCCGGCTTCAAGCAACTGCATGCGCGGACGCGGCTAACCTTGATCAAGTCCATGCGACTGGGCCGGACGGCGCTCACGGAAACCGCCCTGCTGGCGCTTTACTTCCGCAGCCGCGGGATCAAGCCGTTAAACATGGCAAAGCCGGCCTTGCAGCCGCGGCTCCCCGTGGATTTCATCGTCAAGTTCGATTTTCGCGTCACATTGAAAAACGCGGACGGCTACCCGGGCATCATCTGGTCCGACCCGCATGCCTTTACCGCGCGGGTCGCGCGGGCCGATCAGCTCCTGGAATTCTACCGTTACGCCGGCTTGCAGATCATTAATGCCAATCTTTGACCCTCCGCAAAAACACTATTTCAATGAGGATAAAGGCGGAAGCGTGGGGTGTATGACACAACACGAAATTAGAGGGCCGGGTTACACCCCGGCCTCTGCCGGCGCGGGTGGAACCGCGCCCTCCAATTTCAACCCGACACATGGAGGGCCGGGTTACACCCCGGCCTCTGCCGGCGCGGGTGGAACCGCGCCCTCCAATTTCAACCCGACACATGGAGGGCCGGG
>CAYXEK010000110.1:0-6519 GCA_964463985.1 uncultured Verrucomicrobiota bacterium
TCAATTGATCATCGGATGCAGGCGCTTGACCGGCGCCTTGAAATATGTCTGCCGGTAACGGCGGGGCGTCATGCCGAAGGCTTGCCGGAAGATCTTGTAGAAATACGACAGGCTGGCGAATCCGCAATCCATGGCGATCGCCAGGATGCCCGCTTCCGAATTGGTCAGCAACGCTGCGGCGTACGCCAGGCGCGCCTCCGCGATTACCTGCGTGGGAGTCTTGCCGGTGCGTTGTTTCAAGGTGCGCGCCACGTGTTCCGGCGCCCGGCCGGCCATGGCAAAAAAGGCCCTGGCGCCCGCCTGCAGGTTTTCGGGCTTGTGGATCAATTCGCAGGCCTGGCGCAGCCAGTACGGGCAGGCCCGGTATGGATCGGTGATGGTCTTGCCGGTCGAGCCCAGCAGGTTCAACAGAAAACGGTCAACCTGGATTCTTTCCTGCGGCGCATGCTGCAGTTCCATGCCGGCGGCGTTCAGCCATTCCAGCTCCGCGGCGGTCAGGTGATACAGGCCGGGCAGCTTGTCGGCGCCGCCCCAGAAATCGCCGGGGAGGTTGTAACGGGCGCGGATGTCTTCCAGGACCGGACCGGCAAAGGCGATGTTTAAAATTGTAAAATCCGGCGAGCGGTTGCGCAGTTGATGCCGGTCGCGCTCGGGGCGGATCATGCACAGATCGCCGGCCAGCATGGTCTGTTCGTTGCCGTTGATCAGGTGGCGGACCGCGCCCCGGCAGACCCAGAAAACCTCCGGGAAATCATGGTTGTGCATGATCTGCCCGCGGATGCGCGCCAGCGGACAATACTCGACATGGAATAACGTGCCGCCGGGCAGGCAATCCCGCCAGATTTGTTTAGTATCCTTAATCATCAGCCTGGAGCAAGAATTAGCAAAAATAGAGCAAGACACCAAGCAATATTTGATGTAAATTTTTAAAAGTATATCATTTTAGGATAAAATATTTCCTGCGGCAGAATCTTTCGCAGCCGCAATGTCTGGTGATTTTTCCGGATTCAACAAACAATGGAAAAAGGATACGGTCATCCCATAGTTCTAACTTTCAACCAGAAAACAGCAGTTTTTGCTGATAAATTCAGCTGTTGCGTACCCGGCAAAACGGAGTTAAGTTCCGGTTTTATGCGGGGTCGGAATCGGCGTCGATCCCGATAGCGATTCCGACCCCGACGTTGTATTTTTGCTTTATTACCTGTGGGATGCTGCTGGAAAAAGGATAAACCTGCCTGCCTCAAATGAAAAATCATAAATACGCGGAAATGTTTCCGGCGGACTTTGACCGGGAATTGAAAAAGACGCCCATTGCATATTTGTCGTGCGGCGGGTTGGAAGTACACGGCGCGCACAATGCCCTGGGGCTGGACGGTTACCTGGGGTATGACATTGCCCTAGCGGCGGCGGAAATCAGCGGCGGGGTGGTGCTGCCGCCGTTATTCATGGCGGCGCCGGGCGGATGGCCCCGCACCATGAAGTGGCAAACATTGCGCGGGATGGGTAATGCCGCGCTCGGGCGCCCCAGTATCTGGCATGGACGCGACCTGCTGGTCCGGGTAGTGGAGCAGACATTGTGGAACCTGGCGCAAATCGGGTTCAAGGTGTGCATGCTGGTTCCGGGGCATGCGCCGAATTATAACGTGCTGGCGGATTATTGCCGCAGGATCAAAAATCGCAAGGGGCGCATGGCGGTTGAAGCGGTTAATGTGCTTTCTTACGAATATTCCCCTCCGCTGTCCGCATCGGATTCCGGCCATGGCGGAGTCTGGGAGTCCTCTGTTTTAAAATACTTCCATCCGGAGCTGGTAGCGCCGGAACGGCTGCGATCGGAAAACGGCGACATGCGCCGGCTGCATGCGCCGATCGCCCATCCGGCAGAAATCCGCGCTGATGCCGGCGCCGCCTGGGTCGCTCTCGCCAGCCGCCGGATTGCCGGCAAAGCCCTGGCGATGCTGGCGGCGGGGAAACCGGTGCCCCGCACTTTTCCGGGATATATCACCGCGTTCCGCGTCAGTCGGGCGCGGCAATTCAAAGGCGATCTGGCATCGCTTCCGCCTCCATCTGATCAGCAAATCAGGAATTTCAAAGTCATTGCGTTCCAGGATGCCCGCTGCGTGGCGCCGGCATTCAAGGGCCGCGGGAGCAGGCAGCCGCGGGTGGTTTTTTATGCCTGCCGTCTGGTCTGCCGGGATGCCGCGCGCTTGCGTCTGGGTTTGTGTTATGACGCGCCCATCAAGGTCTGGGTGGACGGGAACGTCCGATTGCTCGACCCATTGGGAACTTTTCCGGCTTCCGGTCCGGCGGGAGGCGATAAAAAATCAATCCCGCTCGATCTGCGCCGCGGCCGGCACGATTTGCTGATTGCCCTGGCATCCCATCCGCGGTTTGCCACCTGCATTCGCGCGCGGCTGGAACTCAACCCTCCCGCTGCCGCGGCGCGCAGGCGCCGGCTGCCGGATATGGATGCGAATAACTGGGACTGAGCGGTGCCGGAAGCCCGGGCTGCCGCTGGAAAATTACCAGCGTCTCCCGCCATACAGGAAACACATGAGGATCACAAGTTATGCGATCAATGATTAATATTGCCGTTGTTTTTGCCGCCACGGCCTGTGCGGCCGTTGATTCCAATCCGGGATCGCCGCCCATGGATGTGGTTTTCGGCCGGGCTCAGGAAATGATACCGGGCGTTGAGCGCGAGGAGCATACGCTCCTGGCGGTCGCGCCCGGCGCATGTAAAGGAGCATCCTGCGCGGCGACGAATTCGACGGACGGCCGTCTGGAGTTTCAAATCGCGCAGACCAATGCGGTCATCGCGGTGCGCAACATGGAATCGGGCAAAGTGTGGCCCTGGTATGACGGCCTGGAACGCGGAGCCTGGGCGACTTTCCCCATGTGGTTCAAAATGGACATTACCGCCCCCGCCGATATGACGGTGGAAGTTTGCCTGACGCATCCCGACTCGTCTTCCCGTAAAATCATTTATTCCCCGGCATTTACATTCAGCCTCACACAGGGGGTCAACACGGTCACCGCGCCCCGGCCGGTGAATTTCACCTGTCCGGCCGGCATACATATTAAATGCGCCGTCGGCGCCATGCCCGTGCAGCCCCTGGCGATCGAAAAAATATCGTTCAGCGCCGATGTGTGGCGCGCCTGTTTCCGCCGGGAATTGGTCGTTCCCACCGATGACCCCGTGTGGCGGGCAATCGGCTCGGTCGAAGCGCTGGGCGGTCAGTATTACGGCAACAACATCCTTTATATCAATGGACAGGAGGCGGCGCCGGCCGGGCTGGTCCGCAAATTTTCCTTTCATACCCAGTATAATGTTGAGCGCGTGGACCTGGCGCCCTGGCTGCGGCCCGGAACAAATTTCATTGATTTATGCGTGCGCATGGCGGGCAATAACGCGTTTGCCTATGGCTGGTTCCAGGGCGCGGTGGT
This sequence comes from uncultured Verrucomicrobiota bacterium, assembly GCA_964463985.1. GTDB lineage: Bacteria > Verrucomicrobiota > Kiritimatiellia > JAAZAB01 > JAAZAB01 > JAXGPF01. The sequence goes on from CAYXEK010000110.1 coordinate 3,445, forward strand.
GTTTAATTCGGGCCGGCGGGTATTTCTGGACAGCGGCGCGGGCTGGCAATGGCGGGCGGAGGACAACGCGGAATGGGCGGAGTTGCCGGTGTGGGATCGCGGCCAGCGGGGAAGCCCCGGCTATCTGCCGCAGGGGACAACCGCCAAGGACAGGCGTTTTACCACGAAGGTGATCAACGATCGGCCGGCGGCGGACGGCCGGTTGGTTCTTGAGAATCCGGCGGACAACAAGCTGTTTTTCCGTGCGGAAACCAATGTAGCGGTTGCCGTCCGGATACCGGCCGGGTATGCCGGAGCCAAGCCGGCGGTGCAATGGGAATTGCTGAATTACATCCGGGCAGAATCGCGGCTGGAACCCGCGCATGCGGGCGCGGGGGATGAATTCAGCCGGCAGGCTGATTCGCTGGTCTTCCGCCTGGAATTGCCGGCTCTGCCGCCTGGGATATACCTGTTGCAGACGGCCCTGGAATGCGGCGGCAAGTTGATTGAACAAAATGATCCGGAGCCGCTGGTATTCCTTGCGCCATTGAAAATGGAAGCCGTGGCGGGCGACAGTTACGAGCAGGGCATGGATTTGGAGTTGGAGACCACGATTGATTTTACCAACCCCGCGGATCCGCATCCTTGCGTCGAGACGGATGCCGCGCCGGAGTTGCTGAAAATCGCCATGCGCAAGCGCAATGTGTTGTCATCGGAATTCGTCAGCCCCGTGGAGACGCCCGCTATTGTCGAACGCCATGGCCTGAAATACCGCGAAACGGCCACCAACAACTGGGCGCAGTTTTCCTGCCTGGTGGAATTCAAGCATCCGGGCGATTTTTACCTGCTGGCGCTGGAATATCCCGACGATGCCGAACGCTGGATGGCCATGGCGTGTATTCCCTCAATTTATATTTCCCGGGAACCGACCAATGCCGTCTATGACAATATACCCAATCATCTGTCTTCAAAATGCGCCCCGGGCGTGTGGACGGGCGGAAAATATCCGGTCAGCCGCCGCCTGTTGGAGTTGAAATGGCTGTATATACCCGATCCCGGCGCTCATGCGCTGAACTTGATCAATCTCAAGCCCGGTTGCGCCGCCGCGGCGTCCCGGCTGAAAATCTACCATGTCCGGGGCCGGCTGCCGGCGCTGGAAACTCCGGGGATGCCCCTGTCGCAACAGCGCAGGATCGGGCAGTTGACCGAGGCGGACTATGCCAATCATCCCAATCATTACATGTACCTGATGGATGGCCGGGGGTTCTACAAGAATTTTACCTGTTCCCGGCAGCGCGCGGATGTCTTCGCACAACATAGACGCGCCTTGGGCGCCAAAGCCATGCCCATACTTGCAATGTGCGCTTTGCTCGACAAGCACCGGAAATCATGCGAGCGTTTTGCCGAGTACATGCGGTTTGCCGGCCTCAACCTGCATGTCATGGGCTGCCTGCAATATAATAATGAAAACACACCGTACCTGTCGCCGGATGGCAGCTCGCGGTTGACGCCCTGCCTCCGCGATTTCGCCGCGCGGGTCTTTGACGTCAATGACATCGCGTTCCTGGCCTCGGTGGAGTTTATGAATACTGCCGGGTTAAAGGCGCGAATACGGCGCGGCGAAACCAACCTGCTCATGGCCGGCAGCACGGTCTGCGATTTCCGGCATCCGGACGTCGAAAAAGAAATGTTGCGGGTGGCGGATGAATTGGGCGAAAAATTCAAATACCTGCCTGCTTTCATGGGCATTAACTGGACCGCCGACGGGATTGAGATGGTTCCGGCATACGGCATGCACAATACCCTCTACAGCAAGGGCGATGCCTGCGCCGGTTACAACGACGCCGAAATCGCCGCGTTTGAAAAGGAAACCGGTATAACCGTGCCGGTCGGCCCGGATGATCCGGATCGGCGCTTCAAGCGGATGGCTTATCTTAACTCGCCGGACCGCCGCGATGCCTGGCGGCAATGGCGCGCCGGCGAATTCCAGCGGTTTTTCCGGAAAGTCGCGGAAGTCCTGCAAGCCAAACGCCCGGACCTGGTATGCCATGCCTCCCCGTTTTTTTATTACAACACGTTCATTGAATGGCGCAAGGGGCGTGAGCCGTTCGCCGATTTCATCCGCCGTCGGGGCTGGGATGCCGGCTTGTATGCCGATGTGCCGGAGGTCCGCCTGACGCCCTGGGCCTGCGCGGCGGCTGAATATGCGCCGGCCTATACCTGGGGGCATATGCGCCGGATCGAAAATTACGCCGCCGCCTGGCAGGCGAACGCGGACATGGATTTCTATGCCGCGTTTCAGGCGCTGCCTTATCGCTCGATCATGCTCCGGCATTGGTGGGTGGAAGTGGAACATGCCGCCGGCATGCTGCCGTTCCGGCCCGGCTGGCCCCGGCCGTTCCAGTCCACCTGCATGACGCAGCAGCGCGCGGATTATGCCCGCGAGCCTTACACGCAGGCCATGATCGGCTGCGATCCGCAAACCATCATGTTCGGCTTCAACGACGCCACGCTGTATACCGGCGAAGAACAGCCGTTGCGCGAGTTTATCCGCGTTTTCAGGAGTCTGCCATCCGAGCACTTCGAGCCGGCGCTGGGCGCCGGTTTTTCGAACAATATCGCGCTGCGCGCCCTGCGCCGGGGTGATGCATATTATTTCTATGCCGCCAATCCCGGCTATTGGCCGATTGAGGGCGCTGTTACCGTTGCCGGCGCCGGCCAGATCGTTGATCTGGCTTCCGGAAAAGTCGTGGCCGCCGCGCCCGGATCAACCGCCGGCGCGTTCAAGGTTCCGGTGAAATTAAAACCATACGGATTGGCGGCATTCAAGACGGCATCACCCGGCGCGGCAATTGCCGGGTGCGAGAATCTGCCGGTGGCGGAGCCGGAATTGGCGCACATGCGCGGGATAATTGATGCGGCGGAAAAAATGCTGCAGGATAAAGATTTCAGGAAATTTCCCAATTACGCGATGATCCGCCAGACAACGGAATCGGCCGTACAGGCGCTGGATGACGGCCGATATGCGCTGGCATGGTCATTGCTGATCCATGACGAATTCTGGGATACCGTGTTCCGGAAAGGGCCGCGCGCCGC
>CAYXEK010000110.1:6619-12157 GCA_964463985.1 uncultured Verrucomicrobiota bacterium
GATCAGAAATGCACGCCCGGCAACAAGGATTATATTTTCGAAGCTAAATGGGAGGCCGCCGCCGCGCGGCATGAACATGGCTGGAGCGTGGAAATGAAGGCGCCGGCGGATGCGCTGGAGTCTGCTATCACGCCCGGCGCGGCGTGGAAAGTCAATTTCCACCGCGCTTATGCCGACAACCGTCGGCCGGCCGCGTCCTGGAGCTGGAATGCCGACTGGCACGATCTTGACCGGCAGGGAACCATGACCTTTGCGGAATGAAGCTGGATTTTTACGCCGCGGAATGATAATTTAACAAACAGTGCGAGTGCGAGCCTATTTCACAGCCAACGTTTTTGGAAGGTTTTAAGGCGTCAGGGTGTTAAGGTTTTACGACAGAACCCCGAACAATGAACGCTTTTGGAAGCAACTCATAATTCAATGCTAGCCGGCGACTGCAAGCCTGGTGTAAGGAGGAATGATGCGTAAATCAACATGTTTCTTTTTTGCGATGATGCTGATTGCGGCGCAGGGCCTGGCGGTCACGCGCTATGTTTCATTAGCCGGAACCAATGATACCGCGGGAGGCTTCACCAATTGGGCCGGCGCGGCCACCACTATCCAGGCGGCCATCTCCGCCAGCATTGCCGGCGACTGGATCTGGGTCAGCAACGGCACGTATGAAGCCGGCGTAACCCCCTGGCCGTCCATGGGCGATAATCGCATTGCCATTACCACCGCCGTGACCATTGCCGCATGGGATGACGACCGGGCCGCAACCATCATCAAGGGCGGGACGGATGTCAGGCCGGTATTTATGACAGACTATGTGACTTTGTCGGGATTTACCATCACCAATGGAAATTTAACGGCCAATAACGGAGGAGGCATCAGAGGCCATGGCGTTAATTCGGTTGTTTCCAATTGCCTGGTCATCGGCAATGCGGCCAGCGGTTCCGGCGGCGGGGTGTATTCGGTGGGGCATCTGGTTGATTGCGATATCGTCAATAATACCGCCGCCCATGGCGGCGGCATCGCCGCGAATCTGACTTATGGAAGTTTGACCGTGCGATGCTGCAATGTCGTCGGCAACCATGCGACCAGTTATGCCGGCGGGGTGCGCGCTTCTTATGTGTTCGATTCGCAGATTGTCAGCAACTCCGCGGTGAGCGGCGGCGGGGGCGGATATGCCGGCAATACGGTGTATTATATGACTAATTGTGTCCTGAAATTCAATTTTTCCGATCTTTATGGCGGCGGTGCAAACCAATACAATTTGTTCAATTGCGAAGTAATCAGCAACAGCGCGCTGAATTCCGGCGGCGGCACTTATAGTTATTACGTCCAAGGCTGCCTGATCGCCGGCAACGTTGCGACTAATGGCGGCGGGGTTTGCCGTTCTCAACTGAACCGGTGTGAAATCCGGGGAAATTTCGCCTTCGTTTCCGGCGGCGGAGTATATCTGACTGTTTTAGAGGCGATGACCAATTGCCTGGTGATCGGTAATGAGGCCGGGCAGGCGGGCGGAGTCTGGGGCAATTCCGGCGCCAGGGTGGAAAACTGCACGATTGTGGGCAACGCGGGAAGTTCCTACGGCGGGGCGCGCCATATCACCGCCTGCAACGTCATTGCCTGGAGCAATGACAGCAATGTGGGGCTTGACAACCAGTTTACGGCCGACCATTATTCGTGCGCGCCGGAATGCACGAATGCGACCAGCATCACCGCCTCCCCGCAGTTGGCGGATTACGGGAGCGGGTATGGAACCAATCATGTCGCCGGCGATTACCGGCTGCAAAAAACATCGCCCTGCATCAATGCCGGCACAAATCTTCCCTGGATGGCCTATGCCGTTGACCTGGACGGCCATGCCCGGCTGGACCGGTTTTCATGGCACGTTGACATGGGCTGTTACGAATACCTGCCGCAGGGGATGCTTATGCACCTGCGGTGAATTGAGCTTGGAGCGCGGCGCTTTTTTCCGCGGCGATGGCCGGCCGCATTGTACCTGCATGGTCGCTTGAATAATAGTTGACTTTTCGGAATTTGGCAATATGATACAATTTGAAATGAATGAAAAAGGAGTTATTGTATGACAACCGCGAAGGTGGGGCAGCGTTATCAGGTGGTGATCCCGCGCGCGGAACGGCGCAAGCTGGGCTTGCGCCCTTTTTCGCGCGTCAACGTGGAGTGCCGCGGACGCTGTATTGTGATGTATCCGGTCACCACCAGCGGCCTGCGGGGTATCGGCCGGGAATTGAGCGATGGCCGGGACGCCACCGACTATGTCAGGCAATTACGAACTGAATGGGGCGGCCGGCCATGAAATTACCGGGGAAACTCAAAGGCTGCCGCGGCGCGGTGCTTGACACCATGTTGATTATATATCTTTTCGAGAATCACGAAAAATATGGCGGGGTGGTGGAATGGCTGTTGCAGCGCGCGGAAGCCGGAGAATTCCAGGGACTGATAACGCCGGTTACCATGGCGGAAATTCTGGTGAAACCATTGCGCAACGGGCGCAATGATCTGGCTGACATATATCGCCAGTCTTTCGTTAACGCGGAAAACATTAAGCTATGCGCAATGACCTTTAAAACCGGCGCCATGGCCGGCGCTTTAAGAGCAAAATATGGATTGCCCCTGCCGGATATGTTCCAGGCGGCCTGTGCATTGGAACATGGCGGAGTGTTGATAACCAATGATGTTAATCTCCGGAAAATCAGCGATATTCACGTTGTTATTTTGAGTGAAATATAATCATGAATGCTTTAAAAATCAAATCCATCACGGCCGCTGAATCCGACGGCGCGGAATATAAAATCCCATATTGCGAAATAGACTCCGGCCGCCCGGGTCCGTGCGTGCTGGTTACCGCCGCCCTGCACGGCACGGAATTGCACGGCACGGAAGTCATCCGGCGGCTGATGCCGGCGCTCCGCCGCCGGCTGGCGCGCGGCCGTTGCCTGCTGCTGCCGTTTGCCAACCTGCGCGCGATCCAGAAGCATCAGCCGCATATTGACTACGAGATCGGCCGCGTTTACTCCCGCGACCGGGCCAACAACATCAACGGAACCTGGCCGGGCGATCCCGCCGGCACCAGCGCGCAGCGCGCGTCGTTTGCGATCAAAAACGCCCTGGTGGACCAGGCCACCCATAATATTGACCTGCATTCCTGGAACCACACCTGGGCGGCCGGCGTGCTGGCGCGTACGGGTTACGGGCCCAGCCTGCAAATGGCCAGGGCCTCGGGGATACGGTTTGCCAGCCATTCCGCGTGGATGCCGGAACGCAAAAGGCGGCCGGTGACGCCCTGCACGCTGACCTCGTATTTCAACGACACCGGCCGCGCCGCCATCTGCATCGAATTTTCAGGCCAGAACATCCTTGTGCCCGCGGAAGTGCGCCGCGGCTTGCGCGCGGTGCAAAACTGTCTCAAGCTGCTGAAGATGCTGCCGGGCCGTCCGGAGCAGGGCGATGTGCCGCAGGTGTGGACCAATGACGCGCAGGCCATCGAAGTGGCGGCGCCCCGTGCAGGACTGTTTTTGCGTTCCGGCATCCGGCTGGCGGCGCCGGTGAAAAAAGGCGCTTTGCTGGGATGGATTTACGATTCCGCAACCCTGCAAACCCGGGGGGTGCGCGCACCCGCCGCGGGTTATCTCCAGCGCCACGGATGCCTGCGCATAGATCCCCACAATCGCGGAGACCATCATGCCGCTACCCATCCCTACGTGGAGGAAGGCGAAACCATCGCCCGGGTTCTTGCGCCTTGAGCACATTTTACGAAGGCGGCCAAGAGCCCTTCGGCATGGCTCAGGACAAGCCTTGGCGGCCCTGCCAATGAAAGATTGCCTTCAAAAATGTTCTTATTATTTGAGCCAATTGCACAAGTCCCCCCGGCGGGATTGCCCCGCGGAGACCAAGGTTATGCAAAACGCCGAGGTTGGAAGTTGCCAGAGGTTGAATCAGGTTCAACGGCGGTTTGAAGTTGGAGGTCATCCGTGCCATCCATGCCATCCGTGGTTATGCGAGATCGGTATCGGAATCGGTGTCGGAATCGATCCCGATAGCGATCGGGCGCATCTGCGTTTCGTTGCAGGCTTCGGAAATGAGGTTGGCCCAAACTGTGCTGCGGCTCACCCGGAGGGTTCGCCCCACCTTGCATGCCGGGTGTTCGGCCGGTGGGGCGAACCCTCCGGGTGAGCCGGGCTGTTTCTGTGTTTGGACGCTCCATGTTGTAACTGGTCGCAGATGCGCCCATAGCGATCCCGATAGCGATTTTGACGTTGTATTGTTGCTTTATTACCTGTATCAACCCCTTGAACCGCTGAACCTCAATTAAACTACTGCAAAGCAAAAGTGGGTTGCGGGCATACGGGGGAGACATGAATATCAGACGGAATGAACTCAAACAGGATATCAAGCTGATCCGCAAACGCCCGGATGGCTATTACATGCCCATCTTCGCCCAGGGCGGCGGTACGAAAATTTTCTGGAGCCATGCCGGCCGCACCCGCGCCGCGGCGGAAAATGCCGTGCGGCAGATGCACCAGCCCACGAAGCCGGCCGGCGGATTGACGCCGGCGCAGCGGCGGCGCCTGGCGGGCATGATCCGCAGGTTCCGCGCCGCGGAAACTGCCGCTTTCAACCGTCAGGACAAAATCGGTTTTTACACCGATTATCCCTGGCGCTTTTCCGGAGCCAACCGCGCCAATCCCACGGCGGAATTGTTTGACATCGCCGGATTGAACTACGAGTTCATCCAGTCGGAGCAGATCCTGGCCGGGGAGCTGAACCGTTATGCCGCGGTTTTCTGTCCGGGCGGTTTCGGCTATTTTCTCAATGCCGCCATGGGCCGGCGTTTCCGGGACTATGTGCGCGCCGGAGGCGGCTTATTCGGGTTCTGCGCGGGCGCGTTTTTCCCGTTGAAGGATTACCTGGGCCTGTGCGATTCCACCTATGTTTACTTCCGCGAGCAGGGCTTTGCCGATGTGCTGCTGGACCCGGACGATCCCCTGGCGCGCGGCCTGGCCGGCGCATCGGCGCGGGTATGTTACGCCCTGTATCCGCGTCCGGCATTTCTGCGGCGGTACACCGTCCGACTGAAAATCAAGCGGTGCAATGGGCCGTTGCTGGTCCGGCGCGGCCGCGACATCGCGCCGGCGTACTTCGATTCCACGGAAAAATATTCGCCGATCATCCGCGCCGGATACGGGAAGGGGCGGGTGGTGCTGGTCAGCCCGCATCCGGACGCCGGCCTGGCCGAAATACTGAAGGCGACCGGCGAAGCCAACCTGGTGGACACCGTCAAGCTGTTTAAAAACATCGCGCTCTTCTGCGCCGGGCGCGGGTGAGCGCGGATCAACGGCAGCATTCCGCGCCGGCCGCTGCCGGAAGCGTCCGATGCACAAGCCCCACCGTGCGTAATGTGCTTGGAACACCCTGAAATATGATTGACTTCCCGGCCGTGCGCGGAATAATGTCCGGCATCTGATTTTTGGTTTAGGCGTGTGGCATCTGCCTTCTGGTTGTCGTAGCCGCACGGTGTGCGGCATCTGA
>CAYXEK010000111.1:0-12003 GCA_964463985.1 uncultured Verrucomicrobiota bacterium
TCATATGGTTGTTTTTTAAAGCTTAATGTGAAAAATATCACAAAAAAAAGCGCCGATCATTTTGTCAGGGCTTGCCGCAAAAAAGGCCTCAAAGCCACCAACCAACGCCGGGAAATTATGCGCGAACTTTTAAAGACGAAAGAACATCCCGACGCTGAGACCATCTTTCGCAAGGTGCGCAAGCGCCTGCCGGCAATTTCCCTGGATACGGTTTACCGGACTTTGCGGGTCTTCGAGGATAACGGCGATGTCTTCCGCGTGGCTACCTTTAACGACCGCGCCCGATATGACGCCAATACGTCCCGCCACCATCATTTCATCTGTACGAATTGCGGACGGATTGTGGATTGCCGTTATCCCGTCCTGGACCGGTTCAAGGTTCCGCCGGAACTCGCCCTGCTTGGCCGGGTGGACAGGGTGCATATCGAGTTCCGCGGACTTTGCTCCAATTGCCGGGCCCTGGGGTTCGCACGGCAGTGAAGGCCGCAATTTCCGCAGGCCTTAATATTTTTCTTGAAACAATAATAATTATTAATTAGTATTACAGGCAATCACCCCGGAAAAATTTGGGGCGGCGGCAAAAGCTCCGGCCGGGACAGCAAAACATCAAAGGAACAACCCGATTATGGCATGCAAACTTGAAGCGGTTAAAAACGCCGGCGAAGTCTGGCGCTGCGAGATTTGCGGCAATGTAGTCCAGGTGCTGGAAGCCGGCGGCGGACAGTTGGTCTGCTGCAACAAACCGATGGTCGCGGTCGCGGAAAACACAAACAGGAAAGGGTAAGCCATGGGAACCAAAGGCAGAGAAATAGTTGACATGGATGTCGCGCAGCTGGTGAAGGTCTTGAACAAGGCTTTTGCCGATGAATGGCTGGCTTATTACCAGTACTGGGTGGGCGCCAAGGTCATCAAGGGACCGATGAAGGAAGCCGTAATCGCGGAATTGACCCAGCACGCCACTGATGAACTCCGGCATGCCGACATGCTGGCGATGCGTATTCTGCAACTGGGCGGAACGCCGATTACCAAACCCGAGGAATGGTATAAGCAAACCAACTGCGGTTATGACGCCCCGGACGATCCGTTTGTCAAAAAGGTGCTGGAGCAGAACATTGCCGGCGAGCAATGCGCGATCATGACCTACCGCAAACTGCTCAACCTGACCATGGGCAAAGACCCGGTCACATACAACACCGTCCTTCAGATTCTGCAGGACGAGGTGGAACACGAGGAAGACCTCCAGGCGGAAATGGAAGACCTGGATACCATGCTGAAGATACATTCCAAGTAAAAATTCCCGCCGGACAGGGGTGTTGCGGCATTGTGCGGCAGGAATTTGCCGGCCGTGACCGATGCCGGCAAACGCAGCGAGGATGGCCGGGGTTATCGCGGCGCTCCAATAAACTCAGCCGTCCCCGCAGTTTAAAGGCATACCCGGAACGGTTTCCGTTCCGGCTATGCCTTTTTTTGGCGCTGCAGCCGGATTAAAATTATTCGCCATCCGCAACAATCCTGATTGACGCGGAGGGCAAATAAGTTATACTGCTTTCTGATTTTGCCGGAATTTCCGGCCCAATCGTTCAGGCAACCGTCAAGCAAACATTAATCAACAAGGAGCCTTATATGCGTATCTCCGCCACGATCATCAGCGCCGCCGCCATCCTGTTAACCTGCGCCGCGGGCCGCGCCCAGGAAGCCGCCGCCGGCAGCTCCGACCAGAAGATTCCTTTTGACGTGCGCAAAACCGGCGTGGTCAATGTCGTCAAGGACAAAGACGGCAAGGTAACGGCCATCCGCCTGGTTGTCACCAGTTACGAAATCACGCTGGATGAAGCCGGCAAACAGTTGGAAACCATGGACGGCAGCAAGGTGCGCGTTTCCGGAACATTCAGTTTTGACGATCAGAACCGGCGCTGGATTACCGTGAAGAACGTGGAAACCATCGCCGCCGCCAAGCCGGCGGAAGCCGCCCCGGCGGCTGCGGCCGAGCCGGCGCCGGCCGCTCCGGCGGAACCGGCCGAGATGGAAGCCGCGCCCGTGTCCAAACCGGAAGTCAAGGAAGAGGCTACGCCGGCGCCGGCCGCCGCTCCCGTTGATGCGCCGGCCGCTCCGGCCAAATAATCATTCCGCGCCAGCGTTTTGCTGGATTTGCATGGCTTTTGCCCGGCGCCGCCGGAGCGGATTGCGCCCGGCGGCGCCTTTGTTTTCAGCGCGCCTTATGCATGCACCGCATGACCAGATGACTGTCAGAACCCGGGTAGCGCCTTCGCCTACCGGCGCCCCCCATATCGGCACGGCCTTCATGGCCCTGTTCAATTACGCCTTCGCCAAACGGCATGGCGGCCGCTTCATCCTGCGGGTGGAAGACACCGACCAGGCGCGTTCCACCGCCGAATCGGAACAGGCCATCCTGGACTCGCTGCGCTGGCTGGGCATTCCCTGGGATGAAGGCCCAGACTGCGGCGGCCCGCATGCGCCCTATCGCCAGAGCGAGCGCACCCCGATTTACCTCGAACACAGCCGCCGGCTGCTGGATGCCGGCGCGGTTTATCCCTGTTTTTGCACGGCCGAAAGACTGGCGGAACTGCGGCGGTCCCAGGCCGGCGCCGACAATGCAGGGTATGACGGATTATGCGCCGGGCTGGCGCCGTCGGATGCCGCGCGCCGGATGGCAGCCGGGGAACCGCACGTCATCCGCCTGCGCGTCCCGGCCGACGGCGAATGCGTGATGCGCGACCGGCTGCGGGGAGAAATCCGGATTCCCTGGGTGAAAGTGGATCACCAGGTCCTGCTGAAATCTGACGGCTACCCGACTTATCATCTGGCCAATGTCGTGGACGATCACTTGATGGCCATCTCCCATGTCATCCGCGGCGAGGAATGGCTGAGTTCACTACCCAAGCATCTCCTGCTGTACCGGGCTTTCGGCTGGACCCCTCCGGAATTCATCCACCTCCCCCTCCTGCGCAACCCGGACAAGTCCAAACTCTCAAAACGCCGCAATCCCACCAGCATCCTGTATTACCGGCGTGCGGGGTTCCTGCCGGAAGCGTTGATAAATTACCTGGGGCTGCTGGCTTACAGTTTCGCCGATGGCCGTGAACTTTTCACGCTGGCGGACCTGGCGCAGAATTTTGAGATCGACCGCGTGAGCCTGGGCGGTCCGGTTTTCGATTTTCAGAAACTCCAGCATTTCAACGGCCGCTACCTGCGCAATCTCCCGCCGGCCGAGCTTTGGGAGCGCATGCAAGCGTGGCTGTTGCGCGATGATTTCTGGCGGAAAATCATCCCTTTGGCCCAGCCGCGCTTGAACCAGTTGGCCGACTTTGTGCCCCAGGCCGCGTTCCTGTTCGCCGACCGCCTGGATTACCCGCCGGCCCTGTTGGCGCAAAGTTCCGGCGGTTTGGACGGGCCCAGCGTGGCGCGCTTGCTGAAAACCGCCCAGTGGGAACTGGAAAAGCCGCCCGCCTGGCATGTGGACGCCATCCGCGGCGTCTTCAACCGGATTGCGGAGATCGAAAACATGAAATTGAAACAAATCATGCCGGTTTTTTACGCGGCGCTGGCCGGCGCGCCGGCGGCGCTGCCGGCCTTCGACGCCATGGCCCTGCTGGGCCGCGACTTGACCCTGCGCCGCCTGCATTACGCCCTGGAAGCGCTGGAAAACCAGGGGATTGCGCTGAAAGGCAAACAACTCAAAGACCTGGAAAAATCCTACCGCGCCGCCTATGGGGGCGCGGCATAAGCGGGGACGCTTAACCGTTCCGCGCGCCGCCGGCAAACTGCTTGCATCATCAACCTTTCAAATAAATCACATCCCATGACCACTGAAACCGATCCCGCCGCCAATCATTTCATCAAGGAAATCATCCAGGCCGACCTGCGCTCGAACAAGCATGGCGGACAGGTGGTTACGCGGTTTCCGCCCGAACCCAACGGGTACCTGCACATCGGCCATGCCAAATCCATCTGCATGAATTTCGGCCTGGCGGAGGAATTCGGCGGGCGCTGCCACCTGCGGTTTGACGACACCAACCCCGCCACGGAGGACGTGGAATACGTGGACGCGATCCAGGCAGACATCCGCTGGCTGGGGTTCGACTGGGGCGAACACCTGCATTTCGCTTCCGATTATTACCAGTACCTGTATGAATGCGCCGAACGCCTTATACAACTTGGCCGGGCCTACGTCTGCACCCTGAGCGCCGAGGAATTCAAGGCCTACCGCGGCGCGCCGACGCAACCCGGCCGGCCCAGCCCCTGGCGCGAGCGGCCGCCGGCGGAGAGCCTGAATCTATTCCGCCGGATGAAAGCGGGGGAATTCCCGGACGGCCAGTACGTGCTGCGCGCGAAAATTGATATGGACTCCCCCAACCTGCACATGCGCGACCCGGTGATTTACCGCATCCGCCGCGTGCCGCACCATCGCACCGGCGACACCTGGTGCGTCTACCCCATGTACGATTTCGCCCATTGTCTTTCCGACGCCGTCGAGGGCATTACCCATTCCATCTGCACCCTGGAATTCGAGGTCCACCGGCCGTTGTACGACTGGATTCTGGACGCCCTTTCCACCCCCTGCCACCCCCAACAGATTGAATTCGCCCGTTTAAACCTGTCCTATACGCTGATGAGCAAGCGCAAGCTGCAGCAACTGGTGCAGGAACGACTGGTGCAGGGCTGGGACGATCCGCGCATGCCGACCCTGGCGGGCCTGCGCCGGCGCGGCTACACCCCCGCCGCTATCCGGGAATTCTGCCGGCGTATCGGCGTCACCAAGTTCAACAGCCTGACGGATGTGGCGCTGCTGGAACATTGCCTGCGCGACGATTTGAACCGCCTCGCCTCCCGCGCCATGGCCGTGCTGCGGCCGCTGCGCCTTGTCATTGATAATTATCCCGCGGACCGGACGGAAGACATGGAAGCCGTCAATAATCCGGAAGACCCCGGCCAGGGCGTCCGCCCGGTGCCTTTCAGCCGCGAACTGCTGATCGAACGGGATGATTTCATGGAAAATCCGCCGCCGGGTTTTTACCGGCTGGCCCCCGGCCGGGAAGTGCGGCTGCGTTACGGCTATTGCGTCCAATGCACCGGTGTGGTCAAGGATCCCGCCACCGGCGAACCGGCGGAAGTGCATTGCGTTTACGATCCCGATTCCCGCAGCGGAGCCGGCGCGAAACGGAATAAAAAGGTCAAGGCCACCCTGCACTGGGTTTCCCGGCCCCACGCCCATCCGCTGGAAGTCAGGTTGTACGACCGCCTGTTCACCGTCCCGGATCCCGGGGACGAATCCGCCACGGGCGGCGATTTCCGCCGGGTGCTGAATCCCGATTCGCTCCGAACCATTACCGCCATGAGCGAACCGTCCCTGGCCATGGCGCAGGCGGGCAGCCATTACCAGTTTGAACGCCTGGGTTATTTCTTCGCCGACCCGGCGGACAGCCGGCCGGCGGCGCCGGTGTTCAACCGGACGGCCACCCTGCGCGACAGTTGGGCCAAGGGCGCCGGCAAAACCGGCGCGGCGTGAGAGCGGACGCGCGCGGATGAGTTCCCGTCCCGGGATCATTACCCCTGCGCCTCCACGCCGATAATCAAACGCAGGACGTCTTCCGTGGTCAACAGGCCGACGACTTCCGACTGCGCGTTGGCCACCAGGGCCAGCGGCTGGCGCGAACGGCGCAGCCGCGGCAGCACTTCCGTCAACGGCGTCGTGTCGCGCAAAAACTGCGGGGGGCGCATGAACCGGACGATCGGCTCGCCGTAGCGCGCAGGCGGAGCGGCCAGCACATCAAACATGTTCGCGATGCCGACAAATGTCCCGCGCGACTCGTCAAATACCGGCAGCCGCGTAAAATTGGAATCGCGCGAGCGCTGTAAAAATTCATCCGCCGTCGCGCGGCTGTCAACGAACACCATACGTTCGCGGGGCGCCATGATCTGCGCGGCATTCTTGCCGGCCAGTTCCACCACGCGGTGGATCATGATGCGCTGCTTGGACGTCAGGTTGCCGTGTTCGGCGCTTTCTTTCGCCAGGATGTCTATTTCTTCCCGTGTGACCACCGGGCGGCGGTGCTCCACGACCGCAGGCAAACCGCGCAGCAGCAGCATCGTGATCCAGTTGAAGAAATCCGACAGCGGTTTCAATATCAGCGACCAGCTCCACAGCACCCCGGCAAACGGCCGGCAACGGACAATGGGATTGCTCTGGAACCAGGCCTTGGGCAGATACTCGCCGGCAATCAAAACGATCATGGTCATGGCGGCTTCGGTCAGTATTTCTCCGCCCCGTCCCGGCAGGTAATGGCCCAGGCGCGCGGCAATGACGGAAAGGGTCACATTGCAGATATTGTTGCCGGTCAACGTCGTCCCCAGGAGCCGGTCGGGATTGCCCAGAAAACGCTCCAGCAGTTGCGCCGGCCGGTCATTGTCTTCTTCCACAAGATGCCGGAGTTTCAGGCGGTTGATGGAAATCACACCGGTTTCCATGCCCGAGAAAAATGCCGACCACGCCAGGCAAAGCAACAGCAGGGATATTTCGGCCAGCAGCAGCATAATGGGTTTTATCCTCCCCCGTCATTCTGCGGAATTTTTTCAAGCATCAGCAGGGTGATGCGGTGCTTTTTCATCTGGCGCACCGTCACCCGACACCCTTGGGCTTCCACCACTTCCCCGATTTTGGGAATGTGTTCCGCCCGTGCCGTCACCCACCCGGCCAGCCGGTCGGCGCCCTCGGCTTCCAAGGCCAGGTCCAACTCGTAATTGACGTCTTCCAGGCTGACGTTGCCGTGAATAAGCCAGCAATTTTCGCCCATCGTTTGCATGCCCATGGGCTGGCCGCCGAACTCGTTGTCAACCGACTCCACAATTTCATCCAGGATATCGCCGCGCGTAATCATACCGGCCGTGCCGCCGTATTCGTCAATGACGATGGCGATCCGCCGGCGCTGCTGCTGAAAACCGGTCAGCAGGGTATCCAGCGGCGCCGTATCCGGAACGTAAAAGTGAGCGATGGTGGCGGCATGCAAATCGCGCCGCGGATCAAGCAAAAAACGCGGCACGTCCAGGAACCCGACAATATTATCCAGGCTGTCCTGGTAAACCGGGAGATACCGGAAATGCGCCCGGCGCGCGGTGCGTTCCTGCTCGGCGGGGTCGTCGTCCAAATCCACGCCGATCAAATCCACGCGCGGCGTCATGACATCCTTGGCTTGAATATCCTCCAGGCGGATGATTCCATCAACCATCTGGCGCTCCTCGGTGTTCAAAGCGCCGTCTTCATGGCTGACATCCACCGCGGTCAGCAGTTCATCCCCGGTTAAAGCCGGCAGATGCGGATGGAAATGCGACTGCAACCGGCCGGTCACCCACTCAATCAACAGCCGCAGCGGCGTCACCAGGCGCATGGTTACATTCAGGGGATAACGATACCAGACGGACAGTTTTTCGGGGAAACGCACCGCCAGCCGCTTGGGGAGAATTTCGCTGAAAAGGATCACCAAAATCGTCATGGCGGGAATGGAAATGGCCGCGCCCCGGCCGGGCCAGATCAATTCGCACACCCCATAGCCGATCGCGGCGCTTGCCATATTGACCAGGGTGTTGCCGATCAGAATACTGGAAAGCAATTGCGTGGGCGCGCCCAGCAGCGTTTCAATCTCGCGCGCCGCCCGGGGGTGGACGCGGCGGATGCGGTGTATCCGCATGGGATTGAGCGAAAACAGCGCCGTTTCCGCGCTGGAAAAAAAAGCGGAAAACGCCAGCAACACCACCAGCAAACCCAGCCCCGAAAACGCCAGCATCATGGACGGTCAGCCCTCCGTCCCGGCCGCATGTTCCCGTACCTGCCGCAAACTGATTGGATGCACCAGAAATCATCGGAAAGTTCGCGGCTTTCCAGGTAAGCGTAAGGCATTTCGCCATAACCGGCGTCGCCCCATGGCGCACCCCAGGAATTACGGAAAATCACCATCTTGTCCCGGTCGCGGTACCCGACGGCCAGAACGGCATGCCCGCCCAGCATCCGCTCGTTCCGGCACGGCAGCCTGATCCGGCCGGTACGCGCCGTTGCGGCTTCCATTACGTGCGCATATACCGCAAAACCGTACACAAACGGCAACCCGCCGGCCAGGCAGGCTTTCATTTCCGCCAGGCTGCCCAGGCGCTGGTAAGCCTTGACCCGGCAATCCAGAGCCGCCTGATAACACGTCTCCGGCGGCCGTTCAGTAAACCGCTCAATTACGTACGGCCATAAATCTTCTAGACAGACTCCGGTCTTACGCAGCGATTTCAATCCGGTGCGCAGCATGGCGCCCGAGTCTTCCTTGATGGTGCCCATCAGTGCGCGCGTGTTGTAATACAAGAAAAGTCGGCTCAAGTCCTTTGTTTGCAAAACCTTAACCGCATCGCGGCGCGCGCCGGACAAAGCGCGCAACTGTAAAAACTCCAATCCGCCCACCAGCGCCTGCGCGGTGCAGGACCCCAAGGCGCCCTGGTCTTCCACTGGGGAACATCCACCGCGCAGGTCCACCGCCGCCGGCACCCGTCGCGGCACGCGGAAAACAGCCGTAAAAGGGACGTCGCGCACGTCCGGAACATCCGGCACCCAGCCTAACGAATATTTATGTTTCATGAATTGATGCAACGCTTCAAGGCGAAGCATCATTATTTAATTACCAAAACCCCGGCCATCATTCAAACTAATTTTTTCGGACAGGCCATAAAAAAATATTGCCTATTGCGTATCCATCGTATATCATCCCGCCAATTAAAGATTCGTTTCGTTCTTGAAAGGATTACGCATGCGCAGGAAAGTTGCCGCGATGGTTTTGGCTGGGGTATTGCTTGCAGGCAGCGCGCCATGGGCGGCCGCTGTCAATGCCAACCGCGGGGGATTGATGGGGTTCATTGCCGGGTGCTGTTTCGGCATCCGCGCCGGCGCGGCTTACAACGACGGCAAGGAAATCCACTGGCGCGAATGGATCGGCTTGATCATTCCCATCGTGCCCATGCTGTGGAACGGGTTTGACGGCGCCAACGGCATGACCACCCGGGATTACATTGAAAAATACGGCGCAACTTTTTATTGATCGCCAATCGGCATTGATTATTTAACAAGGAGGAGGCATAGATGAAAAAAGTATTGGCGGGCGTATTGTTGGCGGCCATGCTGGCGGGCGGCGCGGTGCAGACGTCGCAGGCCATTAACGCCAACCGCGGAGGATTGATGGGGTTTATCGCCGGATGCTGTTTCGGCATCCGCGCCGGCGCGGCTTACAACGACGGCAAGGAAATCCACTGGCGCGAATGGGTTCTACTGATACCCTTTGCCAATATCGTTTTCGCGGTTTGGAACGGCATTGACGGCGCCAATGGCATGACCACCGCCGATTACACCGGCAAGTACGGCGCGGCTTTTTATTAATCCGTCCGGCGCTGATTTATATTGGATTCCGGGCGCAGGCCCGGAATCCTTTTTTATTGCGCTATCCCAAGTCGCCCGCAATGATTTCCCGGATCACCTTATGTCTGGTTGCCGCCGCGCTGGCGGCGGCTGTCCGCGCGAACGAGCCGACCCTGGCGGAACAGGTCTGCCGCAGCTACACCAACATCCAAACCGTCTCCTGCCTGGTGCGCAAGACGACGGTCATGCGGGAACAGACAGCCCGCATGCTCAGCCGGGTATATTACCAGCGCCCCGACCGGCTGCACGTTGAAAACGTCGCGCCGCTGCGGCGCCGCATCCTCTCCGACGGTGCGCGCTTTTACCTGGCGCAGGATGGCTGGCGCAAGGGTTATTCCGTGCCGCTCGCCGAATTGGACGGCGAGTGGAAAATCATGCAGCAATCCATTCCCGGCACGGCCATGGAACATCTCCTGCGCCTGCAGGGCGCCGCCGAGGATGAGTTGGAAAGCCAGCCGGAACTGCCCGTGCGCCGCGGCTACCAGAAAGACGGCAACCTCTACGTCGTGCTGGCTGCCGATGCGGACGGACGCCTGGCGCGCATGGAATTTTACAAAAACCGCGATTTAACCGAAAGGACGGCGCTGTACCGGTTTGATGAGTTTTTGCACGTAACCAACAATTGCTGGCTGGCCGGCCGCCAGCAGGCTGAAGTTCGGCTGCAGGACGAACTTATCGAGGAAACCCGCCGCTTCGACAATCTGCAGGTTAATCAGCCGCTGGCGGCAGGCTTGTTCGATCCGAACGCCTTTTTTAAAGGTATTGATTTTGTCCCGGACATTGCCGATGCGCCTTGAGTGCCGCCAGCCCTGTCTTTGCGAGAGTGCCGGAAAGCCGCGAAAACCATGGCCAGTTTACGATCAGTGTTATTCTGCCTGCTTCTGGCCGGAGCGGCCAGCGCGGCGGAAATCGGATTAATCCGCGATTTGTACAGCGAACGCCAGTGGGAGGCATGTCGAATCGAAGCCCGGCGGCTCCTGTTGAATCAGCCCCGCAATTTTGAGGCGCAACTATACCGCGCCCGCGCCGCCGCCCGCCTGGAACAGGACGGCGCCCTGCCGGAACTGCAAGCGCTGGCCGACAATCCCGATGTTCCGGTTGAAACGCGCCGGCTGGCCCGCTATGAAGCAGCCCTGCTTGTATGGCGCCGGGGAGAAGGCGCCGCCGCCGCTGCTGACCTGCGCAATGTTTTCCTGAACACCGCCGATCACGAACTGTTTCTGGAGGCAGGCTGCGCCCTGAATCTGGTTTTGCGCGAGCAAACGATGCCGTGGAGCGATATGGAAAGCATTGCGGAGCAATTAAACACTGCCGCTCCCAAATGGACGCCCGCTCTCATTCACAAAGTCCGGGATGAACTGGCGCAGACGCCGGCCGGCGGCGGCCCCGGCCGGGCTTGCATTGCTTTCTACCGCGCGCAAATCCGTCCCGCCATCGGCGACCGCTGCCTGCTTAAGCCTTCCTGCTCCGAATATTCACGGCTGGCTTTCAAAAAGCACGGCCTGCTGGCCGGCACTGCCATGACTGCCGACCGGTTTGTCCGTGAGCCGGGCGTGGTCGCGGCAGCCGCCCATCCGGTAATATGCAACGGCCGCGTTTATTACGGCGATCCGCTGCAGGATCATGACTGGTGGTTCTGGCAACCGCCGGACGATAATCAGGAAAACCGGTAATGATGTTTCCCCCGCGTAAAATTCTGTCCGTCTTCATTACCGCCATCAGCCTGTCATTTGAGGCGGCGGCGGAGCCGCCCCTGCGACTGGCACGCGAACTGGCGGCAGAAGGCAACCACGCCGCCGCGGCGCTGGAATTCCGCCGGCTGGCGCTGGCCGCGGAACTCCCCACCGATCGTGCCGGATTTGCCTGGGCGGCTGCCCACGAATATGTACGCAACGCAACCTGGCCGGCGGCGGAAAAAATGCTGGATTGCGCGGAAAACGCCGATCCATCCCTGGAATTACCGGTGCTCCTGCTTCGCGCGGAAGGCGCCGCCGCGCTGCGCCAGCCGGAAGCGGCGGATTTTTACTTCCAGGCGGCGCGGGAAAACCGCGCTGCGCCGGATGATCTCCGGCGCTATGCCGCGCGCCGTTCCGCCGCCCTGCTGGCCGGCATGCAGAAAACCGCCGCCGCCCGGGCGGCGCTGGACGATGCCCCGGGCGAGCATGCCCCAGCCCGGCAGGCGCTGGAGGAATACGCGGCCGGCCGTGACAAAAAGCCGCTGCTGGGCGGCATCCTGGGCATCATCCCCGGCCTGGGCTACGCCTATGCGGGCGAGTATGCCAATGCCGCGCGTTCTTTGATTCTCAACGGCCTGTTCATTTTCGGCATGGTCAACACCGCGCAGCATGACGAGTGGGGCGCCTTCGCCGTCATTACCTTTTTCGAATTCACATGGTACTCCGGCAGCATTTACGGCGGACTGGACGCCGCCCACCGTTATAACCGCCGGCGCCTGCAAAACTGCCAGGACCGGATCATCGGCGGCGCGGGGTTCAAGCCGGACTGGCAACGCCTGCCGCTGGTAACTTTGCAATTCGAATTTT
>CAYXEK010000112.1:0-11947 GCA_964463985.1 uncultured Verrucomicrobiota bacterium
TTTAAAACATCCATAGCCAAATCCGGTAATGAAAGGCGAAATATGGCAAATGTCCGCGAACATTGGAGCAGTGGCTGGGGCTTTATCATGGCGGCTGCCGGCTCGGCGATCGGCTTGGGCAATATCTGGAAGTTCCCGTACATCACCGGCGAAAACGGCGGCGGGGCTTTCGTGTTGATCTACCTGCTCTGCATCGCCGCGATCGGGCTGCCGGTGATGCTCTGTGAAATGGCGCTGGGGCGTCACACCCAGCGCAACCCGGTCGGCGCGTTTAAAATGCTGAATCCCGATTCCTGCCGCGTGGCGCATGGGGTGGGGGCGGCCGTCTGCATCGGCGGCTTGTTCCTGCTGGCCTTCAAGTGGTGGGGGTGGGGTGTGGTGGCGCTGTGTTTAGGGATGGCGATTTTCCGGTGGCGTTGGGTGGTAGTCGGCGTAATGGGTGTGGCTGCCGGCTTTGTTATTCTGGCGTTTTACAGCGTCGTCGGTGGGTGGACCCTCGGGTACATTTTTCTGGCGGCCTCCGGCCGGCTGAATTTCGCCGATGTTGCCGCGGCGGACGCCGCCTTCGGCAGTTTTGCCGGGCATCCCGTCTGGGCCATCGGCTGCCATGCGGTTTTCATGGCGCTTTGCATCGGCATTGTTTACAAAGGCGTGCGGGCCGGCATTGAACGGTGGTCGAAAATCCTGATGCCCTTGCTGTTTGTGCTGCTGCTGGTGCTGATTCTGCGCGGGTTGACGCTGCCCGGCGCCAGCGCGGGCGTGCAATTCTACCTCAATCCCGATTTCAGCCGGATTACTGCCCAGAGCGTGCTGATTGCCCTGGGCCATGCCTTTTTTTCGCTCAGCCTGGGTATGGGCGCGATCATCACCTATGGCAGTTACCTGAGGAAGCAGCAGAATCTATTTGCCGCGGGCCTTTCGGTGGTCATCCTGGACACGGTCGTGGCGCTGCTGGCCGGGCTGGCCATTTTTCCCGCGGTCTTCGCCAAGGGATTCAGTCCCGATGCCGGCACGGGCCTGGTTTTCAAGGTCATTCCGGCGGTGTTTTTCCACGTGCCGCTGGGCGCATTCTGGGCGGTTTTGTTCTTCCTGTTGCTGGCGGTGGCGGCCCTGACTTCCGGTGTCAGCCTGCTGGAGGTAGTGACGGCTTATTTTGTGGACGAACGGGGGTGGACGCGCGCGCGCGCCGTCACGCTGGTGGGGGCAGGCATTTTTGGCCTGGGTTGCCTGTGCGCCATCAGCTTGAATGATTGGACGCGCCTGGCGTGGCTGCACAAAGTTCTGTTGAAAGTGTTCGGATCGGTCAAAGGATCGTTTTTCGACATGCTGGACCACACCGCGTCCAACTGGATGCTGCCGTTGGGCGGATTCTTCATCACGATTTTCGTCGGCTGGATATGGAGCGCCCGCCGGGCCGCCGCCGAAATCCGGCAGGGCGGCGAGGCTTACGCGGACGCCTCCATGGTGCAATTGCTGGCCGGCATGAATGAGCCGGGCGAACGGGGCACGGTGACGCCGCTGACGCTCTGGGGAATTTTTATCCGGTTTGTCAGCCCGGCGGCGGTGATGATTGCCTTCCTGCACACCATCGGCTGGCTGAATTTCGCTTCGGCGCCGCGGTCAGCACCGCGGCCGGCGCCGCCGGCGGCCGCGGCTGATGCCGCGCCGGATGCCGGCCCGGCGGCGGCGCGTTAAAGCAGCACGCCGGCGGGGGCGGCCTGGGTTTCGTCCCACCAGCGGGGTTTGTCCGTGGCCAGGCGGGCAATCGTCTTGGCGGTCATCCGGTTCCCCTGGGCCTTGACGCCCTTGACGGCAATCTGGTCCAGCCGGAACACCTGCTGGTGGATTTTCTGACCCTTGGCCGGAGCGTACTTGACGTACACTTCCGCCACCGGTTGATCGGTCAGGAGCAGTACCCGGGCGCCTTCCGGGGCGCACCGGTATTCCTTCTCCATGATTACGCCGCCGTAAGCATAACGTTTGACATAGGCGAAGTGGTCCACGGTGTACACTATGGTCATCAGCCGGTTGCGGTCGTATTGCGCCAGGTAGGACAGGTTTTTGCCGACAAAAAGTTTTTCCGGGGGCGGGGCCGCCTTGTAGCGGCCGTCATTCCAGGCCAGGATCAGCTTGTCGTAGGGCGAACAATGCAGGATGGATTCGCCTTTCACGCCGCTGCCGATGTAGCCGTTTTCACGGTCGTGGAATATTTCCAGTTCCCGCGCGGTCAATTCGCGCACGGCGATTTCGCCGAAATCGGCGATCCGGGTCCGGCGCCGGCAGGACGCGCCATGCTGCTTGATCAAGTCGGACAAGTAGCGGATGGTGTAGGCTTTCAAGCCGGCGAGGTTCTTTGCCACCTGCTTCAATTCCTGGAGGATGGCTTCAATGTCCCTGCGGTTTTTGTTGATATCGAAGAGCGAGATGCGGCGGATGCGGATGCCAAGGAGCATCTCGATGTCGGCCGGGGTGATGTCGCGGCGCAATTGCCGGCGGAACGGGGCCAGTCCGGTTAAGACGGCCTGCTCCACTGCGGCGGCGGTTTTGCAGGCTTCGATGGCTTTGTACAGCCGATGCTCGATAAAAATCTGCGCCAGAGTTTTGGCGTGGCATTCTTCCTGCAGGTTATGCTGTTTCAGTTCCAGTTCGCGCCGCAGGGTGCGCAGCAGTCGGGCGGTGTTTTCCTCAATGATGGCGTCCACATCGGTTTCCACCGGCCGGTTGTCGCGCAGGACGATGGCGCGGCAACTGATAGCCGTTTCGCAGGCGGTGAAGGCGTAGAGCGCCGCCATGGCTTTTTCCGGGTCGGCGTCCGGCTTCAGCGTCAGTTCAATTTCGACCTTCTCGGAAGTGAAGTCGGTGATCGCCTTCACGGGAACTTTCTGGCGGCGCACGGCGTCTTCAATGGAAGCTATCAGCGACTCGGTGGTGACGCCGAAGGGGAGTTCCGTGACCGTGAGTTTGCCGGGAAGGCGGGGCTGGATGGCGGCGCGCACGCGGACTTTGCCGTTGCCCTTGTCATAGCCGGCGACATCCATCAGGCCGCCCTGCTGGAAATCGGGCAGCAGCCGGAACGGTTTGCTTTTCAGCACGGCGATCTGGGCTTCCAGCAGTTCGATGAAATTGTGGGGCAGGATGCGCGTGGAGAGGCCGACGGCGATGCCCTCGGCGCCCAGCATGAGCAGCAGGGGCAGCTTGACGGGCAGCAGCAGCGGTTCCTTGTTGCGGCCGTCGTAGCTGGGGATGTAATCGGTGATGGCGTCGTTAAAAAGCTCCGCGCGGGCCAGGGGGGTCAGTCTGCATTCGATGTAACGCGGGGCGGCGGCGCCGTCGCCGGTATGGATATTGCCGAAATTGCCCTGGCCTTCGATCAGGTAACCCCGGTTGACAATGGCCACCAGGGCGTCGGTGATGGAGGCGTCGCCATGCGGGTGGTATTGCATGGTGTGGCCCACGACGTTGGCAACCTTGATGAACCGGCCATCATCCTTTTCGTGGAGGGAGTGCAGAATCCGGCGCTGAACCGGCTTCAGCCCGTCTTCCACGCAGGGAATGGCGCGGTCGCAGATCACGTAGGAGGCGTACTGGAGGAAATTGCCGTCAACCAGGCGCTGGAACGCGCTGCGCCCCGGGGGCTCGCGCGGGGCGGCCGGCCCGGTGCCTGCCGGCGGAGCCGGCGGAGGGGTATCCTGCGCGGGAGGGGGCTGGCTGCCGGTGAAATTCAGTTCCGGCTGGGCGGGAGGTTTTTTCATCGGATGCTACACCGCCTCCCGGTCAATGGTCAGGTTGCGCATTATGTAATCGCGCCGCTCCTGGGTGTTGTTGCCCATGTAGAATTCAATGATTTCATCGAGGGTGTCCTGGCTGCCGGCGGGCACCGGCGTCAGGCGGATATCCGGTCCGATAAAGGCCTTGAATTCGGCCGGTGAAATTTCGCCCAGTCCCTTGAACCTCGTAATTTCCGCGGAACGGCCCAGCGTGTCCAGGGCCGCTTTCCGTTCGGCCTCGGAATAGCAGTAAATGGTCTGGCGCTTGTCGCGCACGCGGAAGAGGGGCGTTTCGAGGATGTACAGGTGCTCTTCCTCCAGCAGCCGGACGAAAAAGCGCAGGAAGAAAGTGATCAGGAGGTTGCGGATGTGCAGGCCATCCACATCGGCGTCCGTGGCCATCACCACCCGCGCGTAGCGCAGGCGGTCCACCGATTCCTCGACGTCCAGGCTGCACATCAGGTTATACATTTCGGTGTTCTTGTAAAGCGCATCGCGGTTCAGGTTGCAGACGTTCAGCGGTTTGCCGCGCAGGGTGAAAATCGCCTGGCGGGTGGCGTCGCGGCAGCTCACGATCGAGCCGGCGGCCGACTGGCCCTCGGTGATGAAGATGGTCGAGTCGAGACCGGTTTGCTTATGCTTATTGTAATGCAGCTTGCAGTCCCGGAGCTGCGGGATGCGGATGGAAACGGCTTTTGAGCGCTCCCGCGCCATTTTTTTGACGGCCTGGAGTTCTTCCCGCAACTTGCGGGTTTCCGCGAGCTTGGCGAGGAGTTTTTCCGCATGGCCGGCGTTGCGGTGCAGCAGGTCGGCCGCCAGGTCGCGGACCTGCGCCACGAGCGGGGCGCGGATTTCGGTGTTGCCGAGCTTGTGCTTGGTCTGCGATTCGAAAACGGGGTCCTTGACGCGGATGGCAATGGCTGCCACGATGCCTTCGCGGATATCGTCGCTGGTGAAGTGCTGCCTGGAAAATTCGTTGATGCCCTTCAGCAGCCCTTCCTTGAAGGCGCTCAGGTGCGTGCCGCCGTCGGTCGTGAACTGGCCGTTCACGAAAGAGTAGAACTGTTCGTCAAACC
This sequence comes from uncultured Verrucomicrobiota bacterium, assembly GCA_964463985.1. Classification (GTDB taxonomy): domain Bacteria; phylum Verrucomicrobiota; class Kiritimatiellia; order JAAZAB01; family JAAZAB01; genus JAXGPF01. Next base: position 4,844 of record CAYXEK010000112.1, read on the forward strand.
GGTTGGTGTGGGTGAACGCCATTTCCAGGTTCTGGGCGCGGCAATGGAGCGGGGGATAGATTTTTTCAAAGTGGCTTTCCTGCCGGATCAGGTCCAGCAGGCCGTCCTGGGCCACAACGGTCTGGCCGTTGTAATGGAGAATCAACCCGGCATTCAGGTAGGCGTAAAACCGCAGCCGCCGCAGCAGGTGTTCCTCCTGGAAAGCGTAATCCGGGAAAATTTTCTGGTCGGGCGCAAATTCGATCAGCGTGCCGTCGGGTTCCGCGGCGTTCCGGCCTTCCTTCCGCGCAACCAGGCGGCCGCTTTCAAAACGCGCCTCGGCGAATTTACCGTCGCGGTGGCTGCGCGCAAGGAATTCGGTGGAGAGGGCGTTGACGGCCTTGGTGCCGACACCGTTCAGTCCGACGCTGAATTGGAACACATCGTCGTTGTACTTCGCGCCGGTGTTGATGCGCGAAACGCATTCCACCACCTTGCCCAGCGGGATGCCGCGGCCGTAATCGCGGACGCGCACGCGGCCGTTTTCGACGGCGATTTCGATCTTCCGGCCGTGTCCCATGATGAACTCGTCCACGGCGTTGTCCACCACTTCCTTGAGCAGGATGTAAATGCCGTCTTCGTAGTGGCTGCCGTCGCCGGTGCGGCCGATATACATGCCGGTGCGCAGGCGGATATGTTCGAGCGAGGAAAGCGTTTTAACCTTGCTCTCGTCGTAAACATGCTGGGATGGTTTGTTTTTTTTCGCCATGCACCGCGCCTTCCGGATGGCCCGGCCGCGTGTTCTTGGCTACGCCGGGGTCAAAAGCGGGCATTGTGCAAAAATAAAAAAAATTTACAAGCAGTATCTGACGGGAAATAATAATTTGCATTATTGAAAGGGTTTCTTTATGATTGTTGTGTTTTATCGGGATAGATCGCCGGAATTACGAAAGGAAGGAAAAGCCATGGCCAGAGCGAAAAAAAATCAGGTGTTGAAGAAATTCCCGTTGAGCGAGTACCGCGACCGGCATGCCAAATTGCAGCGCAAAATCCGGGCGCGCGGCCTGGATGCGTTGCTGGTCCACAGCAACGAGGCGGAGTTTGCCAACGTGCGTTACCTTTCCAATTACTGGCCGATTTTCGAGTCGGCGGCAGTGTTCGTGCCGGCGGTGGGCCGGCCGCTCCTGATCATCGGGCCCGAAAGCGAAACCTTCGCCCGCGACCACAGCGTCATCGGCGATATCCGCAAGATCCTGTATTACCGCGAATCGGCCGAGCCGAATTATCCGGGGATCAAGCTGGATTCCTTTGAAGAGTTATTCAAGCAGGCCAACAATGGCAAAGGCGTGCGCAAGTTGGGCATTGCCGGCTATACTGCCATGCCGGTCACGGTTTACGAGGCGGTCAAGGAAGCCATGGCCGGGGCCAAAATCGTCAAGGCCGACGAGTTGATGTACGAGATGCGCATGATCAAGAGCGAGGCGGAAATCGCCATGCTGCGCCAGGCCTTCAAGATTTCCGAGGCGGCGGTGGAGGCAGTGCTGAACAACATCAAGCCCGGCATGACCGAATTGCAGGTGGTGGGCATAGCGCAGCAGGCGTTTTACCATGCCGGCGCGGAATACGAAGCGCATCCGACATACGTTCTGGCCGGCGTCAACAGCACGCACGCCATCGGCCGGCCCGGCCACCGGGTGATCAAGCCGGGCGACCTGGTGCAGTTGAACATCGGCGCGCGGTATAACGGTTATTCGCCCAGTATCGGCTTGCCGATCTGCATGGGCAAGATGGATGCGAAGATGAAGGACCTGGTGCAATTTGGGCTGGAGGCGCACCACAAGACCATCAGTTGGATGAAGGCCGGGGTGCCGGCGGGGCAGGTGGCCAGCAAGTTTTTCGACTTCGTCAAAAAACGCGGCTACGGCAGGAACCTGCTGTACGGACCGTGCCACGGCCTGGGTATGATCGAGGTCGAACGCCCCTGGATGGAAACCACGTCGGAATATCCGCTGCGCTCCAACATGACCTTCCAGGTTGACACTTTCCTGGCCGCCAAGAATTACGGTCTGCGCTGGGAGACCGGCACGCGGATCAAGACCGGCGGCGTGGAAGTGTTTTCCACCAAGTATCAGAAGATTGTGGAAATCTGATCCTCCAACAGCGAAATCAGTTCCAAAAGTCCCGGTTTAGCAGCGACACGGCTTGGCGCAATCCGGATGCCGGTTGGATGCAAGCGGTGTCGAGCCACCGCAGTCCAAATACTGCATACAGAAAAGCGGTGTCAAGCCACCGCAGTCCAAATACTGCATACAGAAAAGCGGTGTCAAGCCACCGCAGTTCAAAATGCCGATCCGGGCTGAAGCGCGCCACGGCTTGGCGCAATCCGGTTTTGCGTTTTACTTTGGAGTGCGGCGGCTCGACGCCGCTTTTTTGCAAGGCCTGATGCCGTAACAGAAAAGCAGTCCCTCGCAGAGGGATAAGTTCCCATCCTTGTGGGGGTTGCCACGCACTTGGCGTGGACGCCGCACTCCAAATTTCAACTCTCCTCCGGCCTTGTGTTTTTTCCCCAGGACATATTGCCAAATATTATGGATAATTAGCTATTTTCCAATCAAGCTGTTTGTGCCATACTAGACATAAATTAAAGGTCAGGGACTCTGCGATTGCAGTAGCCGGTAACGCGGTCCCGTAGCATCAATATTTCCAGGACAATCATGAGCAAAGTCAGGATCGGGATGATTGGGTGCGGCGCCAGGCTGCGCGCCGTGGTGAAGGGGATTTGCAGTCAAACCGACCGTCTGGAAGTGGCCGCGCTCTGCGACCCGAGCGCCGAGTCCATCCGGCAGGCGCGGGAAATGTTCAATCCGGACGCCAGGGTTTATTCGGATTATCGTGAATTGACGCGCGCCCCGGACCTGCAATGGGTGATGATCGGGTCCTGGAACTGTTTTCATGCCGAGCAGGCGGTGGCGGCGATGGAAAACGGCAAGCACGTGTTTTGCGAAAAGCCGATGGCTACCACCTTGGAGGGTTGCCTGGCCATACAGAAGGCGCAGCGGGCCACCGGCGTGAAATTTGCGCTCGGGATGGTGATGCGTTATTCGCCCCATTTCCGAAAAATCCACGAATGGATTGCCCGGGACCGGCTGGGACGCATTTTAAGCATGGAATACAACGAAACCCTCCAGGTTGGACATGGGGCGATGATTCACCAGGACTGGCGGCGTCAAACTAAAAATGCCGGCGGTCATCTGCTGGAAAAATGCTGCCACGACCTGGACCTGGCCAACTGGATGGTTGATTCCGTCCCGGTGAAAGCCGCCAGTTTCGGCGGCTGCAGTTTTTTCACTCCTGAAAACGAACCCTTGCGGCGCAAGCTGTTCCTGGATCTGCCTGATCGCGCCAGCCTGGGGAAGACCCGGAACCAGTGGATTGATCTAATCAGCAAAAACAGCCCGTTTACCGCCGACAAGGACATTATTGACCACCAGGTTTTGATTTATGAATACGCCAATGGAGTCTGCGCGACTTTTCATACCAATTGCCTGTCGGCCTTGCCTGAACGCCGGATGTATATCTGCGGAACCAAGGGCGCCCTGCGAAGCGATTCCCGCGCCAAGATCCTGCAGTATTGCCCGCTGACGCTGCATTCCGACCTGGACGATTCCGACATTGACGATTACTACCATGTGGAAGGCGCGCGCGATCAAGTCGAAGGCCATGCGGGCGGCGACCGCATAATGCACGCGGAATTGGCGGCCACGATCGTTGATGGCGCGCCTCCCAGCGCCGGGATCCGGGAGGGCATCAACTCCTGCGTAGCCGCCATTGCCGGCGATGAGGCAATGGCAACCGGCAAGGTGGTGGATATCCGGCCTTGGTGGAAAATGCTGGCATAAAAAACGCAGTGTGGGATTATCCATTTGCGCAAAAATCTAAACCAATAAATTGCATGGATCGAAATCAATTAAGTTGAGCAAGCAAGCCAGCGTCATGGTGGTGTTTATGATTTTATGCCGGACATTTTGGATTTTGTGTTCGGTGGCTGCGCTCCTGTTTGCGCCGACATCCGGGAATGCTGTTTGTCTTGACAATAAAGCCGGCTGGACCAAGGTCTGGCACGAGGTCAAACAGCCGGATTATACGCTGGTCATTAACAATATCGGCGGCGGAGCGGTGCTGGTCGGCAAAAGCCGGTTCGCTTTCCCCGGCTTGCTCTTTTTTGCCGGCAACCAGTCGTGTTCGATGACCAGTCCGCTCCGCGGCGCCGGCGCGTGGAATTCCGTCACCGGCACAGTGGCGGAGGCGGATGGCGTCACCACCATTGCCATTGAAGGCATGATTGGGGATGTCACGGTCCGCCAGACGTACCGCGCCGGGCCTGACCGCGTGGTCTGGGAGTGGCTGGCCGAGGTGGTTGATCCGACCCCGGACATGCGCTGGTTCCGGTTCCAGGGCTTGTTCATGGATTGTGTCGGATTCCCGTTCGCTGTCCGGCTGGCAGATGGCGGCATCCGGCGCGGCGTGCTGGATCCGACCGTCTTCCGCGAGATGGGGCAGGCGCGCGCAATCGAGGTGTTCATTCCCAAGGGTGCGGTCACTGTCGAATGGCTGGCGGCATCCGGAGTTGTTATCCAACCTAACCGGCATCTTAATCAACCCCACATCCCCTTGAGATACTTGTGCCACGGTGCCGGACGCGCCGGGGCGAATTCTTCGCCTCCGCTCATGCCGGGCGAGAAGGTGCGCATTAAGATGCAAATCACGATAAAAAAGGATGCAACACGATGAAGCAGGGCAAAAAGGTGTTGGCAATCGCGGCGGTCATTGCCATCGGATTCACCGACGGCTTGTTCGCGGATGCGACTAACAATCCCCCGCCAACCGATACCGGGTTGAGTCAATTGCTTGACGCCCGGGGCTTGAGCGATCCGTTGTATCGCTGGAACGCCCGGCTGGTCTGGCCGGCGCAGCCGCCCGCTCCGGCCGATATGCGCGATACAAACGTCACGGCCTGGACCTTTGACGATGGAGGGTTGGACGGCATCACGAAATTTTCGGGTATTGACAATCCGCGTGTCGAAAATGGCGTGCTGCAATTTCAAACCGGCGAAAAGGCATATTTTTACTGGGGCGACCATTTTGAGGACGAGGGCGTCCCCGGCCTGGATTTAAGTTTCCCGCCGCCGGATTTCCTGTATCGCGGGCGGCAGGGATGGAGCGCGCGCATGCGCGTCCGGCAAACGCTGCCCGAATCGCATTGGACGGTTTCCACGCGGCGCGCCGGCGCGCCGGCGGTATTGAGCCGGGAATCGCTGGTTTTAAAGGGCACCAACTGGCAGGAAGTCGGCGTTGTTTTCACTGTCCGGCTGGGCTTATCCACTCCTGGCCCGCGTTTTCATTCCCTGTGCTTCGAGCCGGGCGAGCCGGGCAACCGGATTGAGATTGACTGGGTGCGGGCGAGCGAACGCCACCAGGTGTGCGGCCTGCGCAAGACCATTGCCTTGAAAGAAAAACCTGCATCCGCCCAAATCTGCCTGTTGCCGGAAACTGCCTGCCGGTTTTATGTCAATGGCCGGGAAGTGTATTCCGGCCAGGGCATGATGCGCCGGTCGCTGGCAGTGGTGGATATCGGCCCGCAACTGGCGGCCGGCAAGAATACCATCGCCTACGAAGCGGTTTATGGCGACAATGTGGACCTGACACGCAAAAAGATGGAAGAGCAAGCTCAAGTCTGGGAGGGAATTGTTCATTACCCGGACGGCTCGTTCCACCGGGTTTACACCGAAGGCGGCGAAAAGGCATTATTCAATCCGCCGGCCGGCTGGACGGAACGGGGCTTTGACGATTCGGCCTGGCCGGATGTCGAAACCGGTGTGGCTTTGGCGGAGTCCACCTTACCCGGCCGTGCCCGTAACGGGTTCGGGATGTTTGTTGATCCACCCTACATGGGCCCGATCCAGGCGGAATACATCAACGCCGTCCAGCCGGAGGATGCGCCGCCGTTTTTCCGGCACAAGGATGGCATCGAAATTTCTTTTAGTCTGCCTGATTGTTTCAGGGTTGATGGTTCGATAAGCTGCACATTGGAAGACGCCTTGAATGGCGGCAAAATTTTAGAGCAAAAACCAAGGACATCAGATGGGCAACCAGGCGTTTTTAAATTTAGGGCGCGGCCGGAGCATCCGGGAGTGTATAATCTGATTGTGCGCGCGGAATCCGGCGGCAAATTGCTGGACACGCGCATTATGGAACTGGCGCTGATCGGCAGAATCCCCCAGCTGGAATTACCGTGGGATAAAGTCGAGGCTGCCACTAAAAAGCGTCTGGTGGCCGATATCGCCTGCGGCAACCCGGACGATCCGCATCCGTTGATCGAGCATCCGTATTATTACGGCCAGGGCCCGAAACCGGAACTGCCCAAGTCCCCCATGACCCGGGTGGTGGAAATGCTGGGCCAGCCGTGCCGGGAGACCACCGAGCGCTACGGCGACTGGTTCGGGTATCGCGTCCGGGTGGAGCATCCGGACCGGCCGCATATGATCGAGGTGGAATATCCCGACGACCGGCCGCAGAATTTCGCCGTCCGGGCCTACTACAAAAGCCGCGCGGAATACCTCAACGTGGGCGACCTGGGCTTCGGCAGTCCGGCTTTCTGGGCGCTAAGCGGCAGCCCGCTTCATCCGTCCACCGGCAGAATGCAAACCGGACGATTCCTGTTTTATCCGCGCCGCAGCGATATTTCCCTGGAAGTCACCAACCTGCGGCGCGGCGGCAAATCCGCCGTTGCGCGACTGCGTGTCTACGAAATCGAGGAATTACCTGCTATGGCGGTGCCGCAAGCGGAGCCGGGCAGGCTGTTCGGATCCCAAACCGAGCGCGCCAACCTGATTCTGCGCAGTTTTTACGCCTGGCCGGATTATGACATGTTCGCTTACTCCACCGGCGGCACCCACCTGCACGAACATACCGGCTGGGCCAAGCGCTGGTATCACGCCGTCACGGAACATATCCGCTACATGCGTTACAGCGGCGAAAACGCCTTTTTCTGCAATTTCTACCAGTATTCCGGCGGCCAGGCCTATTTCCCCATCCGTATGCCGGGCAATCGCGGGTCGGCCACGC
>CAYXEK010000113.1:0-11661 GCA_964463985.1 uncultured Verrucomicrobiota bacterium
GCCGCGCCGCCGCGGCGGCGCTCATGGCGCTGCTCGCGGGATCGGCATTCGGCGCTGGTGCGGACACCAACCGCCCGCCGCCGCCCGCCGCCGCGCCTGCTCCGTCCGCGGCAGCCGACCGCCGCGCGGAAGCCGCGCGCGCCTGGCGGCTTTATCAAGCCGGGCGGTATCAGGAGGCGGCCGACGCCTGGCGGCAGGCGGCCGGCAATGCCGGCGGCTTGGTTCAGGGCGCCCGCGGAGAGGCGGCGGAACGGCAATTGCGCAATACCCTGCTGTACAATTCCGCCTGCGCCTTGTATCGGTCCGGCGCTTACCGGGAGGCGGCGGAATTGTTTGCCGAATCCGCCCGCCAGTCCGGGACGGCGGATGGAGACGTGTTGCATAACGAGGGCTGCGCCTGGTGGCAGGCTGCCGCCGGCGCGGCCTCCGCCGCCACCAATAACCCGGAAATCAAACCCTCCGAGCGGATTGACGGCCTGGAAAAGGCCGCGCTGGCCTTTCAGCAGGCTGCCCGCGCCGGGGGCGGTGACGATTCACGCGCCGGCCTGGATGCCGTAGCCAAGGTGCTGCCCCTGGAACGCGAGCGGGCTCGTTTGCAGAAAGTGCTTGAGCAGTACTCCGGTAAACCGGCGGCGGAACTGACGGATGAAATCCTGCGCCGCCAGCGCGCCCTTGCCGCCGAAAGCGCCGCGGCCTTGACTGCTGCGCCGCCGGCACGCATTGAAAGGATGGAAGCGCTGGCCGACCGCCAGCGCGCCGCCGCCGATTTGCTGGGGCCTTTGCGGATGGCGCTGGAATCCGGCAGCGCCACCAACGCGCCGCCGCAACTGGATATGTATTTCCAGGCCTTGCGCGAGGCCATGCTGCAAACCCGGGTGCGGTTGCGCGATCTGGATCCGCGCGCCCCGGAAGCGGCGGACACCGCCGCCGGCGGCGTGTACAATTTATGGAAAGAACTGGCGCCGTTTCCCGCGGTCTTGCAGGAGGGATTGCTGCGCCAGACCAACGCGCTGGCGCACAGCCTGGCCGCCGCCGACTCCGCGGCATCGGCCGATTCCATCCGCGCCGATCAGGCGGAAACCCAGGTTCTAACGGAATTGTTTCTGGACCGGTTCACTAATTCCGTGCCGGAAACCGGCCCGCCGCCGCCATCCGCTCCGGATGGCCGGACGCCTGATCCGGAACAGGGGATAACTCCGGAAAAGCGCGCCAATATCATCAAGCTTGCCCGGGAAGCCCTGGCCCGCCAGCAGGAGGCGCTCGCCGCGCTGAATAAGCCGGATTGGCCGGCAGTGCGCACCGCTCAGCAAAACAGCCGCGATTTGCTGCAGGCAATCCAGAAACTTCTGCCTCCGCCGCCACCGCAGCAGAAGGACCAGAAGCAGGACCAGCAGAAACAAGATCAGCAACAGGATCAGCAGCAGCAGGAACAACAACAGGATCAGCAGAAACAGGACCAGCAACAACAGGACCAGCAACAGGACCAGCAGCAGCCAGACCAGCAAGCGGAAAAACAGCCAGACCAGGAGAAACAGGACCAGCAGCAATCTGACCGGCAGGAAGAAGAGCCGGCGGAGAAACAGGATCAGCCGGAGCAAAGTCAGCCGGAACAACCGCCGGCGGCCGAGACGAATGAGCAAGCTGCCGCTGAGACCGCCGGAGAGGACGACCGGAAAGAGATGACTCCGGAACAGGCGCGTTTGCTGCTGCAAAGGGCGGCCGAGCGGGAAAAAGATTACCGCCAGCGGCATCAGCGCGAGTATGCGCCGTTGTCGCCGACGGATCGCGATTGGTGAAACGCCGCATGCACATCACCGGAAAATTGGCGGTAATCATGGCGGCCATGCTGATCGGCGCCTTGGCCCGGGCGGAGGTCTCCCTGGAAGTGACGGCCAACCGCCAGCGGATTTACATCGGGGAATCTTTCATTCTCCAGGTGAAAATTTCCGGCGCCGACCAGCCGCTGGATCCGGATGTGTCCGGCATTGCCGATGCCGAAGTGCGGCTGTTGGACAACCGCGAGTACAGCAATTTCTCCGTGACCATCATCAACGGCCGCATGGTGCGGGAGGGGTTTTCCGGGCGCGTGGTCAGTTATGAAGTCACCCCGCGCCGCGCCGGCGCTTTCCGCGCAGGACCGGTGGCCCTGAACGCAGGCGGCCGCCGCCTGGAAACCCCGGGGCCGGAGGTCATGGTGACGGATATCACCCCGCAGACCGAGGTGCAACTCGCAATCGAGGCTTCGCGCGAGTCAGTGCTGGTGGATGAGCAGTTTGAAGTGCGGCTGCACCTGCGCATCCGCGCGCTCCCCGGCCGCTTCGCCGCGGTGGAACCTCTGTTTCCCGATAATCCACCGCGGCTCCAGGCGCCATTCCTGGAGAACAAGGCCATCCCGGGCCTGCGCGGACCGGACATGCAGGATTTAATGCGGCGGCATCTGGCCCGGCACGACAATCAACCGGGTCTGCTGATTAATGAATATACCCTGGCCGACGATCCTTTCAGTTTCCGCGGGTTGTTTGAGGCTTTCGGCCAGCCGCGCCGCGCCCGTTTCATTTTGCCGCGGCGCATGGTGAAAGTTGACGGGCAGCCCTATTTCGAGTACCAGCTTGAATTGCAATATACCCCCGAGGAAGAAGGCGATTATGTTTTCGGGCCGGCGACTTTCAAAGGCAGCATTCCCGTTTCCGTGGATGACGCTGGGAATGCCGAAGGCCGCGATATTTTCGCGGTGGGCCGCGCCGTAACCGTCAGGGTGGCGCCGCCGCCGGAAGCCGGCCGGCCGGCGTCATTCACCGGCGCTTTGGGCACCAACCTGCAGGTGTCCGCGGCCCTGGATTGCCTGAGATGCAATGCCGGCGATCCGGTGCGGTTATCCTTGACCGTTGCCGGGCAACTCCGGCTGAACCGCATGCTGCCGCCGAAGTTATCGCTGCAGACCAACCTGCTGGAGAATTTTGCAGTTTACGACCAGACGGTTCAGACTTTCGAGGACTCGCCCGAACAGCGCCGTTTTGTTTACACCATCCGCCCGCGCCGCGCCGGCATGCTGGAAGTGCCGCCATTGGAAGTGGCGTACTTTGATACCGCGGCCCGCGCCTACGCGGTGCGCCGGACATCTCCGGTGCCGCTGGAAGTGCGGCCGGGCGCGGAGATAACCGCCGATCAGATTATCGGCGCCACGGCGGCAGTGAACGGCGCCGCGCCGGATGTGCCGGATGCGGAATTGCCGCCGGCGCCGCCCTGGCTGGAGTCGGAGGGGGCCGCTCCGGAAAACCTCTTCGGCCGGCCACTGCTATGGATCATTGTGCTGGCAGGGCCGGTGGGTTACATGCTGGTGGCGGCCGCGCAACAATACGCCGCCTGGCGCCGGAAGCGGGAGCCTGTGCGCCGCCGTCGCCGGGGGCTGGCGTCGGCCCGGCGCCGGCTGCGCAGCCTGGAACGCCGCGGCGCCGGTCCGGAGGCGGGCGCCGCGGTTTGCGCAATCATCCGCGAGGTGCTGTCGGCGCGCTGCGCGCATAATACCGCGGCCATGACGCCGTCGGATTTGCGGAAGATGCTGCCTGAAATCAACCTGCCGGCTGCCGACGCCCGGACGCTGGCATCCGTCTATCAACGTTATTTCGACGCGGCTTACGGCGGCGCAGCGGGCGCGTCCGGCGGGATCGGGCCGGATGAACTGCGCCGGGATTGCCGCGAGTTGGAGCGGATTTTAGGCCGTTCCTTTCAGACATGATATCCCATTGTATGGGACAAGCATTTTTGCGTAGCAAATGTTTTCGTATTGCATGTCGAGTGTCGCGTGACGGAATGCTTTTATGGTAGGATGATTTGGCCCAAAGAGTTAGTGTTACAGGGGTGGGTTGACGCAGGCGTCAGGCACTTTTCATGCGTAGCGCTGCGCGAAGCATGATGCCACCGTGGTTTGAATTCGGGCGCCCGGAGTCCGCGGAGGGATTCGAAAAGGCAAGGCAAGTTCAGGCCGGATACGGGTGCGCCGGCGGGCGGGGCTAATCTCAAGATTGCCCCGCTCCCGGCAAGCCCGCCCGTAGGGTCGCCCTGCTGCCTGCCGGGTACGGCAGACAGGAGGGCGATAGACGACCTGAAATCGCCGCCGTCCTTTTCGAACCGAATTCAAAACACAACGATAGAGGGGAAGTAAAGCATAAATTGGTTTGCGGGATAGCCCGATTTGGGGCATTTATGAATCTTTGGCAATATCGTAAAATCGGCATGCTGCTGATGCTCCTGGCCGCCGGTGCGGCGCGCGCCGCCTTGCCGGAGCAGGAATTTATCTGGCAGCAGGCGAATGCCCAGGCCGCGTCGGCCGCCAATTCGAATGACTGGCGGCGCGCCGCCCTGACCTATCAGCAACTGGCGGAGGCCGGCGTGCGTAATGGCCCCTTGTTTTACAACCTGGGGACGGCATGGCTGCAGGCCGGCGAATATGCGGCGGCCGCGGCCGCCTTGCAGCGCGCCGAATGTTACCTGGGCGGGCAGCCGGATGTCGCGCGCAACCTGAAAATCGCCTGGGCGCGGCGGGATGGCCGGGATAACGCCGAATGGCCCTGGCAAAGGTTGGTCTTCGCCTGGCATTTCAAACTGTCGGTGTTCCGGCGTCTGCAAATTGCCGCCGGGGCGTTTTTTGGGGTCTGGCTGGCGTTGGCCTTGATGCGGCTGGGATGGCTGCGGGCCGGGCGCGCGGTGTTGCTGCCGCTGCTGCTGGTCTGGGTGGTTTTCACCAGCAGTTACCTGGCGACGCTCCACCAGGAGCATCAGGCCGCCCATCAGCCGCAATTGCCGGTCGCTAACCGCTGAGCTTTAGTCTCGCCGTCCGTCGCCGGGCGGCGCCACCAGGCGCGGCAGCGATCGCGGGTCGGGCGCGCGCGGATCGCGCGCGCGGCGGTCGGGGTTATTGGCGTAATCCAAGGCGGGGGTGACGGAGTCAACTTCCACCCCCACCACCGTGCCGAAGCGTTCCCAGAGCAGGCTGCCGGGGATGATGAATTCGCTCAATCCCACAATGTCGGCATCCGCGCCGCCCCAGTCGTAGGTATAGCCCAGTTGCGTCCAGGGCAGCGAATTCCAGACGCCGTTGGTCATGCCGTAATTGGCGTCAATCAGATTCTGGTTGAACCAGCCGACGTAGTTGGTGTCGGTCTGCATGGTTAAAAAGAGCGCGTTGGTGTGGAATTCCAACTGGGCGGAATAATCCACGATTTCCGGGTCCTTGCTGGGCCGCAGCAGGTATTGCGGGTCCACCCAGAATTCTACAATGGTGTCATTGGCGCTGACGGCCGGCAGGCCGACCAGTTGGCGCAGGCGCAGGTTAAGGTTAGTGCCGGTATAGTTGCGGCAGAAATTTTTCAATTCCGGCGCCACGGTGACCCAGGCAAACGCATATTTCAACTCGGTGATCTGGCCGGGATGGTAATAGTTTGTGGCGGTGGCATAACGCATGAACGACACCATCTTGATTTCAAGCCCGCCCAGCTCGTTGGTGCGCCAGATTTGCCAGGGATGATCCGCCGGGGCGGTGATGGCGGTCAAGTCCGTGCAGATTTTGGCCGCCGTGGGTTGGGACGCATTGACCATGGCGTTGGAATACATGCCGGCGAGGATGTTGGTGTCGGTGACCTCCCGCGCCTGGCGCATCAAAAATTGCCACTGGCCGGCGGCCGGATTGTAACTCGCCGGGTCGGCCAGGCCGTCGCCGTCATAATCCGCGGCCGCGTAGAAACTGCCGGCGGGGAAATCCATCCCGGCCATGGCGTAATTGCTGCCGGACAGCATGACCGTCAGCCGCCCGTCGGCCTGGCGGAAAACCGCCGGGTCGGTTTTGCCGTCGCCGTCATAATCGGCGGGCGCCGGGAGCGCGCCGGGGCCTCCCAGCGTGGCGCGGATTTCGGCGTAATGGCTGCCGGACATCAAGACGGCCCAGAGGCCGGTGCTTTCGACATAGCAGGCCGGGTCGGCCAGGCCGTCGCCGTCGAAATCGCCGGCCAAAGGCAGGGCGGCCGGCATGCCCCAATCCAGGTTGACCCGGTAGTAGTCGTAATCCGCGGCGCGGGCGCGCGCACTTACGCAAACCAGGATGGCAAGCAACAGAGGGACAGCGTTGTTTTTTCGCATGATTTGATTTCCGGGAATAATCTGATAAACTCAAAAAGTATTCGTTGTGCAGTGTTCGGTGTGCATTAAAAGCATCGTTGATTAAAAAAATTTTACCAACAGTTGGCCGTAGCGCAATGAAAATATTTCCGCCGTTAATATCAATTTTGTTTTGGGCGGCGGCCGGCATGGCGCCCGCCGCGCCGGCGATCCTGGATTTTTTTTACGACGGGGATTGCCCGGATTGCCAGACGGTGCGCCATGTCACATTGGCGGATGTCCGCCTGTCTTTCCCGGAAACCGCGGTGCGGGAATTCGACTTGCGGAATGACGCCGGTTTGCGGCGGTTGCTGGAGTTGCAGCAGGCGTTGGGCGTCACCGATACCCATCCGGTTGCGGCGGTTTTGAATGAGCGTGTTTATCTGGGGGGACGGCAGGCAATCGAAAGCCGGCTGCTGGCAAGCCTGGCGGAATGGGACAGTTTGCCGGCGGATGCGGCCGCGCCGCCGGCGGCGGGCCCGGCCGGTGCGAAAGATGCGGCGCGCCGTTTCTCGCGCGGGCTGAGCGTGGGTCTGGTATTGTTGGCGGGCCTGGCGGACGGAGTTAATCCGTGCGCCTTTGCCACAATTATCTTCCTGGCCAGCCTGCTGGCGTTGCGCGGCCGGCGTCCGGCAGCCTGGTGGTTCTGCGGTATCTGCTTCTGCGTGGGGGTGTTTTTGGCATACCTCCTGCTGGGCTTCGGCATCCTGCGGATATTTACCCGGTTGGCGGCCTGGCGCTGGCTGGGGGAGGCCTTGCGCTGGGCGGTGGCCGCCGGCCTGTTGCTGCTGGCGGCGGGTTCGCTGCGCGATGCCTGGATCTTTAGACGCACCGGCCGGCCGGAGTTGCTGCGGCTGCAATTGCCGGCCTGGCTGCGGGACCGGACGCATCGCCTGGCGCGTTGGGGGGTGTCCGCCAGCCCGCGGGCGGGCCTGGGAATGTTGGCCGCCGGCGCGCTGGTTACGTTGCTGGAGGCGCCATGCACCGGCCAGATTTATGGGCCGGTGCTGTTTTACCTGAGCCGCCAGCCGGACAGCGCGCAGGTCTGGTGGCTGCTGCTATTGTACAACCTGATGTTCGTCTTGCCGCCCGCGCTGGTGTTTGCGCTGGCGGCGCGCTGGCAGGCGGCCGGCGGCCGGCTGGCGGAATGGAGCCGCCGGAATGTCGTGCGGGCGAAATTGCTGATGAGCGCGGCCATGTTGGCGCTGGCTATCTTGCTGGTTGTTATTTAGCGGCCGGTGGAATTTTGTAGTGCCTTGAACTTCATGGGGATGCAAGACAAAATTATTGGTGTAGTACCGTACTGGTGATGCGTGGCGAATTCCGTTCGAAAAGCACGGCGGCGAGTGCGAGCCGCACAGGCGTTCTTTGGGGCGCATCCGTCTTGGTGGCTTAGTGGCTTTGTGAGAGAATATTTCCCTTGTTCGAACTTGCTGGTCGTATTTTAGCGGCGATCACACCCTGATTTTCTTCCAGCGGCCGGTTTCGAACCAGGCGGCCATCAGCAGGCCCTGGGTAATGGAGGTTGCGGCCATGGCGATCCAGATGCCCATGGTAGGCGGCTGCCAGATGCGCGCCAGCCAGACAGCCGCGGGAACCTGCAGACCCCAAAGCGTCAGGATGGTGATCACCATGGGCATAAGGGTGTCGCCCGCGCCCTGGAGCGCGCGGCTGAGCACTATTCCCAGCGCCGCGAAAACGTAAAACGGGGACACTACCCGCAGGTATTCCGCGCCGATGGCAACAACATCGGGATGTTTGTTGAACAGGCGTATCAACTCGGGGGCGAAGCCTAAAATGATTGCCGCGGACAGGAGCATGAAAATCATGTCAATCGCCGTGGCGGCCCAGGCGGCCCGGCGCGCCTGTTCCGGCCGTCCGGCGCCCAGGTATTGTCCGGTCAGCGTTGCCGCTGCGGCGCCCAAGGCGAAGGCCGGCATGAGGATAATCATGTGGAATCGCAGGCCGGTGCCATAAGCGGCAACCGCGGTGGTGCCGCAACCGGCGACGATCCGCATGATCACTGCGCCCATCAGGCTGCGGCTTAACATCTGCCCCGAGCCAGGGATGCCGATCCGGACAATCCGCCAGGCCAGCGCCGGCTGTATTTTCCAGCAAGGACGCCGCAGGTGGAGCCGGCCTTGGCCGTTAAAAAGCACTGCCAGCAGGGCGGCGGCGGCCAGCGCCTGGGAGCAGATGGTGGCGACAGCCGCGCCGGCCACGCCCAGCGGGGGCAGCGGGCCGAGTCCGAAAATGAACAGCGGATCCAGCAGCATGTTCAGCACATTGCTGGCGGCCATGATGTACATGGGCGTGAGCGTATCGCCGGCGCCTTGCAGGGCGGCATTGCCGATGAACAGGATGAAAACCGTCACGCTGCCCAGGAGCGAAATCTGCAGATAGACGCCGCCGGCCGTTATTACATCCGGGGCGGCGCCCAGCAGCCGCAGCAATGCCTTTGCCGGCATCCATCCTGCCGCGCCGATGAGCAGTCCCAGAATGCCGGCCATGATCAGGGATTGGGCTGCCGCCGCGCCGGCTTCTTCCGTCCGCCGGGCGCCTGTTGCCCGCGCCACCATTGCCACGGTGCCGGTGGAGAGGCCCATCAGCCCCGGGAAAAGCAGCATGATCACCGCGCCACCCAGCGCAACGCCGGCAATGGCCGTATGGCCCAGCCGGCCGACCCAGAAAAGGTCTATCAGGCTTTGTAGATTTTGCAGCATGGCGCCGATCAGCATGGGCGTGGCCAGGCGGCGGATGCCGGTCAGGATGCCGACTTCGGTCAGGCTGGCATGGCTGGGTTTGGGTTTGAAGATCATGCTTGAACCGGAATGAGCGTCGTTGGAACATGAAGTCTAGCGGAACAGCAATATGCGGCGCAAGCTCTATATCGCATTTCCCGCTTGCGCCGCGCGGCAAAGCTGTTATTTTGCCGGCAATGCAGGATGTAATCAAAAACGACGATCCTTGCTCCCTGGCGCGCGCGCCGGACTTCCAGCGCGGGCTGTTCCGGGTTTATATTTACGACACACTGGAATCCACCAACGCTTTCTTGGTGCAGCAGCACGCCGCCTTTCCGGATTACAGCGTTGTCTGGGCCCGGACGCAGACAGCGGGACGCGGCCGCTTCGGCCGCGCCTGGCTGGCGGCGCCGGGCCGGGACTTGAGTTTTTCAATCCTCCTGCCCTTGAAAGACATGCGCGCCGATTTGCGCGGGATGAGTTTGCCCAATTTTCCGCAGGCGGCCGCCTTGGCGGCGTGCCGCCTGCTGCAAAAACAGGATTTAACGCCCTCCATCAAGTGGCCGAATGACGTCCTGCTGAACGGATTAAAAGTCGGCGGGATTTTATGCGAAGTCATCCGGCGCCCCCCGGCGGATGCGGTGGTGGCCGGGGTAGGGTTGAACCTGAACAGCAGTGCGGCGGATTTGGCGGCGGTGGGCCGGCCCGCAGCTTCCCTGGCGCAGGTTGCCGTCCGGGCCTTTGATCCGCGGTCAGTCCTGGAAAATTTCCTCGATGAACTGCGGGATGTGCTGGCAGTGTTTTTTGCGCATGGTTTTGCCGGAATTTACGGCGCGGTGCGGGACTTGCTTGCCGGCCTGGATCAGACCTTCCGCCTGCAGGCCGCCGATGGCATCCACATCGGACGGATTGCCGGCATCAACCGCGACGGCACGCTGGCCTTCGATTGCGCGCAATGCGGGCGGATGACCGTGCATTCCGGCGAATTGTCAACCGGCGGACCTGAAGGCGGCGGCGCGCTTCATTGAACGGAAACCTCGATCGTATCGCTCAGGATCGGACCTTCCGGATAAGCCAGCCGGCCATCCTGTCCATCCACGGCGAAATAAATATAGTAGGTCCCGCGCGGCAGGGTCAGGGCGGGGAAGATCGCCAGGGGCGGATCAATGTCCGCTAAAGGAGACTGCAAGGCGGGCCGGCATAACGGCAGGTTTTGCGTCCCGGCCGGAAACGGGATAATTTGTCCGGCGGCATTCAGGTAATACCATTCGCCGCCGGCGGCGGGGATGGCGATCAGCCACCAGTCAGCCGGAACGCCCACATAGGGGCCGGCATTCAATGACAACGCAATGGATACCGGCGCCGGATAATTCACGGCAACTGCGCCGCGGACGCCGTCGGCAGTAATGGCCGGTCCGTTCTCCCAGGAGGGTGGGGTTGGGTTGGATCCGACGGCAATGCCGTAGGTGGCAAACAGGTAGGGGTTTGGGTACTCGGCGGTGATGGTATGATGGGGAGCGGTGTCGCCGTCGGCGTCAATGGCAAAGGCCTGGACGCTGTTCCGGTCAAGGGATGTCAGGTAAATGTAACGCCCATCCACGGCGATGCCCATTGGATCGGAAATTTTCGTTTTGGCGCCCTTGATCTGACGCAGCGGCATGACGTCGCCGTCAGCCGCTTTATCGAAAATCAGCACGCAGCGATTGGTGGTGGTATACGGATCGTTCAGGACGTATAAATATTGGTCATCCACCGCCATGGCCCCGACATAACGCAGGTTATATTGCGGGCAGCGGATGGAACGCGCCGGGGCAACCATGCCGTCGTCAGTGCGGTTGAATACATGGATTACGCCCTCTGTTTTGGAGATGCCGGCGTATATGAAACGGTCATCAGCGGCCATGCCGCCCAGATCGTCCAGGCCGTATTCCAATCCGTAAATGCGATATTGCGGCAGGGATTCTCCGCTGGCGTTGGTTGCGAAGGTGAAGATACCGGCAGTGGCGGTGCCCAGAATGATGCCGTTTGTGTCCACTGCTATTGCTTTACCGAGAGTCGCCAGGTTGCAGGAAATCACCCGCGCCGGCGCGATGTTGGAACTGTCGTCCGACAGGTTGAAAATGGTGATCTGATTGTAATTATTCGGCGTGTAATTTCCGACGTAGATTGATCGGTCATCCACCGCGACGGCCCAGGGCCAGTCCATCAAGGAATCCGGCCCCGCAATTCTCCGCGTCGGGTAGGCATTGCCGGAATCCGACGCCTGAAAGACTTCAATATCCCAGCGATTGCCGGAGTAATTTGCCACAAACAATTCATTGGCGGATGCCGTTGCCGGCAGGCGCGCCAGTAAGAATGCGGCTGTCAAGAGCAGACTGCGATGCATGACGCTCCTTCCTGTAGTTAAGACTGCAATTAGCCCCTTGCTCAAAAACTTGAACGAATAAATTATATAAACAAAAAAACAGGGCGCACAGGCTTGTCCTGAACCATGTCGAAGGGCACTTGCGCGCCGCGGCGGTCAGGGCCTGACCGCCCTACCGAGTGTGCCCCACAAACCAACCTTTTATCGCGGCGTAATCCGCGTTAAAATACCTTCCATAAATTACAACACCTGCCGTAAAAAACAAGATAAAATGGGGGATGAAAAAATTATCACATTGGCTGCAGTTTAAGGGGCGGTGTTGGTAAACTCTTCAATGCCATTGAGGATTTCGGCGTCATTTATTTGTCCGCTATAAAGCCAACCATGTAAATTTCCAGAACAGAC
>CAYXEK010000114.1:0-11619 GCA_964463985.1 uncultured Verrucomicrobiota bacterium
TCGTGATGGACATGATGATGACCACCACCACCGAAGGCATGGAAATCAGCCGGCGTATCCGGGAAACGCCGGAGTTGCGACACTTGCGCCTGATCATGATCACCGGCGCGCGCTCCGCCATGCACCTGCCGTTCCGCTTCGAACCCGACCCCCACCATTTGCCGGTGGACGCCGTCCTGGAAAAGCCCCTGACGCCCGCCGCGCTGCTGCAGGAAGTGCGCAAGCATCTGGGCAACGCCTGACCCAAGTTTCAATATCACCTGAATTCGTGATGAGGTCAGTATGCCGCAAATGCGCGGCGCGAAGGATGAAGCTGTATAAACATACCGCGAGTCCTTCGCAACAAAGCAGATGCGGCATAATGGCCTCACCCGCGGGGCGGTCTTTCCCGTCAAACAGAGCCGTGCATTTTTGGTGATATTGTAAAACGCCATAAATTGTTGTTTATTCAGACATTATCTTAACAACATAAAATCCCGTCACGGATTCAGGTTTTAAGCATAACGCTTGATTTAATTTCTTAGTTGCATAGTTGCGCAACTATGCTACAATGGGCGCCATGAATTACGAAGAACTCCAAGCGCGGGCGCGGGTGATGAAGGCGCTCTCCAGTCCGGTGCGCCTTAAGATTGTCGAAGAATTGGACAAGGGTGAACGCTGTATCTGCGAATTGCAGCCGCTTTTCCGCATGAACAAGTCCACCCTCTCGCGCCATGTCGCCGCCCTCCGCCATGTCGGCATCGTTGGGGAGCGGCGCGAGGGCGTCAAGTGCATGCTCCGGCTGCTGACGCCCTGCGTCTTGAACATGTGCGAGTGCGCCATGGGCGTGATCCGCGCGGAAGCCCGGCGCCAGACCGATCTGGCCAGCGGCGGAAAGGCTGACGAAACATGAATGACGGCAATCGCAGGGAATTAAAAATACTCGGATGGCTGTTCGGCCTGTTTCTGGCGCTCTACTACCTGCCGGTCGAAACTGCGCGGTTCCAGGGCGCACTCATCGAGGCCTTCAAGCTGGCCAAATGGTACGCGCGGGAGCACGTGCTGCTCTGCCTTGTCCCGGCTTTCTTCATCGCCGGGGCGATCGGCGTGTTCGTAAGCCAGGCGGCGGTGATGAAGTACTTCGGGCCGAAGACGAATAAAGCCCTCGCCTATGGCGTCGCTTCGGTGTCGGGGACCATCCTGGCCGTATGTTCCTGCACGGTCCTGCCCCTTTTCGGCGGGATTTACACGCGCGGCGCCGGGCTGGGGCCGGCAATCGCCTTCCTGTATTCCGGGCCGGCGATCAATATACTGGCCATCGTGCTGACGGCGCGGGTGCTGGGATGGCAGTTGGGCGTAGCCAGGGCCATCGGCGCGGTTGTGTTCAGCGTCGTCATCGGTCTGCTGATGCATTTGATCTTTCTTAAGGAGGAACGGGCGAAGGCGGCACAGGTGCAGGACGTGTATCTGGGCGATGACGAGAAAGGCAACCGGCCGCTGTGGCAGGTTGTGCTGTACTTCTTCGCGATGGTCGGAATCCTCGTATTCGCCAACTGGGGTAAGCCGATGGAGACGACCGGCCTGTGGTTTGCCATCTTCAAGGCCAAGTGGTCCGTTACGGCGCTGTTTGCAGTTCTCATGGGCGGGTGCCTGTGGCGGTTTTTCAAGGTGCGGCTGGCCTGGATCGGGCTGGCGGCGATTCCAGCCGTAGTGCTGGCTATCGCACTCCCCGCTTACCCGGTTGCGGCCTTTGCGGCGGGATCGGTCGGACTGGCGGGACTGACCTTCTTCGGCGGAGCTGAACTCAAGGACTGGCGTGACCAGTCGTGGGGCTTTGCCAAGCAGATCATGCCCCTCCTTTTCGGCGGCGTGCTGGCGGCCGGGTTCTTCCTGGGTAGTCCGGACAGTGTGGACGCCGGAATCATTCCGAACGTCTGGATTCAGGCGCTGGTCGGAGATTCACCGTCCGCACTGCTCTCCCTGATTGAGGGAGACGCCGGTAATGTCCCGGGATGGCTGAGCATGATCTGGCCCGTCTGGACAAACTTCTTCGCTTCGGTCACCGGCGCGCTGATGTATTTCGCAACCTTGACCGAGGTGCCGATCCTGCGCGGCCTGCTAGACAGCGGGATGGGCCAAGGGCCCGCCCTCGCCCTCCTGCTGGCCGGACCGGCGTTATCCTTGCCGAATATGCTTGTTATAAATTCCATTCTCGGACCAAAAAAGACCCTGACTTTCGTCGGGCTGGTGGTGGTCATGGCCACGGTCAGCGGCATTGTCTTTGGGGTTATCGTGAACTGAAAGGCGCATGGCATGAGACTCATACAGGTTCTGGGCGCGGGCTGCCCGAAATGCAAAACGCTTACGGCCAATGCCGAGGCGGCGGTCAAGGAACTCGGCGTCGAGGCCTCGGTGGAGAAAGTCGAGAAGATCGCCGAGATCATGAAGTTCGGCGTGATGATGACCCCGGCCCTGGTGGTGGATGGCCAGGTCAAGAGCGCGGGCAAGGTGCTGAGCGCGGAGGACATCAAGAGGTTTCTAACCTGAGAATCTCGCGCCAAGGCGGGGACGCTTTGCAATCATGGCGGCTTTGCGGTAAAATAATAACCAGGAGAAGACCATGAACGACGCCCATGTGAACAACGGCAATGGTGAAAGGAAGCCAGACTCCTCCTGCGGTTGCGGAGGCGGGAGCTGCGGCTATGGGCGGAGCCAGTGGATCTGGTTGGCGCTGGCCGTAGCGGTGGCCGGCGTGCTGATCGCCAAGTACGCCGGCAAGAAGCCCGCGCTTGCTTCGCAGGTTGCGAGCGGGATGCCGGCGGCGGTCGAGGCTGCCGCCGCGCCGATGGCGGCATCGGAACCCGCCGCGCAAAGCAAGCCGCTACCGCGTCTCGTGGACTTGGGCGCCGACAAATGCATCCCCTGTAAAATGATGGCCCCGATCCTGGAGGATTTGAAGCAGACCTACGCCGGTAAAATGGACGTCGTGTTCATTGACGTCTGGGAGAACCCGGCCGCCGCCAAGCCATACGGGATTAAAGTTATCCCGACGCAGATTTTCTACGATGCCGCCGGCCGGGAGCTGTTCCGGCACGAGGGATTCTTCGGCAAGGAGGACATCCTGGCGAAGTGGAAGGAACTGGGCGTTGGTTTATGATGGCACAAATCTTTTCAGTCCTTTCCCGGGCCGTCGGGGGATCGGCCGGACTGGCGTTGGGCGCCGCGTGCGTGTGGGGTGTGCTGAGCATCCTGCTCAGTCCCTGCCACCTGGCGAGCATCCCGCTGATCGTGGGCTTCATTGACCAGCAGGGCCGGATTACCACGCGGCGGGCCTTCATGATCTCCCTGCTGTTTTCGATTGGCATCCTGACCACCATCGGGGTGATCGGCGCCGTCACGGCGGCAGCCGGCCGGATGATGGGGGACATCGGCCAGTGGGGCAACTACGCCGTGGCCGCGATCTTCTTGGTCGTTGGCCTGCACCTGCTGGATGCGATCCGCATCCCGCTGCCGGGCGCCGCCCAGCCCGGCATGCGGCGCAAGGGGATGCTGGCGGCCTTCATCCTGGGGCTGGTGTTCGGCGTGGCCCTCGGGCCATGCACCTTCGCCTTCATGGCCCCGATGCTGGCCGTGACGTTCAGCCTGGCGGCAACCAACCTGCCCTACGGCATCCTGCTGCTCCTGCTCTACGGCATCGGGCACTGCGGGGTAATCGTCCTGGCGGGCACGTTCACCGAGGTGGTGCAGCACTACCTGAACTGGAACGAGAAGTCCCAAGGCGCGGTGATACTCAAAAAAACCTGCGGTGTCCTGGTGCTGCTCGGCGGGCTATATCTCATTTACGCGGCGCGGTAATTTTGAAAGTTAGGTGGCTGCTGCCGCGCCCGCCTGCCAAATCATAAAAAGGAAAATCCATGAAAGCATTGGCGGTGATTGATGGCGGGATTTGCGGGTTCCAGACGCGCATTCATGCCGACAGCGACGATGCGCAGAATGTGACGTTCAAGATCGTCAGCGCGTGCGATAAGGCGCGCAAGTTCGGGGAGGCGTTGATGGCCGGGTCCTTGGATGGTTATGCCGAGATTGGCGCCGGATCCGACGGCGTAGTGTTGACCCATGCCCGCGAAATCCTGAAGGGCTGTTGCGCCGCCTGCGCTGTGCCGATTGGCGCCTTTAAGGCCATGCAGGTCGCAGCGGGGGTGGCGCTTCCGCAGGATGTGGCGATCATGATCAGCGCGGAGTAATTCCGCCGCAAAAGCAAATTGAACAAATATGGCGTATACTTCGGCATATGCGTAATAGTTACGGCAATAGTTATCTTCTTGACCGAATTCAAATATATGTTATATTTCACCATATAACGAATTAATGGAGGATCATATGCGTGAGGTGATGGACATGCTGAAGGCTTTGGCGGATGAAAGCCGCCTGCGCGCGCTCTGCGCGCTTGAGGGCGGCGAGCTATGTGTCTGCCAGATCATCGCCCTGCTGGACTTGGCCCCGTCCACGGTCTCGAAGCACCTGACCATCCTGCGCGCCGCGCGCTTGGTGGAGAGCCGCAAAGATGGACGTTGGATGTACTACCGTCTGTCCAAGGAGTTCATATCCCCGTCGGCGGGCAAGATAATTGATTTGCTTTGTAAGGACACGGCAAAAGCCCCCCGGATCGTCGAAGATCGGAAGCACCTGAAGCAGATTTGCGGGGAGGATATGAACAAGCTTTGCCGGCGGCTTTTCGACAAGCCGTGCTTGAAATACTTCGCGCCGCCGGCGGCGGTGGCGCGGAAGTGTGGGCTGCAACGGAAGTTTGCAATGAAAGCAAAAAAGGTGAATGGCTGATCAATATGTTTGCTGTCAACAATTTTGTCACTGCCGGTAAATTCTTCCTCGTAATCGCCGGTGAACTGATCCTTATTTTTGTTGCGGTGGCTTTTATCATTGGACTACTGCTGGAATATTTACCCCCATCCCGCATCCGGGGATTTCTGACCGGGCGTCTGATCTGGGTGCAATACTTTCTGGGGGCGGGGCTTGGCGCCATCACGCCTTTCTGTTCCTGCTCGACGGTTCCCCTTGTGTCCGGCTTGCTCCGTGGCGGTGTGCCGTTTGGCCCCGTGATGGCGTTCCTGTTTTCCTCGCCGGTGCTCAACCCGGTGATCATCGGTTTGTTTCTCATGCTTCTGGGCATCAAGGTGACGGTGGTCTATATGGTCGTGACCTTCATCGGGGCCATGCTGACGGCGGCCCTGCTGTCGAAGTTCGGACTGGAAAAAGATGTCAAGCCGCTGGCGAGTGCTCTGGGAGGGTGTTGCAATGCAAAAGCTGTTTCCGATCCAGTTGTCGCTTATGCGGCGACTGTCGAGAGCGGCTGTTGTTGCTCGGACGATGCCGATGCGGTGGCGGGACAACCGTTGAAGACTGGATGCTGCTCGGTGAACCTGGACGCGGATGATTCCGGGCGCGTGCCTTTCAAGGAAAGAATGAAAAGAGCGTCGTTAGAGGCCGTGGCAACCTTCAAAGGTGTGTTCTGGTACCTGATGCTGGGCGCGGGCATCGGCGCCTTCATCTATGGTTTTTTCCCTCAGAATCTCGTGGTGCGCCTGGCCGGTCCAGGCAATCCGTGGACCATACCCATTGCGGCGGCTTTGGGCGTGCCCATGTACATCCGGGCCGAAACGGTGATCCCCATCGGGGCGGCTCTTATCGGGAAAGGCATGGGAGTTGGCACTGTCCTTGCGCTCGTCATTGCCGGCGCCGGGGCAAGCATTCCGGAAATAATCATTCTGGGGGCCATCTTCAAGCGTAGGCTGATATTTGCTTTCGTGCTGACCGTGTTTGTTGTGGCCATCGTGGCTGGGTATCTTGTGAATTAGCTGGTAATTGTGTCAGGCGTTGCGCAGGCAGTTGGCGGAGGGTAAGATATTTAGAAATTATGCGATCAGTCTTGTATGAAAGCCTGTGCCAGCGAGTCTTTTGCAAGACACAAACGAACGGCAAGAAAATCGGGAGGGAAAAATGAGTGCGGAAATGGATGAACAAACGAAAGAACTGATCGCAATTGGAGCTTCGATCGGCGCGCACTGTCAGCCCTGCCTGACGTATCATGTCGGCAAGGCAAAAACGTTGGGCATTGACGCCGGCCTGATAACCGCGGCCGCGCATGTTGGCCATATGGTCGAGAAAGGTGCCATGGCCGCCATGCGGGAGTTCTCAAAGTGCGCGTTGGATACGCCGAATCCGGATGGATCGGCTTGTTGTGCTGGAAAAACGGGAACGAGTGGAAAAAGCTGTTGTGGATGAAAGACAAAACGAGGAGGAACGAACGATGCATACGAAGAATGAAGACCGGAAAACGTCCAATGACGGGAATGCGCAGCAAAATGAAACGTCCGCCTGCGGCGCTGGTTGTGGATGTCATGCCTCAGGGAAAGGCAATCGCGCGCGCGGGATTGCGGGGGTTGTTATCATCCTTGCCGCCGGAGCGTTGGTGGCAAGAGCCATAGTGAAGAACAGCAGCGCTCCGTCCGCGCCGGCGCCAGACGAATTTGCGGCGCTTTCCGTTCCAGCGACGCCGGCACCGGCAACGGCGGCTACGGCGGCCCAGCCCGCTGCCGTGGACACAATCGATGAAATCGCGTCCTTTGCCGATTTGAATGCGCTAGCCGCCGATACGGGAGGGGTGTTCATCTTCCTCGCCGGTAAAAACGATCCGCAAGTCAAGACGCCCCTGCCCACCATGCGCAGTGCGGTAAAAACGATCGAATCCCGATCCCAAATCAAATTAGGAATCTTTAGGCTCAAAACGGACTCGCGGGATTATGCGCAAATCGCTATGCAAATGCCGGTGCCAGGCGTGCTGGCGATGGTCAAGGGCGGCGGCATGGCGCCGGTGACCGGCGATATCACGGAATCCAAACTGATCCAGAGCTTCGTCATGGCGTCAAGCGCGGGTGGTTGCGGCGCGGGCGGCGGGTGCGGCCCCAGTGGTTGCAATTAAGGGGCAGTCATGACGGAAATGCTGAAATGGGTTACTGATACGTTACAGGCCGCCAGTATGGGGCCGACCGCGTTGCCGCTGGCGTTCCTGCTGGGCTTGGTGAGCGCCATTGCAAGCGCCTGTTGCACGTTGCCGGCCATGGGTGTGTTGGTCGCCTATTCGGGCACAAGGCAGGACACCAACCGGCGCGCGTCGCTGGCCTCGGCGGCCTGGTTCCTGGTCGGAACAACGCTGGCGTTGATCATCCTCGGGTTTGTGGCCGGATTGGTCGGGCAGGCGGCGCAGGCGTTTCTCGGGCGGTACTGGAAACTGTTCGCGGGGATCGTTGCTGTTGTGTTCGGGCTGGCCACGTTGAAATTGTTGCCTTTCAAGTTGCCGAGTCGCGCGAGGAAGGACGGCGCGACTGCTTCGGCGTCCAAGGGAAGACTCGGAGCGGCGCTGGGCGGCCTGTTTCTTGGCGGCGGCGTGGCGGCATGCTCGCTCCCCTGCAATCCCGGAATCTTCATCGTTATTGGCGCGAGCGTGCTGATGGGTAAGCTGGTGTGGGGAATGGTGCTGATGGCAGCCTTCGCGGTCGGTTTCAGTCTTCCCCTCGCCGCCATCCTGTTCGGTGTATCGTTCGGCAAGGCCTCGATCAAGTTCGGCAAGGCCGACACGGCGATCCGGAGCGCCGCCGGGGTCCTTCTGGTCGGAGCGGGACTCTATCTGCTGGCGACGTTCTAGTGTGCAAACGAAAGGAGAAGCGAAGGAAATGAGCGAGACAGTAACGACAACGACTGAGCGCAAGATGACGAGCGTCTTCGAGCGCTATCTCACCGTCTGGGTGGCGCTCTGCATTGTGGGCGGTATCTTGCTGGGCAAGGTAGCCCCCGGATTGGCGAAGTACCTGGATGGACTTTCCATCTACGTAAAAGAAGCGCCGGTGGTGTCCATACCCATTGCGGTCTGTCTGTTTTTTATGATGTACCCCATCATGGTCAAGATCGACTTCGCCTCGGTCGTCAAAGCGGGCAAGAGCGGCAAGCCGGTCTGGCTGACGCTGTTTGTCAACTGGGCGATCAAGCCGTTCACGATGTACGCCATTGCCCTGCTCTTCCTGGGGATACTGTTCCGTGGACTGATCGGCGCGGAGGCGACCGATCTGGTGAAAATGCCGTTTGGTCTCGATCTGGCGGTTGGCGCGCAACACGGCGCGGGAACCGTGGTCCTGCACGAGGGCGTCAAGATGCTTCAAATCCCCTTGTGGCGCAGCTATTTTGCCGGGTGCATCCTGCTGGGGATCGCCCCCTGTACAGCCATGGTGCTGGTCTGGGGCTATCTCGCCCGCGGAAACGACGGTCTTACTCTCGTCATGGTTGCCATTAACTCGCTGACCATGCTGGTACTCTACGGCCTGCTGGGCGGGTTCCTGCTGGGCGTGGGCAAACTGCCGGTGCCGTGGCAGGCGCTGGTGCTTTCCATCGCCATCTATGTTGCCTTGCCGCTGGTGGCGGGGTATTTCTCGCGCAAATGGATCATTGCCGCCAGGGGCGAGACCTGGTTCAGGGAAAAGTTCCTGCATGTGCTGAGCCCGGTTTCGATTGCGGCCCTGTTGGTGACCCTGGTCCTTCTGTTCAGCTTCAAGGGCGAGATCATTCTCACCCAACCGTTGACCATCCTGTGGATTGCAATCCCACTGTTTCTTCAGACTATGCTGATTTTCTGGATCGGCTACGTCCTGGCGAAGTGGCTTAGACTGCCCTATGCCGACGCCGCCCCGGCGGCGATGATCGGCGCTTCGAATCACTTCGAGGTCGCGATTGCCACGGCCACGATGCTCTTCGGACTCTCGTCCGGGGCGGCGCTGGCGACGGTGGTCGGGGTCCTGATCGAGGTGCCGGTGATGCTGTGGCTCGTAAATATCTGCCTGCGGACACAGCATTGGTTCGGGCGGGCGCGGGCGTAAGGTGACAAGCAATTCAAGAGAAGGAGAAACAATCATGATCAAGCGAGGGTTGATAGCGTGCGCCGTCGTGGGAATCGCGACGGGGCTGGCGGTGAGGACGACGGCCGCAGAGATGAATGCGACGGACAAGGCGAAGGCGGGCATACAGAGGGTGGCGGATGCAGGAAGGTATGCGTATGTCCTATTCCATCGCGGAGAGGAGGGCCTTGCGGCAGTGCGCGAGGTGGTGCAGAAGGCGGTGGCCGAGTCCAAGGACCGGGCAGAAGCCGTCGAGGTGAACGTTGCCAATCCGGGCGTCGCGGAAACGGTGCGGAACTATGGTGTCAATCGAGCGCCTTTGCCGCTGGTGCTGGTGATCGCGCCGAATGGGGCGGTGACGGGCAGTATTCCAGGTCCTGCGGAGCCTGGGGCGCTGACGGAGTCCTTGGTGGGGCCGAAGGGTGCCGCATGCCTGAAGGCGATCCAAGACGGCAAGGTTGTGGTCATCTGTGTACAGAACAGTGCGAACAGGAATACGGAAGCCGCGACAAAGGCCGTGACCGCTTTCAAGGAAGATAAAAGGATATCAGGTTTCGCGGATTCCGTGACGATTGACCCGGCAGATACGGCGGAACATGGGTTTCTCGCCAAGCTGAGGGTGGACACGAAAAGCGAAGCCGCTACTACGCTGCTGGTTACGCCGCCTGGGCGAATCGTGGGCACATACACGAACGACGTGACGGTCGAGGCGATGTTTGCCGATCTGGCGCGCTCCATGGCGGGAGCGACTTGCGGCGGTGGCGGGTGCGGACCGACTTCGGGCGGGTGCCGGTAGGATGGGCTTGTCTGGAAACGACGGAAGGCAGAGGAGATTATGACGAAGTGCAGAAACGATGAAATTCGGCAGGGAGTGCGGAAGCGGTATGCCGGGATTGCCACGAGCGGCAAGAGCGGGTGCGGGTGTTCGACCGCATCGTGCTGTTCAGGCACCAAGCCGTCGGCCAAGGCGCAGTCCACGAAGCTGGGATACTCGAAGAAGGATGTGGAGGCCGTACCGGAGGGGGCGAACATGGGGCTGGGCTGCGGGAATCCGCAGTCCATTGCTATGCTCAAAAAGGGCGAAATTGTCCTCGACCTGGGCGCTGGAGGCGGGTTCGATTGTTTCCTTGCGGCGCGGCAGGTTGGAGCGCGGGGCCGGGTCATCGGCGTGGACATGACGCCGGAGATGGTCGCCAAGGCTCGCGAGAACGCGCGCAAGGGACGGTTCAAGAACGTGGAGTTCCGCCTGGGCGAGATCGAGCATCTGCCGGTGGCTGACTCCAGTGTGGACGTGATCCTATCGAACTGCGTGATCAACCTCTCGCCGGACAAGGCGCAGGTCTACCGGGACGCCTATCGGGTCCTGAAACCCGGCGGGCGGCTCGCGATTTCCGATGTGGTCGCCATCAAGCCGATCCCAGGAGCCATGAAAAGCAACTTCGAAAAGCACTCTGGTTGCGTTGCTGGGGCGCTCCAGGTGCGGGCACTTGAGCGTATTCTGAAGGATGCCGGTTTCCGGAGCGTTTGCGTGCAAGTGAAGGAAACGAGCAAGAAGTTCATCAAGGACTGGTTCCCCGGCAGCGGAGTCGAACAGTTTGTCCGGTCGGCGGACGTGCAGGGCGAGAAGCCGGGGAGACAAGCACGATGAAGACGATGGCTGTGGTGGACGCCGGAATCTGCGGCTTCCAGACGCGGATACACGCCGACAGCGACGACGCGCAGAATGTGACGTTCAAGATCGTTAGCGGATGCGAGAAGGCGCGAGGTTTTGGGGATGCGTTGACGGCCAAAGGTCCGGTGGATGGGTATGCCGAGATTGGCGCGGGGACGGACGGCGTAGTGTTGACAACGGCCCGCGAGTACCTGAAGGGCTGTTGCGCGGCTTGCGCCGTGCCGGTCGGCGCATTCAAGGCCATGCAGGTGGCTGCGGCAGTGGCACTGCCTAAGGATGTGACCATTAAGATCACGACGGAGTGAATGACATGGCGAAGAAGCTCAAGGTTTTGTTTCTCTGCACTGGCAACTCCTGCCGCAGCCAAATGGCCGAGGGCTGGGCGCGGCATTTGAATGGCGATGTGCTGGATGCTTATTCCGCCGGGATCGAAACGCATGGCTTGAATCCAAAGGCCGTGAAAGTGATGGCCGAAGCCGGAGTAGCCATATCCGGATAGCGATCAAAGCATC
This sequence comes from uncultured Verrucomicrobiota bacterium, assembly GCA_964463985.1. Lineage (GTDB taxonomy): Bacteria > Verrucomicrobiota > Kiritimatiellia > JAAZAB01 > JAAZAB01 > JAXGPF01. The sequence continues at coordinate 11,124 of CAYXEK010000114.1, forward strand.
TGGCGGAATTGCACGATGCCGCGTTTGACTTTGTGGTGACGGTTTGCGATAATGCACACCATGCCTGCCCGATATTTCCGGGTAGAGCCAATGTGGAGCATGTTGGAACTGACTGTCTCGGTAACGCTCTGCATCATTGCCGGCATGGGAGTATTGATCGAAGTGCCGCTGATGCTTTGGCTGGTGCGGATTTGCCTGCGGACGCAAAAATGGTTCCCGGCGGATGCCGCGGAAAATGGCGTTATGCCATGAAGACACGGAAGAATCCGTTGATGGAAACCCGACATAAACGCAGCATGCAGGCCGTCAATCTGGGGCTCGCGGCCAACTTTTTGTTGGCGGTGGTGAAAACCGCCGCCGGCATTCTGGGCCATAGCGCGGCCTTGCTCGCGGATGGCGTCAACTCCACCTCAGACGTGGTGTTTTTTGTCATCGTGCGGGTTTTCATGGCCTTCGCCGGCAAGCCGGCCGACCGCGAGCATCCTTATGGCCACCA
>CAYXEK010000115.1:0-11576 GCA_964463985.1 uncultured Verrucomicrobiota bacterium
GAGTTTTGAAATTTGCTATCCAGCTTTAGCATTTAGCAAGAGCCAATTTCAAAACTAACGTTTAGAAGGTTTTAAGGTTTTACGCCCGAAAAACCCAAAATATTCTGACGGCTGAGCCAATTTGAAAATTTTCGGACGAAGTGGAAGTCGTCCCTCCAAAATAGAAAAACAGCCCGTTTTTGGAGGGTCGGGTTACACCCCGACCATTTGGGCTGGCGAAAAAAGCTAATGACGGCGTATCGAAGAAACACAATGAGGACGAGGAAACCAATGAAGAGCAAGTTCGTGTTCGCGGGATTGGCGGGGATGGGATTGATCATGCTGGGGCTGACCGGCTGCGAGTGGACCAGCGGCGGCGGGGTGGATACCTGGGTAAGCACCGGGTATGACTGGGCAAATTTCAGCGGCAATTACCGCGCGCCCGACGGCAAGGTGCTGGTGCGCGAATTCGGCGTCACGAACAATATCGGCACTATTTCCGTCACTAACAGCTCCCGCGACGAAGTTATCGGGACCGGCGACGGCATGACCACGGAATTTTCCGGCACGGTTCATGGCGTGCCGATTCCCGGAACCCTGACGATCCTGGTCGGTTCCTACCGGTTCACCGATTCCACGGCCAATACCGGTCTGGGCACGTATACCCTGAGCGTTGATCCGGCCGACGGCAGCATCGGCACGATCAACTATGCCAGCCGGGTCTGGACGCTGAAGTTTCCCGCGCCGATTGCCTCGGGCACGCCAATCAAGGCCAATTACATGTACCTCGTCACCCAGGATGACGCCGGCCAGGGCAATCACGGCCAGGCGATTTATTCGTTCGTGGTCTATCACACGGGCAATACGCTGCGCCTGGTGGACAGCAATGGCGCGATTTACGAGGGCAATATCGGCGACATGAACACCACCGGCGGCAATTACGATCCGACCGATTCCAGCGCGGCCATGCCGGAAGATGCCCAGGTGTTTGCCCAGTTTTCCGCCAGCGGCTTTTCGGCGGGCTACGCAATTACCATCGCCGGCACCCTCCAGGGGGAATTCAGTTCGGAAGACAGCCAGATGATCAACCGCACGATGCAGGCAACCTTCATTGAGGCGGGCGGTTACGCGGCGGATATCCACGCCGTCGCGGCGGATTAAGATACATAGTCCCGATATCCCGGGGTAGGGCGCGCAGGCTTGTCCTGAGGTCTGCCGAAGGGGCCTTGCGCGCCGCTCCGGATCAGAAGCGGCCAAGGTCGAACGGCGGCCAAGGCCCTGAGCCGCCCTGCCGGGTTTACCCGTAACTCTTGTGGAACTTGGACTCGGATTGCGGCGGCTTGGTTTCCGGCGGCGGTTGGTCTTGTCCGGCGGGCGCGCTGCCGTTGTCGGTTTTCGAGTCCCCGGCATCCGCCGGTTGTTCGGCTGCGGCAGGCTGCTTGCCCGCGTCCGTCTTTGGCGGTTTCTGGCCTGGGGCGGGCGTCGACTTGCTGGTTTCGACGTAATTCAACTTGAGCATGGTCAGGGTATCCAGCAGCATCTTGCGCTCTTCCTCGTCAAGATTGCCGCGGGTCTTGGCGTCCAGCATGTCCAGCATGTCAATAGTGGCTTGCGCAGCTTCGAGGCTGGTTTCAGCCTTGCCGGTGGCCGGGTTGATGATCTTGCCCAACTGGTGCATGGCCGTCATGGTCAGCATGGAAACCATGCTGGTAAACAGGAGTTTGTTCTGGTCCGGCTGATTCTTATCGGTCATGATCAATTCCTCCCTGTTTGTTTTCCGTCCGCGGCCGGCTCTTTGGCCGGCCCGGCCGGCGCCACCACGGCGGTTGCCATGCGCTGCGTGTTAAAAATTTCCGCGGCGGCCGCAGCCACATCCGCCGGGGTGATTTGGCGCAAACGCTGCTCCAGGCGGAAGCTGTGATCGTAGCCCAGTCCGTAAAGCTCGTTCAAGGCGCATTCCTGCGCCAATTCGGCGTTGAGTTGCAGGTTGTGCAGGTGGCGCGACAACATCTGCTCGCGCGCCCGGTCCAATTCCTCCGGCCGGGCGCCGCCGCCGGCCAGGCGCGCCAGTTCTGCCGCCATTAACTGCTTTACCCGCTCCAGCGCCTGGTGGTGGATGCCGGCGTACAACGCGAACAGGCCCGGCTCGATTCCCGGGCGATGGATGGCGCCGGCGAAATACGCCAGCCCTTCCTTGTCGCGGATATTGATCAGCAGGTCGGAGGACAGGCCGCTCAAGATTGTCTGAAGCAGATTCAACGCGTCCACCCGCGGGTCCTGCAGGGTGACGCCGGGGAATCCCTGCACGAGGATGGTTTGTTCCTTGGGCGCCAGTTGCACGCGTTCCTCCGGCAGTTGGATGTCCGCCGCAGCGGCATCCCGTTCCACCGCCGGGCCGGGCCCGCGCGGCATGGCGCGCAGGTGTTTTTCCGCCAGCGCCGCCGCGCGTTCCGGCGCGATGTCGCCGTAAATCGCCAGCACCGCGTTGCCGGATACCGCCAGGCGGGCATGGTGCGCGCGCAAATCCTGCGCCGTGATGCGGGCGACTGTTTCCGGCCGGCCTTCCGGAGCGAAACGGTAGGGATGCTCCGGGAAAAGCATTTGCCGGAGCGATTCCTGGGCCAGGAACAAAGGCGATTCAAGCTGCTGCGCGATCAGCGCCAATTGAACCTGGCGGCGTTTTTCGACTTCCGTTTCCTCGAATACCGGGTGGAGCAAGCCCTCCGCCAGCAGTTCCATGAAAAGTTCCGCGTCGTCGGCCAGGCATTGCGCCTGCAAGCCGAAACTGTTCTGCCCTGAAAAAGCGGTGAAGGCGCCGCCGCGGCTGTCCACCAGTTCGGCGATCCGGGCGGCGGACCGCCCGACCGAGCCGCGCGTCAGCAGTTCGGCCATCATGCAGGTGATGCCGTTGTTTTCCGCCGTTTCATACCGCAGTCCGCCGTTCAGGACGATGCAGATATTGACCAGCGGCAGGCGCCGGTTTTCCATGGCCAGCAGCGGCAGGCCGGCGGTCAGGGTTAATTTTTGAGCGGCCGGCATCACCGTTGCCGGCGGAATTTCAGCCGGCGCGGCTTCCGCCGCCTGCGGGAGCAGAACGGCCGAAGTCCGTCCGGCGGGAGTCAAATACGTCTTTGCCACCTGGATTAAGTCTTCAGGCGCAACCTGCTGCAGGCGCTGCAGGTAATGCTGCGTGAAAAGCGGGTCGCCGGCGTAAAACGCGCCGGAAGCCAGGTTGCGCGCCTGGCCGTGGGCTGTCTGCCATTCCTGCATGACCCGGTTCAGGACGATGCGCCGGGCTTTCTCCGTTTCTTCGCGGGTGAAGGGTCCCTGGCGCCAGGCGCGGATTTCATCCTCAATGGCCGCGCACAAGGCGGTTTCCTGCGCGGGATCGAAAACGGCGCTGATGCCGAAAAGGCCCGGATCGGCCGGTGTAAACGACCAGGTCTCGATCCGATGCGCCAGTTTTTCGCGCTCCACCACCCGGCTGACCAGCCGGGCGCTCCGTCCGCCGCCGGTAACGATTGCCAGCATGTCCAACGCCGGGGCATCCGGGTGCTCCAGGGAGACGGTGTGCCACGCCTGTTCCAGGCGGCCCACCTGGTGCGGTCCGGCGCGCCGTTCGCTGCGCGGACTGAGTTGAGCCGGCTCCGCCGGCAGCACCTGCGGCGCGCGCGCCCGCCGGGCGAAATCCTTGAAAGCCGTCCTGACAAAATCGCCGGCCGCGGCGGCATCAATATCGCCGGCAATCGCCAGGATCATGTTGTCCGGGGTATAATGGCGATGGAAGAAATCCAGCAGGTCTTCCCGGGTCAAGCGCCGGAACACATCCTCGTAACCGATGACCGGCACGCGGTAAGGGTGCACGCGGTAAGCGGTTTCCAGCAGGAGGCGCGAGACTTCATTGTCGGGGTTATCGCGGCACATGGCCATTTCCCGTAGAATCACTTCCTTTTCACGGCGCCATTCGTCCTCCGGGAAGGCGGCATGGCGCAGGGCGTCGGCCAGGATGGCGAAGCCTTGCTGCCAGTTGGCGGAAGGCAAATCCACGAAAAACACGGTGCGATCCAGGGAGGTGTAGGCGTTGATAAACCCGCCGATGTCGCTGATGGCGCGGGATATCTCCGCCGGCCCGCGGGTGGGAGTGCCCTTGAAAATCATGTGTTCAATGAAATGGGAAAGACCTGCGCCCAGTTGTTCCTGCTCGTCAGCCGAGCCGGTGCCGACCCAGAATTGGATGGAAACCACGGGCGCCGTGCGTTCTGCCCGCAGAAGCACCTGCATGCCGTTGTCCAGCGTAAAGGCGGACAGCCCGGTCCGCAGATTGTCCGGGAAGGCGCCCGCCCCGGGGGCGCCGGCCGCCGGTGCGGCTGACAATTCCAGGCAGGATGAGCACAACATGATTAAACTCCAGTTAAGCGCCCAACGGAAAACGGCGGCAAAAATGCGTAAAGCTGCCGTCTTAACCGCCGGGGCGGAATATTGTTCCTGGCTTGGGGCTAACCCTTGCATGGTCGGCGCGCGTTCCTGGCCGGTTCGAATGGGATGCGGAAGGCCTCGTGAAAATCGTAACCATGCTCGAAATCGTGGATGGAATCTTCCGGCGTGCATCCTAGGATGCCCTTCTTGATTAAATTGGAGGTTATATACCAGAAATCTTCGCAACGAAATATGCCCCAGGTGTTTAACACTGTTTTGGACATGACGCCGTATTCCTGCAGAGCATAACGGCGGATCCCTTCCAGCAATTCCGATCCGGACACATGCCGCGCCGACCCCGTCTTGGGTTTGTTCATCAGCTTGGTGGTGAAATCCAGCGCCTCCCGCAGAAAATGATATGCATCCGCCGTGTAACGTGGGTCTTCCTGCAAAATCCGGTTGAGAGCTTCAACCGCGTTGTTCTTTTTCATGGCGCCTTATATTACCCATAAAGCAGTTCAATTCAAGCCTTTTCGCAGTTTTTCCGCCAGCGTATGCATTTCGCCCGGATTGGCGTACGGCGTCGGCTTCCAGTTCCAGTGATGCCCATCATCATTGTATCGCGGGATAACGTGAAAATGCACATGCGGCACCACCTGTCCCGCGGCGGCGCCGTTGGCCTGGATGATATTGACCCCATCGGCGCGCAGTCCGGCCGTCTGGGCTGCGGCCACCCGGCGCGCCACGACGATCAGGTGTTGCAGCAGGGGTTCCGGGACCGCGGTGATCAGTTCGTAATGATCCCGGGGAATGACCAGCGTGTGGCCCTTGACGATCGGGGCAATATCCATGAAGGCCAGGCTGAGCCGGTCTTCGTAAATGCGCGTGGAGGGCAAGGCGCCCCGGACAATTTTGCAGAAAACGCAATCCGCATGCATGGCAATGCCTCCTCTTAAAAACCGGACGATACGCCCATAAACAGCAGATCAGTTTAAACCTGGCTGTCGCGTCCCGCAAGCTCAATATTCGCTTTAGGTTTGCAGGCCAGCAACAGTCCGGCGATGATGACCAGCAAGCCCCCGGCCAGCTTGGCGGCCGTAAGCCTTTCCGCCAGCAGGAGGCAGGACAAGGCGAGGGTGACGACCGGCTCGGCCATGGAAAGCATGGAAGCCTGCACCGGGCCGATGCGTTTCAGGCCGGCGAAAAACGTCGCAATGGCCAGCACGGTGGAAACGACCGCAATGCAGACGACGGCTCCCCAGCCGGCCGCCGTCTGTGGCAGGAGCAAACCGCGGTGCAGCGCGACGCCGCCGTAGGTCGCAGCCGCCGCGGCGATGATTACGGCGGCAGCGGTAAAGGATTCCGTCCTCCTGACGGCCGCCGTACCGGCGATAATGTACGCCGAATAAATCAGCGCCGCCAGCAAGGCCCAGAAAATCCCCCATCCCTGGCCGCCGGGCTGAAAGCCGACCACGAGCATAATGCCGGCGAAGGCCAGTCCCAGCGCCACCGCTTCGCGGGACTGGAGCGGATGGCGCAGCACCGCCACGGACAGCATGGTCACCAGCGCGGGGAAAGTGTAAAGCATCAAGGCCACCGTGCCGGCCGGCGCCATGGTCAATGCGGTAAAGTAACTGAAAGATTGCCCGGCATAGCCGAACGCCCCCATGCCAATCAGCAGCAACAGCGTTTTACCGCGCGGCCAATGCCGGCCGCGCAGGCGCAGCCAACCCGCCATCAACAAAGCCGCCATGCTGAAACGCAAAAACAGCACGGACACCGGATCAACCCCGGAACGGTAGGCGGCATAGGCGAAAATCGGCAAAGCGCCGAACGCGGCGGCGGAGACCAGGATCAGCAGTATGCCTGACGAACGGCCGGCGGAAGGTTTCGGTGTCGCTTGCATGTTTTCCACGCGAGGGTTGCGAGACCTGCACGGTAGATGCTTCCGGCGCGCCAGTCAAAACAATTTTGCGCCAAGCCCGGGCTTTATTCGGGATTGACTTTCAGGCTGTTTTCAGGGAGCATATGACGAAAGCGGCCGGGTTGGCATGGCCGGTCATGCCGGCCGGCGCGCTTCAGCGGCCAGGGGACATACGGGAAATAATATGAGCGGGGGGCGCCAGCATCATGGATCAAGCACTTCAATGGCTTCTGCGGCAGCCGGCGGTAACGCCGCCATTGGATGAAAAATTCCGGCCGCCCTGCCTTGCCAACCAACGCATGCGGCAGGCGGTGGAAGAAGCCGGGGGCGGAGTTCCGCTGGCTATTGCCGTCGAAGCGGCCGGCGGCGTGCGTTCCAGTTTCCATACGCGCGTCCTGCCGGACGGCCATCCCCGGGCAGCCGCCAATCTGGCATATGCCGAGCGGATTCTGAAATTCCTGCTTTGGCAGCGGGGCGGCTGGCGGGTGATGATCGCCGGGCCTGCCGCGCTGGGTGCGGCCCTGCAGCGCGCCTACGCCCCGGACGGCCCCCGGCAATTCGACGCCCGTTTGATGGCGGATGTCTATGGCCGCCCCTTTACCGTGGAAACATGCGAATATGAACGTTTGCCGGAAGATGCCATGCAAAGCCAGCCTTTGGGCAGGCACCTGGATGGCTGCCGCATCGGGTTTGACCTGGGCGCCAGCGACCGCAAAGTCGCGGCGATCATGGATGGGCGTCCGGTGTTCAGCGAGGAAGTGGTTTGGGACCCCAAGAACCAGGCGGACCCGCAATATCATTTCGATGAAATCATGGCCGCCCTGCGCAAGGCGGCCGCGCATTTGCCGCGCGTGGACGCCATTGGCGGTTCCGCTGCCGGAATATACATCAACAACAGCGTGCGGATCGCCTCGTTGTTCCGGGGAGTGCCGCGGGATTTGTTTGAAAGCCGGGTCCGGGGCTTGTTCGGCGAACTGCGGCAGGCCTGGGGCGGCATTCCATTCGAAGTCATCAACGACGGCGAAGTGACGGCCCTGGCCGGATCAATGTCCCTGGGTGTGAATCGCATTCTGGGCATAGCCATGGGGTCCAGCCTGGCGGCCGGTTACGTGGACGGCGCCGGCAATCTGCCCGGCTGGCTGGACGAGTTGGCGTTTGCGCCGGTGGATTATAATCCGGCAGCGCCAGCGGATGAATGGTCGGGCGACCGCGGCGTCGGCGCGCAGTATTTTTCGCAGGTGGCCGTAGATCGCCTGGCCGCGCCGGCGGGCATTGAACTGGACCGGCGCCGGACGCTGCCGGAACGCCTGCAGGATGTTCAGGCGCTGATGCGGGCGGACGACCCGCGCGCCCGCCGGATCTACGAGACCATCGGCGTCTGGCTCGGTTATACCCTGGCGCACTACGCGGAATTTTATGATTTGCGGCAGGTATTGATGCTGGGTCGCGTCACTTCCGGCGCCGGCGGCGAAATCGTCAGGGAACAGGCGCTGCGCGCGCTGCGGACGGAATTCCCCGCTCTGGCCGGATCCATCAACCTGGCCGTTCCGGATGAGGCCAGCCGCCGGGTGGGCCAGGCGATTGCCGCCGCCAGCCTGCCGGCGCTTAAGCCCGGTTAATATGAAAAAACACGGACGCAGCCTGCGGTTGCAGATTGTTTTGCCGACGCTGCTGCTTTTCGCCCTGGCCCTGGGGGCTTCGACCGCCTTGACCAACCGCATTTCGCGCGAGGCGATGGAGACTGCCGCCTGGGATCACATGACCCAGATTGCCGATTTCACCATCAAGAGCGTGGAGTCGTGGATGGTCGAGCGGCGGCGTGAAATAACCCACTGGAGCCGGGATCCTTCACTGGCGGCCGCGGTGTCCGCGGCGGCGCGCGCTCCGGCAACCAATGGGACTGGGAACGCCTTCGCGCAGGCGCAGGAAACCCTGGCCGCCTTGCGGCGCGATGCCCCCTTTTACGAGTTGGCCATGCTGGCGGATATGCGCGGCAACGCGGTAGCCGGCGACCCGGCCGACACTGCGTCGGTCAATATTGCCGACCGCGATTATTTCAAAGCGGCGATGCAGGGCCGGGTGGTCGTTTCGGAAGTGATCAAGAGCCGGGTGTCCGGCAACCCGGTGCTGGTGGTTGCCGCGCCGGTATTGGCGGATGGCGCGCCGGCGGGCGTGCTGCTGGGCGCGCTGGATTTGAAATTGCTTACCCGGAAATTCGTGACGCCCGTGACCATCGGGGAATCCGGTTATGCTTATCTCGCCGATCGTTCCGGCATGATATTTTCCCATCCCGATCCCGCCCTGGTGCTGCAGACCAACCTGACGGAGTACGCTTTTGGCCAGACCATCATGGAGCAGGACAACGGCCGGTTGCGCTATTTATACCAGGGCCGCGATGTGGTGGCGGTCTTCCGCACGGACGCGACTTTCGGCTGGGTGGCGGTCGTGCGGGCCCTGGCGGACGAGGTCATGCGCTCCACGCATCGGATGCGCAACGTCAACCTGGCGGTCGGCGGCGCCGGCCTGTTGCTGGCCGCGGTTCTGCTGCTGGTGCTTTCCGGCGCGATCACCCGGCCGATCATCGGCATGGTGCGCGTGATGGAGTTAATCGCGCAGGGCAATCTTACCGAAGCCCGGCGGGCGCTGGCCGAATTCCGCGCCCGGGGGAAACCGCGCCGCGATGAAACCGGCATCCTGTTTGACGCGGTCGGCCGCATGACGGACGCCCTTTTTGCGCTGGTCGGCCAGGTGCACCGTTCCTGCGTGCAGCTGGTTTCGACTGCCACGGAAATGGCCGCCACCACGCGCCAGCAGGAAACAGTAATCGCGGAGTTTGAGTCGTCCACCGCCCAGGTGGTGGGCGCAGTGAAGGAAATTTCCGCCGCGGCGCAGGAATTGGCGCAAACCATGCAGCAAGTCCGCGATGTAGCCGATGGCACCGAAAAAACGGCCGACACCGGCCGCGCCGGCTTGACGGACATGGATGCCTCCATGCGCCGGCTGGTGTCGGCTTCATCGGAAATTTCCGCCCGGCTGGCCGCCATCAACGAAAAGACCACCAACATCGGCGGTGTGGTCACCGCCATTACCAAGGTCGCCGACCAGACCAACCTGCTTTCGCTCAACGCTTCGATCGAAGCCGAAAAGGCGGGCGATTACGGGTTGGGCTTTGCCGTGGTGGCCCGTGAAATCCACCGCCTGGCCGATCAAACCGCCGTGGCGGCCCTGGATATCGAGCAAATGGTGCGCGACATGCAGTCGGCGGTTTCCGCCGGCGTGATGGAGATGGACAAATTCACCGGCGAAGTCGGCCAGGGCGCGCAGCGGGTGGAACACATCGGCCGGATGCTGGGCGGCATTATCGTCCGGATCAAGGAACTGGCGCCGCAATTCGATACGGTGCACGACGGCATGCAGACCCAGTCGCAGGGCACGCGCCAGATCAGCCAGGCGCTGAGCCAGCTCAGCGTCGGCGCCGGCCGGATTTCGGAATCATTGCGCCAGTTCAACTCCGCCACCGCCCAATTGCGCGAAGCCGCCCGTAATCTGCAGACGGAAGTGGCGCAATTCAAGGTGTGACATGCTTTGCCTGGTCTTTCAAGCCGCCGGCAGCCTTTACGCCCTGGAAGCAGGCAAGGCGCGCGCCGTTGTGCCTTGCGCCGAACTGCGTCCATGTCCCGGCGCGCCGGCCTGGATTGCCGGACTGCTGAATTACCACGGCCGGCCGGCGCCGGTGATTGATTTTGCGGCGTTGACCGGCGCTGACGCCGGCGCCATCCGGTTAAGCACCCGCATCATCCTGCTGGACTGCCCGCCGCCGGGGGAATCCCGGATCGTCGGCTTGCTGGCGGAACGCGTGGAAGCGGCGCAACTGACGCCGGCAGCAGCCCAACCCGCCGGTGTGGCGGCTGCGCCGTATCTGGACGGTTTGATCTGCCGTGATCGGGGCATGGTGCAGATGGTCAAAACGGAAAAATTGCTCGTGCCGGAACATCTGCCGGAATTGTTTGGAGAATAATGCACCGCATGGAGCAATTGCTGGCGGAAACCTTCGGCTGGGATTTCCGCAGTCTCGGCCCGGAAGCCCTGCCGTCGGCCATGGGCAGCCGGGCCGGAGCGGCTCCGGATTTGCAGGCCCTGGCAGAGGCATTGGCGGTGCCGGAAACCTGGTTTTTCCGGGATACGGCCCCGTTCGATTTTCTCGCGCAGCGCGCCCGCGCCGTATGGCTGCCGCGCCCGGCGGGCGCGGCGCCCATCCGCATTTTAAGCGCGCCCTGTTCCAGCGGCGAGGAGCCGTATTCGATCGTGATGACGCTGCTGGCGGCCGGCTTGCCGGCCGCGGATATCCGGGTGGACGCCCTGGATGCAAGCGGCCGGCTGCTGGCAGCCGCCCGGGCCGGTGTTTATTCCGAACGCGCCTTGCGGGAGACTGACGCCGTCCTCCGGTCGTTTTTCACGCCGGCCGGTTCCGGCCGCTGGGCAGTGCCCGCGCGGATCAAAAGCTGCGTGCAATTCCGCCGGGCGAATATCCTGGACCTGGATGTCTGCGCGGATGCCGCCGGCCCTTACCAGGCGGTGTTCTGCCGCAATCTCCTGATTTACCAGCATGCCGCCGCGCGCCGCCGGGTGATGGAGCATTTGCGCCGCCGGCTGGCGCCGGATGGTCTGCTCTTTGTGGGCCACGCGGAAATGCTGCCGTTGTTTGATCAATATTTCGAGCCGGCGCCGTACCGCGGAGCGTTCGCTTACCAGCGGCGCCGCGCCGCCGCGCCCGCGCCGCCGCCGCCAATCCCCGCCGTTCTGCCGCGCATGCCTGCGGCGCCGCCGACCCCCGTTCCGTCTGCGCCGGCGCACCGCGCCGCGCCGCCGGACCTGGCGGAAGCCCAGCGCCTGGCCGATGCCGGCCAATTGGCCGCGGCGGCGCAAATCTGCGCAGCGGCGCGGGCGGCGCAGCCGTTGTGCGCGGCCGCGCACCTGCTGGAAGGGCTCATCCTGTCGGCAGAGGGCCATCTTCCGGAAGCCGAACAGGCGCTGGCGCGGGCGCTTTATCTCGATGCGCGCAACGGCGAGGCCCTGGCGCACCTGGCTGTCCTGCATGAACGGCGCGGCGACGCCGCCGGCGCGGCCGCCCTGCGGCGCCGCCTGGCGCAATCGCCGGAAGGCAATAACTGAGCCAATTTCAAAACTAACGTTTTGAAAGAATTCAGAATACAGGAGTCAGAATTCAGAATAATTGAGGACCAATATGTTTGTTAAT
>CAYXEK010000116.1:0-2296 GCA_964463985.1 uncultured Verrucomicrobiota bacterium
CAGTTGGCCGCACGGTTCGGCGTGAGCCGCGCGATTGCGCGCCGCGCCATGGATTTGTTGCGCCGGGAAGGCGCGGTCTTCCGCCGGCCGCGCCATGGAACATTTGCCGCCAAGCGCGCCCAACAAGTCCTGACAGTGGCATATTTCGAGGAAAACAAGTATTCGTTCGCCGCGCTGCTGGACCGGTTTGAGCGCTTCTGCCCCGCGGTGCGCCTGGCGCGGGTAGCGCTGCCCATCAATGGCTATTGCGAGATCGTCCGGCAGATGCTGGAGGAAGGCCGGGTGGACCTCGTGCGCATTTCGGCCTCGTTGTTTAAGGGGTTTGACGCGCCGGCGCATTTCATGTCGTTGAATGGGCTGGGGCGCAAGTACGCGGCGATGACCCATGCCGCGCCCTGGGCGGCGTTCCGCGTCAACAAAACCCGCTATGGCGTTCCGCTGGCCTTCGGGCCGGTGGTTGTGGCCTATAACCGCGCTTTGTGGCGCGCTGCCGGCGCGCGGGAGCCGGCAGCCGATTGGTCCCTGTCGGACTTCCTGGCGCTGGCGGAGCGGCTGGCGCGTCCCGCCCGCGGCGCGTCGGAGATTCCACAATACGGATTTTTATGCCCCAATCTCAGCAATCGCTGGATGATGTTCGTTTACAGTCATGGCGGGCGGCTCTGGGACGCGGCGCGCGGCGTGTTTGGCCTGGCTGCGCCGGGGGCTCTGGCCGGACTGCTTTGCCTGCGGGAGATGGTGGAGCAGAAAATCTGCGCGCCGCTGCACGGCGTGGCGGACCCTTACCGGTTGTTTGTGCGCGGCAAGGCGGCTATGACCCTGATCAGCTATCACACCATCCCGACCTTGCGCCCGGCGCTCCAGTTTGAATGGGATGTGGCGCCCTTTCCCCGCTGCCGCCGGCCGGCCCGCCTGCTGCTGGCGGACGGCCTCGCGCTTGCACGGCAGACGACCAACCTGGCCCCGGCGGAGGCATTTCTGGATTTCTGCCTGGGCGCGGAGGCCCAGGGTTATATTGCCGCGCAGGGCGGGCCGATTCCCGCGCGCGCCGACCTGGCTGAATCCGCCATCCCAGCGGCGCCGGGCAATTACAATATGCATCAGGATCTTGCCGGGCCCCCGTGTTTTCCGGAATTGCCGCTGGGCGATCACCGCGAAAGGGTGGCGGCGGATGAAACCATGCTGTATGTCAACGGCATGCAAAGCGCCGCGGAATATTGCGCTAACCTGGCGGCGGCGGCCAATCCAGCATAATGGGCTAATCAAGGGAGCAGCATGGAAAAAATCAAAACGGCGGTCATCGGAACAGGACATGCCGGGCGGGATTATCACTTGCCCGGCCTGTCAAAATTTCCGGATGTGGATTTAAGCATTTGCGATATCAACCCGGAACTGCTGGCGCGGGCCGGCGATGCCGCGCGGATTCCGCCGGCGCGGCGTTACACGGATTACCGCAAAATGCTGGAGGTCGAAAACCCGCAGGCCGTGCTGGTGCTGATGGCGCAATACACGCATGGGAATTACCGGCCGGACATTTATTTCCGGATTGTCAACGAAATGCTGGATCAACGCCGGGCGGTGCTGGTGGAGAAGCCGCTGGCCATGACGCTGGCGGAGGCCCGGCCCCTGGCGGAAAAAGCGCAACGGCTGGGTTGCCTTACCATGGTCAGTGTCAACCGCCGGTTTAACCCGCTGGTGTCGTTTTGCCTGGACGTGGTGCGCCGGCAGGGGCCGGTGTCGCACGTCGTCTGCCAGTATTACAAGGCCTGCTCAGGGCTAAACACGGACGCGCTGGCGCCCCTGCATTCCGAGATGATTCATGCCGTGGATTTGATGCGCTTCCTGGCCGGGGGCGAAGTCGCCGCCTGCCATGCCGCCAGCGGCCGCGCGGCGGGCGACGGGCAAACCACGGCTTATCACGCACTGGTCCGATTCGACAACCAGGTGACAGGCATGTTCAGCGGCAATGTGCGCGCGGGCGAACGCCTGCAGATATGGCAGATTCACGGTCCGGGGATTTCCGTCATCATGGAAACTGACCCGGAGGCAGCTTTGTCCGACAAAAAAATGCGCGCCGTGATTTACCGGCCCGGTGAAAAGCCGGCGGTGTACGTGGACCGGGAAATGCCGTCCAACCGGCCCTATCTCGACAGCGCCGAATTCGTGGTGTCCAACGGGTTCGCCTATGCCGACCGTTATTTCATCAACTGCGTCCACAGCGGCCGGGAGCCGCATTGCAATTTCGCGGATGCGTGCAAATCGCTGGCATTATGCGACCAGATTGCAAAAAATGCCTGAA
>CAYXEK010000116.1:2396-11560 GCA_964463985.1 uncultured Verrucomicrobiota bacterium
TGCCTGTGCCGCGCGCTGCTTCTGTTGGGTTGCCTGGCAGCGGCCGGCGGCCCGGCGGAAAACCTGCCAGACATCCCTGCGCCCCGGCTGTATCCGGACACGACGCTGGCCGCGGACGGCCGGGCGGAGTGCGCGATCGTCTGTCCCGCCGCCGCTCCGGATTGCGCCCGCGCCGCGCGCGAGCTGGCCGCCGGCATGCAGGCCCGGTACGGCGCCGCGGTACCCCTGTTGACGGATGAAGCAGTCTGCCCGAGGCAACTTGCGCCGATTTTGCCGGAATACCGGCGTCAAAACCTGATCCTGCTCGGCAATGTGCGCAACAACCGGGCGTTGTTGCCGTTGTATGCCGGGTTCTGGTGCGGCGCGGACGGCGCATACCCGGGCGGCGACGGGTATGAAGTCCGCACGGTGTGCAATCCCTGGGGCACAGGCAAAAACGCGATCGTCCTCGGCGCGTCGTCGCCGGCTGGCTCTGCCGCCGCGGTTGCGGCGTTTCTGGAAAACCTGCCGGAAATGGCGGACGGCCGGGCCATCCTGCCGCGCCTGCTCATCATTCAGCCAGGCGGCGCGGTCAAGAACATCCTGGATGGCCTGGCGGAAAAGGCTGCCGGTTACGAAATAGATTACGCCCGGCTGATCGCCAATATGCATGCCGAGCCGGTGGACAGTTTTGCCACGATCGCCTTTCGCTATCACTGGACCGGCGACCGGCGCTGGGCGGAAATCGCGCGTAAAATCATGCTGTGCATAGACGAACATTATAACCTCAAATATTACTCCGTCAGCCATTACCGTTTCGAGCGATTCTTCCGCGCCTGGGATATCATGGAGGAAACCGGCATATTCACCGAGGCGGAATTGCAACGGATTTCGCGCCGGATGGTGGAGACGGCCTTCCGGGCGCCGGGCTGCCAGTTGTCCGCCCCGCAGCAATCCGGCGGCGGCCGCCATTCTACGGCGCGCTGGATGAGCGCTTTTATCGCAGCCGATTACATCCTGCGCAATTTCCCCGATTCGCCGGAGTTACGGGGAATCGCCGGCCAATGGAGCAGTGCGGCGGATGCCACCTTCAAATTCGCCGTGACCGGCGGCCGGGATGCCGCCGATCGTTACAGCAGCCAGGATACGGCGGAAATGTTCATGCGGTGGTCGCTGTTGTCGGGATATCGCGATTATTTCGACTCCGGCATGGCGCGCCAGGGTTTTTTGTACTTTCTGAATTATTTCAACCCGCTGGGATTCGCCTGCGGCCTGGCGGATTACCAGGAAGGCGCGCCGGAATCCATGTATGACGTCAGCCACGGCCTGCGCTACCAATGCAATCTGCTGGGGTATGTTTACAAAGACCCGCGCTTTGCATGGCTGAACGAGCATTGCGCGGTGTGCCGGCGCGGCCGGACATATTTCGGGCCGAATGAACTGGCGCCGGAAAATGAAGGCCATTTCGAGCCGGAAGCCGGGCCGGGCGCTCAGCCGGCGGAAACTCCCGCTTATTTACTGGGCATGACCGCGTTGCCGCTGGATCAGCGGTCATATTCCCTGCATTTCCCGGAACCGGATCCGCGCGTTCCGTTCGGGCAGGCCGCCGACAAGGTTTACTTCCGTTCCGGATTCGCGCCGGATGACCAGTACCTGGTCTTGCAGTGCCTGCAGTCGCGCAACGGCGCGAATTGCATTCCGCAATACGTTGATAAAGGGCAGATATGGCTGTTTCATAATACGGACGAACGCGGCACATTTTACCGCAACGGCGTGTTTGTCAGCGATGGCGTAAATACACCCGCCTCCAACAGCATTTACGCGTGCCGCGCCGACAACCTGGCGCGCTTCAGCGGCCTGGAAATCAGCCGGACCACCCTGCTGGAATACATGGGGGCGGATTGGACCCGGACCATCGTCCGGCTGCCCCGCGCGTGGTTTTTGGTGATGGACCATGTGACGCCGCTGGCGGCGGATGATTACACTGTCATGTGTTCGTGGCGGCTGCTGCATCATGCCGAGTGGCGCGATGATTGCCGGTTGATCGCGCGCGCCGGCGGCGCGGAATTTCACCTGAGAAGCGCGGCGCCGGTAAATGCTTCCGCCGAACAATGGGAGCAACTGGAAAGTTCCGCCTGCCCGTTCTTCCTGCGCCAGACGCGCGCCGGCTCCTTCCCGGCCGGCCAGCCGGTGGATTTTCAGAATCTTTTGTTTGTCCGCGGGGCGGGCGAGGCGGCCGACTTCACTCCCGTGCGCGTGGATGCATGGACGGTGTTGATCAAAAACGCGGGGGAGGGAACAGCCCTGGCGGGGATCGGCACGGGCGAATCGAATGCCCTGGGCATCGCCGCCAATCCCGGCTGCGTTTATGTGATAATGCCTGACCGCATCTATCTGTCGAACGGCAGGGATTTATCCATCAAGTCCACCGCCGTATATGCCGCGGACTCCATTCAAACCATTGAAATTGACCTGGCAACGGGCGCCGGCCGGACCGGGGCGGATGCCGCAGAACTGTTAACCGCCGTGCGCACATGGGAGTTGCCGCCGCCGCAGGCCGTGCCGGCCGCCTTAAAAATCGATCCCCGCCGCGCCGCCGCGCTGTGCCGGGAAGTGCTGGCCGATCCTGGCCCGCCGGCGGCTTATCCCGCCGCCGGCGCCGGCCGGATGGGTGCTCCGGCGCAGACTGCCCCAGGGTTCAAGATCATGGCCGTCAATCCCGATGCCTGCCGGGTGGCGCGGAAAATCCCCGGGGTGGCCTTTCATAGCGCCGGGATTGAAGGGCAGCCGGCCATTGCGGTCGACGGCATCAGGGAGCCGGTGGCGCGCGGGCGCCTGGCGTGGCCGGCGGGCGCCCGGCCGGAACTGCAATTGCGCCTGCCTGCGCCCCAGGCGCTGGACAAAATGCTGGTGTACTTTTACGGGCGGATTCCCGATTTATCCGCGCCGGAGCGGCGCCCGGTAAAAATCGAGGTTGACGCGGCTGGCGACACCGCCGGCCGGCGCGAGTTCGATGCGTTGTGGGAATATTTCCCCGTCTATAAAATCAGCAACAAGGGCAAGGCCACCGCCCTGAGCTGCCTGAGCGTGGATTTGCATGGCATCGCGGGCTCAAATTTGCTGGTAAAACTGCCTTTCACCGCGCCGGCCTACTACTTGAGCTTGAAGGAAATTGAGTTGTACGGCCGGGAATCCGCCGGCGCGCCGATAGACCTGGCATCGGCCTCCGATTTGGAGGGCGACGGGCGGATGGAAATCGTTGCCCTGTATAAAAACGAGGCCGGCGCGGGAGTCTTGAAAGTGTTTGATGAGAACGGCCGCGATTTGTGGCGCAAAACGGCGCACGGCGCATTCTCCTGCGCTGCCACGGGCGATGTCGCCGGAGACGGCCGGGAAGAAATCATCGCGTCTTCCGAGGATTACCGGGTCTGGCTGTGGGCGGCGGATGGGACTCTGATCTGGGAAAAGAATCTGGAGGACTTGGGCGCGCAAAGCGGTAAAAAACACTGGCCTAACGGCGCGGCGCCGACTGGCGTAGGCTTATGGGCGCCGTCGCCGGACAAAAAGTTTATCATTGTCGGCGGATACTGCCATTTTGCGTTACTGGACGCGGATGGCAATGTCCAGGATAATTGCACGATAGACGGCCGCTACGTCCGCGCCATCCTGCAAAAGCAGCCGGACTTGCAAGGCGGCGGCCGGCGCGCCGCGTTTCTGCTGCAGCAGGTCAACAACAGTTGGCCGGGCGACGTCAATATCATCCAGATGGATGCGGCGGGAAAATTAAGCGCATTTTCATACGGCGCCTTGATTCCCGATGGCCGGTTCGCCGCCGATTTGACGGACGAAAATCCGCCGCGTTTGTCCGTCATCGGGCCGCGCGGATTCGGGTTTTATAAAACCGATACAGGCCTGAGTGGCTCGGCCAGGCATACCCTCCCGGAATGGCGCCAGGTCTTTACCCGCCCCATTTCCGCCGGGGCGTTGGCGGATATGAATGGCGACCGGAAACTGGATTTTGCGGTCGGCGGCAGCGATGGGTTCATCAGCGTGTTTAACCGGGACGATGGCCGCCTGCTGAACCGCCTGGCGCTCGGCTGCCCTGTACGCGACATGCTGCGCCTGGCGACCCGCGGCGGCACCCGGCTGGTGGTTGCCACCGAGGCCGATATCCGGGGGTACGACCGGGATTTGCGCGAGATTGCCGCCGCGCCCTTAACCTGTTTGAAACTGGTTCCGCTGCGCGCCGATCAGGGCCGTTTCGCAGCTTTCATGCGCGATGGCGGCATCCAGATCATCGAACTGGAGTGAAAGCCGGTAAGACCTTGGCGGCGGCGGGGTGCGGGCATGCGTCCGCTTTAAGCGAGAGAATGATGTTTTTAATCAATAATAAGCAGGTTGTTGCAGAACTGAAATGCGCGGATGAGGCCGCCATGGCCGGGCGTGAATTCGCCCGTTATCTCAACCAGATTGCGGGAGCGGGTCCGGCTGACCGAACCAATGCCGCTCCGCCAACTGTTGAGATCAAGGTGGACGGCAGTCTGCCGCCGCGTGCGTTCCGGGTGCGGTGCGATGGCGCTTTCCTCAGCCTGGCCGGGCAGACCCGGCTGGAGGCCTTGCATGCGGTTTACTGGTTTCTGGAGGAATATGCGGGCTGTTTCTGGGCCGCGCCGGGAGTGGACGATGTCACCCGCCGGGCGTCGTTGGAAATCCCGGCAATGGATGTAATCAAGCGGCCGTCCACGCCGATCCGCGGCATGCAATTGCATCGGTACGACTGGATGCGCGCCGAGGACGACGATCTGCCGGTGATTGACTGGCTGACCAAGCGGCGCATGAATTTCGCCTTACTGTCCCATTTCGAAGTGGAGGCGCATAAAAAGGAAGCCACCATCGCCGCCTTGAAAGAACGCGGCCTGGAGTTCCTGTTCGGCCTGCATACGTTCAACTACTGGCTGCCGCCGGAAAAATATTTTGCCGCCCAGCCGGAATTATATGCCTGGCGCGGCGGACGGCGCGTGAATCCCGCGCAAACTGCCGGCGCCCAGATTTGCATGACCAATCCCGCAGCCGCCGAAATCAGCGCGCAAAACATCATCCGGTACCTGGAAGCCAATCCGGGAATGGATATTATAGGCCTGGGCGCCAATGACGGCCCGGACGGCTGGTGTCAATGCCCGGCCTGCGAGCAGTTTGAGCCGCTGCGGTTTTCGCCGCTGCAACCCCGGATTTACGCCGGGCGGGTGAAGTCGCTGACTTATGCGTCGTTTTGCAACCGCGTGGTGGAAAAAGTCGCCCGGCGATTCCCGCGGCAGCGGTTTGCCGCGCTCTTTTATACCAACACTCTCCCGCCACCGGAGGATCCTCAATTCCGGTTGCATCCGAACATTGACGCAGTGCTGGCCTTGTTCGAGCGCTATTATGACCGGCCCCTGGCGGCGGGTATCCGTGAACAGGATTACCACACCATGCCGCCCCATAAAATGCTCGAGGAACGCTATACGCAATATCCGGCAATCCTGCGCCGCTGGCGCGAGATTGCCCCGGGCCGCGTGTATTTCCATGCTTATTTCATGGGTACCAATGGTACCATGAACCTGCCGTTCCCTTTTTACAACACCATCGCCGCAGATTTCCGCTTCTTCCGGAGCCTGGGATTGGACGGATTCTACACCCAAGCCGGCGTGCCGGATTTCGGCGCGTATGGGTTGAATTTTTACCTGGCGGCGGAATCGTCGTATGATACCGATCTGGCAGCCGATGCCATCCTTGACGCTTACTGTAAAAGATTTTACGGCCCGACGGCGGAGCCGATGCAGGCATATTACAGCGCATTGCAGAAGAAAGCCTGCGAGCGCCATGCCAGCAATGCGAGCGAGTTGCTGCTGGAAATCTTTGACCGGGATACGCCCCGTCTGCAAACCTGCCTGGAGCAGGCCGGCGCGGCGGCGCAGCCAGCCGGTCCGGTTTACGCCGCGCGCGTCGCCCAGGCCGCAGCTACCCTGCGTTATGCCATGCTGTGCAAGCAATACCGTCTGGGCTGGCTGAAAATACGCGGCGGCCTGCAGAAGAAAGACATGGCGGCGGTGCAAACCGAGTACAAGCGCCTGGAGCAGGTGGAGCGGCAGATTTTGGCGCTGGCGCAAGCCGAAATGCTGGGCCGGGGCTTGCTCCATTATCGCGATGCGGAGGCGGTGGAGCGGTATGTGTTGGGCAACCTCCGGCGGGGCGCCTGCACGGAAAAGATGGCCGGTAATATTGATTACGATATTCCCTGGGACGTGGAATGAAAGAGCATGGGCAGGCGGGATGGTCCGGGCAGCCGCCCCGGGAGCCGGGATGATGCAGACATGACAAAACAAAAACATGTGATCTGGGGCAATCTGGTCCACCTGAGCTTTAACATGTGGTTTGACCGGCGCGACCGCCTGGCGCCGGGCCATTACGCGTTGACCCGGCCCTGTCTGCGGTTTGATACCGGGCTGTGGCGGGAAATTGCCGGCAAAATGGCCGCAGCCGGCATGAACATGGTTGTGCTGGATTTGGGCGATGCCGTGCGCTATGCCAGCCACCCGGAAATCGCCGTCAAGGGCGCCTGGACTGCGGCCCGGCTCCGGCGCGAACTGGCGCGGCTGCGGACGCTGGGGCTGGAGCCCATCCCGAAACTGAATTTTTCCGCCGGCCATGATAACTGGCTGGGGCCTTACGCCCGCCGCCTGTCAACACCGGAGTATTACAGAGTTTGCGCCGACTTGATCGCGGAAGTCTGCGAGCTGTTTGACCGGCCGCGTTTTTTCCATATCGGGATGGACGAAGAAACCGCGGTCAACCAGGCATATAACGAATATATTGCCATCCGGGCAGGTGCTTTGTGGTGGCATGATCTGAGATATTTATGCGGCCAGGTTGCCCGGCATGGCGCGCGGCCGTGGATGTGGGCCGATGCGCACTGGTTTCACGGCGGGGAGTACGAGCGCCAGGTCCCCAAGTCAGTGCTGCAAGGCAATTGGTGGTATTCCCGGCTGCGCCTCAATCATAAAATGACCCGCTGGATGCCGGAACTGGGACCGCGGCAGGTGACGGCCTGGCCGGTCAGGACTTACCGCGATCTGGATCGCGCCGGTTACGATCAGGTTCTGACCGCAAGCAATTGGTCCGATCCCGATAATTTGCGCGCGACCGCGGCCTTTGCGCGCCGCCATCTTTCAGCGCGGCATGTCCTGGGATTTTTGCAGACGACCTGGAAACCCATGCTCCCGGAATTCCGGCAGTTGCACCTGGAAGCAATTGACCAGGCGGCGGTGGAAATCGCGCGCTGGCGCGGCCGGCCCGCGCGTGTGCCGCCGGAGAACCCGGACGCGCCTTTGGCGATCCCGCCCAAGGCCGGAGCGCGGGTGGGGATTTATTACGCCAATCCGGATGCGGAAGGCCTGCGGCAATATTTGAATGCCCGGCCGGGGCGCTGGAATGCCTTCATCCTGCCGCGGCTGGATCGGGCGGCATTGCGGCAGTGCGATATCGCGGTGATTTCCCGCGCCGGGTCGGCCTGGCGGTTTCACCTGGCGGCCGGCCAGTTGCGAAAATGGGCGGAGTCGGGCGGGCGGCTGATGCTGGTATACGACGCCGCCGGGTGGGGACGGTACCGGGCCCTGTTCCCGGAACTGGCCCGCGCCACCGGCAAATCGCGCCAGTCAGTTATTGAGGCTGGGAGCTTGGAGGGCCGTAAGGGACGCGTGGGCGGACGGCGGTTCCGGCATGCGTTTGCCGATCACCTTCAATTCCGAACCGGCCGGGCGGGCCGGACTGTAGCACGGGATGCGGATGGGCGCGCGGCGGCGGTTGCCGGCCGGGTTGGCGCCGGCCGCGTCGTGTTGTACGGCCTGTTTGCCGACGGATGTCCCTGCCGCGGCGGGCGCCGCGCGTCGGAAATGCGCTATTTTGAGGAATGCCTTCAATGGCTGGGAGCGGAGAATGAGAGCTTGAAACCATGATGCGTCTGAGTGAGGTTTGACAGTGGTTGTGCTTTATTCGCCTGAGGCGAAAGGAGTAGACAGGATGCAAGCTGAGTCGTTTGCGTGAGGCACAGACCTCGTAAAGGAGATGAGTCAGACCTGTAACAGGAGCGCCACCATAAGGGTATGCCTGACCAATCGCAAACATCTTAGCTAAAGGTTGCCGGCATCGGTTGTGTTTGGATTTGCGGAAAGTTTGTGTGTTGTATAAAAACAGGGATTTAATGGTGAGGAGCTTTGCATAAGGCGTCAGGCACTTGTCATGCGTAGCGCTGCGCGAAGCATGATGCGCCCGTGTGTTGAATTCGGTAGCCCGAAGGGATTCGAAAAGACAAGGCAAGCTTGCCTTGGATGCGGGTGCGCCGGTGGGCGGGGCTAATCTGGTGATTGCCCCGCTCCCGGCAAACCCGCCCGCAGGGGCGCCCGCCCGCGGGCGACAGACAGGGTAAGATCGCCGCCGCTCTTTTCGAACCGAATTCAACACACAGACACCGAAGGGAAGCAGAAGACAGACGAAAAAAGCAGACAATCATCATAGGAGCAACCAATGCGTAAAGTAGGCATAGCCACCATCTCGTACTGTAACAGCCCCAAGGAAATCAAGGCCGGGCCGGAGGCAATCCTGAAAATCTGGGGCATGTTGCTGGAGCGCGCAGCCTATGACCGGCCGGACATTGTTCTGCTGCCGGAACATTTCGCATTGACCGGCACGCAATACAAACTGGCTGATGTTGCGGAAACGATCAAAGGAGCTCAGCCGGGGCCGGTGACGCAATTCCTCGCGGCGCAGGCTCGGCGCCATAAGTATTACATCTATGCCTGCTACCCGCGGCGCGCGGCCGCGCCGGGCCGCTATTACAACAGCGCCGTTTTGTTCGACCGGCAGGGCGGGATTGCCAGCGTGTACGACAAAACCTTTCCCACCGTGGGCGAGATGGAACGCGGAATATTGCCGGGTCGGGGCGCGGTGGCGTTTGACGCGGATTTCGGCCGGATTGGCGCCGGCATCTGTTTCGATTTCAACTTCCGCGAGTTGTTCGCGGAATACCGCCGGCAAAAGACGGAATTGTTCTGTTTCCTTTCGGCGTTTTCCGCCGGGTTCCAGGTTCCCATCATGGCGTATGAAAACCAGATGTTCATCGCCAGCGCCATTTGCGGGCCCAAAGGCCGGAT
>CAYXEK010000117.1:0-1947 GCA_964463985.1 uncultured Verrucomicrobiota bacterium
AGTAGAGCGAGGTATTTGTTTTTTTACATCCGTGCTTTCGGTGTTATCCGTGGTTAAAACGGTGTCATCTGCGGTTAAGTCATCTGCCGGGTTTTCGTGGCGGAAGGAAATGGCTGAAAACAGACAGGGAAACATGCAAATCGAAAAAATCAGTTATAACGGCTGGCAAAATTGCGTCCGGCTGCGGAATGCGGACATGGAACTGGTGATTACCACCGACGTCGGGCCGCGCGTCATCCGCTGCGGCTTCATTGGCCAGGCCAATCTCTTTACGGAAATTGCCGGCCAGCAGGGCGGGGCCGGCGAGCCGGAATGGAAAATCCGCGGCGGCCATCGCCTTTGGATCGCGCCGGAAGATATGCGCATTTCTTACGAACTGGACAATGTTCCGGTGCCGTGGCGGACGGAGGACGGCGCCGTGCTGCTGGACCAGACCCCAGGGCCGGCCAGTAAAATCAGCAAGCATCTGGCGATCCGGTTGGATGACCGGCGGAACGTCGTGCATGTCCGTCACGCGCTGCGCAACCATGGGGCCGAGCCGCGCCGGGCGGCGCCCTGGGCGTTGACCGTCATGCCGCCGGGCGCCCGGCTGATTGCCCCGTTGCCCGCCAGGGAAACGCATGGCCGGGACGGCCGGTTCGAACCCAACCAGATCTGGAGCATCTGGCCCTGTACCGACCTGGCGGACGGCCGCTGGCAATTCGGTTCGCGTTACCTGTTCTTCCAGCACCGGGCGGACCGCGATGCCGGCAAACTCGGCATGTCGCAGCGCGAAGGCTGGGTGGCCGGCCAGATGTCGGGCGGCGTGTTCGTCAAACGTTTTGATTGGCTGCCCGGCGCCGTCTATCCGGATGGCAATGTCAATTTTGAAACCTTCGCCAACCGCGAGATTCTGGAAATTGAAACCCTGGGACCGCTGGCGGAATTGGCGCCGGGCGCCGCAGTTACCCATGAGGAAACCTGGGAACTGCTGCCGCCGCTGCCCCCGCTGAAGACGGAAGCGGACGTGGACCGGCATTTGCGGCCGTTGGTGCCATAGTGCGCCATAAGTGCTTGGCTTGCTGTACAGGAATTTCAACACGGGATGTGTTTGATTGAGATTCCGCCTGTAGCGGCCGCACTATGTGCGGCATGCCGGAGCGCAACACGGTTGCGCCACTACAGAAAATTGCCGAGTTCAAACGTGATATAATGCGAAAAGCCGACTTGATCTGGTCGCATGGCCAGCTTGTTCGCTGAAAGGAACTGCATGCCTGCCCGGATCTTGATCTGCAACGATGACGGCATTTACGCGCCCGGTATCCAGGCGCTGTATGAGTCGGTACGCGACCTGGGCGAGGTGACCGTGGTGGCCCCGGAAACCGAGCAAAGCGCCGTCGGCCATGCCATTACCATCGCCAATCCGATCAAACTCCGGGCCATTACCCGCAATGGCGGCTTTCAGGGGTATGCCGTCGGCGGCACCCCGGCCGACTGCGTCAAGCTGGCGGTCAGCGAATTGATGCCTGCCCGGCCGGACCTGGTGCTCAGCGGCATCAACCTGGGCCCGAATGTAGGCATCAGCGTCATTTATTCCGGGACAGTGTCGGGAGCGACGGAAGGCGCCATTCTCGGCATTCCCAGCATCGCGATTTCACTGGCCTCTTTTCAAAATCCCATTTGGGAGACCGCGGGACGGGTGGCCCGGCAGATGGTGCAACGCGTGATGGAGCACGGCCTGCCGCCGGATACGCTGCTGAACGTCAATGTTCCCAACCAGCCGCTGGAGCAGATCCGCGGCTTCCGCGTCGCGCGCATGGGCCGTTCGCGCTTCGCGGAGGTGTTTCACCGCCGCGTCAATCCGCGGGGCGATATTTACTATTGGCTGGACGGCGAGTTGGAAATGCTGGGCGATTTCCAGGGGACCGACGTGCAGGCCGTCGCGGAAAATTACGTGGCCTTGACGCC
>CAYXEK010000117.1:2047-11482 GCA_964463985.1 uncultured Verrucomicrobiota bacterium
AACGCTCAGGCCGGAAATCAGGGCAATATCGTTCCTGTCCTTGCCGGCTGCCGGTGTGTTGTTGTATTTATCCTGGAACACCACGCGGAGTTTCATGCGCGAGTTGATGGCCGCTTCCGCGCCGATTTCGGCGTTGAAGAGGTATTTGTCGAAATCTTTAACCTTGGGCAGGTATTCCGCCGCCTGCCACAACATGGCGGTGGGGCTGAGGGTGAAATCCAGCCGCTCGCCCAGGCGCAAGGTCAGGTAATCCTCGCTGACGCCGTCAAGTTTCTCCGCGATGTATGCCGGGCCGGCTTCGACGGATAAGGTCAGCCGGTCGTTCTTGACCAGATACGCGCCGGCGCCGGGGCTGACAATTACGCGGTAATCTACTTTCGCGATGTCGTCATACAGCGCGGAAGCGTCCAGCGAAACGAAAGTCCGCGGACTCAGCGTTTTCTTGACGTTGCCGTACCCGCGCACGTTTTCGATGGTGGTTTCGTTTTTGCCTTCCACCTTGCTCTCGCCGTAATTGCCTTCCACGCCTGCGCGGTAGGATCCCAGGCCTTCCTTGTCGCCGAAACTGACGATGCTGCCGTTCAACAGCATGGTGTCGCTGTTGCCGTCAGTCAGCGTAAACCCAATGTTCAGGGTATTGGTGATCTGCGAAGGCGCCGCCTCCTGCGCCAGGGCGGCGCCCGCGACGCCGCCGATCAAAACCATTGCCAGCATTATCCGTTTCATTATACTGTTGCTCCTTTACAATTTATTTATAATCCTAGGCTTTCTTTTCCGCCGTTTCCTGTTTCCGCCGCATGGAATTCAATGCCTTGACGAGCAGAAAGACCGACCAGGCAATGATCAAAAAGTCCACGATCGTCTGCACGCATTTGCCGTAATTCAGGGTGACGGCGGCAACGTCGCCGGATGCGGCTTTCAAAGTGACCGCCAGGTCGGAAAAATTCACGCCGCCCAGCAGCAGCCCGATGGGGGGCATGATCACATCGTTTACCACCGACGTGACGATTTTGCCGAAGGCGCCGCCGATGATAATGCCGACGGCCATGTCCACTACATTTCCTTTTACCGCGAACTCGCGGAATTCACTCATCATGCTCATGTTGATTTCTTCCTTAATAAATCGTAAATGGTTGATTCACAAATCATCATGTAATAAAAATAAACCCCGTCACGGATTCAGGAATCAAATATTGCCGTCCCTCCTTTCTGTGCGGCGCTGGATTTAAATTGCCGGCGCCGGACCGCCGCGCCATTGATTTCCCTACTGGCGGCGGGGTGGAATTGATCATGTTTTTCCCGCGTGCAATTCCCGGAGAAGTTTCAGGGTTTTTTCCACGAGTTCCTGGCCGCCCCGGGGCGACACCAGGTTGCAGAACATGCTGGCGCTGTAACCCTTGCCCCAGGCGCCGCGTTCGGTGCAGAGGTAGGTGCCGCCGTCTTCGCCGGGCTGGCCGGCCAACTGGATAATGAAGGTCTGCTCGAACGGGCTGCGCGCCTGGATGCGGTGCTGGAAGTCCATGTAAAGTTCGAACCGGTTGGAGGCGAATGCAATGTCGCCCAGCCGGATAACATGCAATTCCATCGGCAGTTTGGGGTTCTGCTGCTGTTCGCCGTAACGGTTGATGACGCGGATGAAGCGGTTGCGGCCGGCCACCAGGATGGAATTATGGCGCAGGCATTCCCTGGGCGAGCCGTCCGTCTTGAACGGTTGCTCCATCAATTCCGCCAAACCGTTACGGGCGTATTGGTATTCATCATCGGTAATCAGGCGCCGGCTCAAGTTCACCGTCGCCACCGTGTGCGCCAGCGGCAGGTCGGTCCGGATGTCCTTCCGCGCCCAGGCCAGCACTTCGTCGAAGGCGGCGGCCGCGCGTTCGGCGATATCCCGGCGTGCGGCCATTTCGGTTTTCAAATCGCCGTATTTGAGCTTGAAGCGGCGGGCCTGCGCCTGCTGGTAATGCAGGATGCGCGGGGCAAGGTCCCCGCCGGCGGCGCTCTGGGACAGGATGAAAATGTCGCCATGCCGCTGCCGGATGGCCGTGCGCACATCGTGCCAGTAATCGGCCGAGAGCTTGTATTCGGCCTCGGAGTTCTGCGAAGGGCAGGGGATGTTGATGATTGCGCCGGTGAGTTTGCCGTCCGGGTCGAAGGTGTAAAGCAGGTTGATGAAATGGTCGGCGCCCGCCTCGTAATGGCTGAAATTGGGATCATTGGTTTTGCCGTACATCACGGCATGGCCATTGACGCCGCTGCGGGAATTGGATACGGCGCCTGGCCGCTGGGAGGTGTCATCGAAATACACCACGCGCCGGCTGTGGGCGACCACCGCGTAGCCGTAGCCGTAGGCCACGCCGGCCGGGGCGCGCCGGGCATAGGCTTCGCAGATGGCGCCGGCCGCGTGGTCGGCCAGGAAATGCCGGTAATCGTCGCTGGAGGCAATCTCAATCCCATCATGCGGCACTTCGCTGGACATGGGAGTGGAAGTATTGTTGTTAAGATCGCCCTCACGGTCGGCGTAATGGCTGGGGCCGGTATGGGTATGAGTGGCGTTCATCAAGATTTTCGCGGTCGGGATGGCGGGGTTGAGTTCGGCCACGCGGGCGCGCACTTCATCCAGCAGCCCGGAACGGATCACCACCAGGTCGGCGGAAAGGAAAACGGCCAGGTCGCTGCCATTGTCAATCACGAGGGCGGTCACCGTCACCGGATCGAGGACGCCTTCGGAAATCCGCATGTGGAACTGGCCGGGTATGTTGATCGGTTTGTCCGTGGTGACATCGCGCGATGCCCAGCCGATTTTGAGAGTATGCATGAATCTGATCCTTAACGGGAAGGAAATTCGAAAACTCAAGTTTTGAAAGAATTCAGAAAGGAGTCAGCATTCAGGGTAACAACAATCCGTAGAAGATCAATCTTTTATGCTGCTTGACTGCTGACTGCTGGATACTGAATTCTGGTTTCAAAAACCGCATTATGGAATGCAACGCTGGTGAAATGACTTTCAGTTATTTACCATGAAACATCGCGGTGTCACGCTGGAATTTGCCGCCGGCGGGACTGGATGTAACGGCCGGCCAACAGGCCAATGCAGAGGATCGTCAACACCAGCGCGGGCCAGCGCGCCAGCCAGGGCGTCTGCCACCAGTTCACGCCGATGAAGCGGTAATCCGAAAGCGGAAAGAAAACCGGCGTGGCAAACCGCCCGGGCCTGTGCGTCAGCATGTCCGTAACGATATGCACCGGCCAGGCCAGCATGGCCAGCGCCAGCGGCCGCCGCCACAGCGCGGCGGCCAGGACGAACACGCCGGCGATCAAAATGCTGTGGGTCAGGTTATACAGCGTGAAAATACAGGGCGGGATGGCATGCCAGCCCATGTGTCCATGCCGGATGACATGGTGGCCCAGGTGCAGGCCGATGGAAGCCAGGTCCGGGAAGATGCCGAAAAACAAGGCCGCGCCGAAAGTCCAGTCCCAGCCCCGCGGCCGGCCGTCCCGGCCGGGGTTTGGGCCGCGCCGGCCGCCGGCCAGACCGGTGCGGCTGCACAGGGCGGCGCCCATCAAAGCATGTGTCAGTGTGTCCATGGCTCCTTTGTGGCTTGTCGTCTTTGTGAGACAACCTCTCTGCTGCATCCGCTCTGCCGGGCGCCATAGACGCGCAGGGCGTTGCCGCGCAGGATTTTCGCCAAAGCGTTATCGGTCTGGCGCGAACCCAGGGCAACGCCCAGTTCGCAGCGCGGATCGAACCAGTCAACATCGGTGCCGAAAATGATTTTATCCGCGCCGATGGCATCGGCAAAAGCGTCCACCATGCCGTTGTGAAAATAGTCGCCGGCCAGGTCCACATGGACATTGGGGAAATCGCGGCACACCTGAACCGTTGCGGCGAAAGCCGACGGACGGCCGCCGGCGTGTCCCAGCACGAAGGGCATTCCTTGCAGACGCGGCAGGTGTATGCGGAAACGATCGGGATGCCCCTTGAATTGTTCCGGATTATAGTCGGAGATTTCCCAACTGTGAGTCATGATGGTTTTGCCGGAAGCGGCGGACAGGTCGAATATCCGGGAGTAGGCATCGTCGTCCGCCGGCACCTTGTGGGTTACCGGGTGAATCTTGATGCCGACGCATGCCGGATCGGCCAGGGATTCGCGCACGCGTTCAAAATGCGCCGCATCGCCGCGGGGATGGAATATTTCCATGTAGAAAAACCGGCGCGGCGCATGCCGGCGCAGACTGGCGGTGTAATCCCGGCAGGTGATATGCGGACCAAACAACGTCTCGCCGGGAATGAGATACAATTGCTCGAATGCGATGGCATCCATGTGCCTGACCCAATCTGCGGGGGTAAAATTGACGTCCGGCGTCGGCATATTGTAAATGTCATGCGCGCCGGGCTGGAGATTGTGGGCATGGGCGTCAACAATGAATGGCGGTGGCGCCTTGAATTCGATCGCGGGCGGATGCGCTTCCGGCAGGCCGAGCAGGCGGCGCAGGTTGTTGCCTGCAATGCCGCATTTGGTTTGCCAGTCGAATTCGCCCATAATCACCGGCGCCATGGCCGCGTCGGCGGAAAACAGCGGCAGATGCGAGCCGTACAGCAATTTAGAACCAAGCCCCAGGGCGATCAATTCTTCGTGGCCGCGCCAATTGCTGAAATTATAGGTGCTTAGATACACATTGGCGCAGGCGCGTAAAATCTGTTTCAGGGCTGCGTAGTGGTAAATCAGTTTGCGGGGCCCGGACTCGATGATGATCTTGAGGGCCGGTCGCGCCTGGGCCAGGTTTTGAATTGCGGCGAAATCCAGGTCGGTGTGCAGGATCGCAAGGGGCATGCCGGCCTTTTCCATGCGGTCAAAAAGCGCGCCGCAGGTTGCCGGCGGGAAGGCGCGCGGCGCCAGGCGCAGCAGCCGGACGCCGTCTTCATCCCGCAGGCGCGGGAGGCCGGCGGCGAGTTGCGGGTCAGCCGGGGCTGACTTGGCAAAGTCGGTCTGGATGGGGGCGGCATGCGGCGGGAACGCGGAGGCCTCCTCCGGCCAGACCGACGCATCCAGCCAGGGCAGGGCATTTTTGACCTGCTGGTAGGATTGACGTAGCGCGGCGAGGCGGGCCAGGATATCTTCGATGTCGGGTTGATTGAGGTTCATTGGTTCAGAAGTTGCTTGAGGTTGGAAGAAGATATTTTATTCTATCACCAAGCCGGAAAGTCACCAAGATTTTTCTCCCGCAGAGGCGCAGGGAATATTAGCCACAAGACGTAAAATTTCTTTGTGCCTTAGTGTCTTTGTGAGATTACTCATCCGGTTCCGTGGTAAGAATTCGTGTTTCTTTGCGGCAAGCCAAGGTCATGCGCGGCCAAGCCCTGCAAATGCGCGAGTTTGAGTATACGCGCGCTATGCCGCCCGGGAAGCGCGATCAGGTGGTGCGGTCCGCCCGCCAGGCCGTAGCGGTTGAGGAAGGCGCCGGCCGGCTCATCCAGCTGCACCATCCAATGGGGTATGTCCAATCCCGGCAAAGGCTCAATATCGGCGATTTCCGTTTCATAGGTTACGTACTGCAGGATGTTCCCCGGGCCGGCGGTCAGGGCGGTCAGCGTCACCGGGCCGGGTTCCAGCGTGAACCACATGCCGGCGTAAGGCTGGATGCCGGGCGCCCAGAAATCTTTTTTCACCAGCCGGATTTTGCGGTCGCGGCGCGCCAGGGCGGGATTGCATTCCTGCATATGGGTCATCAGCAGGCGGTTACGCCGGTAATCAATCGTGTAGATTTCGGTAAAGTTTGCCGCGCCGGCCAGCGTCCGCAGCAGCGCCATCTGCGCAGCGCGCAGCACATCGCCTTCGCCGGCATAGCCCAGCCCGTCGGCGAGCAGTTTGTTAATGCCGGTGAACGGCAGCGTTCCGATGCCGGGCTGGTCCAGCAGATCCAGGAAATTCATCGTGAAGGCGTCCAGGCGGTTGTCGGCGACCACCCGTCGCAAGGCGGCTTCCAGCCGGGCGGAAAGGCGGTGAATCGGCGGGGTGACTTCGGGGGCAATATCAAATTGATCGCGGTCACAGGCGGTAATCCGATCAATCTCCTGTTCGGCAACGGCGTTTTTCACGGCGATAAAGTCCGGGATGGCCAGCGGCGCCACCCGGAACCCCAGGATCTTTTCCAATGCCCCGGCGTCATACTGAAAATCATCCATCCCGGCAAAAGGGCGGCCCAGCAACCCCACGCGCCTGACGCGGCCGTGATGGCAGGCGCGGGCAGCCTGCAGCCATTCCGCCAGCCGCGACAGCGCCGCCCGGTCGCGGTAATGGCCCGACTCCATCCCGAATATTTTGCCGTCGCGCAGCAGGACGCTGGTCAGGTCCTGGGTGCCCTGGGTCACATGATTCATCAGCAGATCGTCAAAATTGTAGGATGCGGCGATGGTTTCCTCTTCCTGGGTATTCCAGATGACCAACGGCAGGCTGGTTTGTTGCAGGATCGGCGCGATCACGCCGCTGCAGGCGTATGAAAGCGGGATCAGCAGGATGGCATCGGCCTGTTTTTTCCCCGCGGCGGCAATTTGCGTTTCTGCCTGTTCGGAAGTGAAACACAGGTCAGCGGATACGCAGGCGATGCCGGTATGTTCCTGGATGGCGGTGCAGAACCGGTCGAGTTGCGCGCGCAGGCGGTCCATGTAGCCCGGGAATTTCCGGCTGTAAAGCTCCAGGGTGAATCCGATGACCGCCGCCTTGGGCGGCGGCGCCGGGTTTAGGGTTGGCGGTGTGGTATTCATTCGAGCCGATTTCAAAACTAACGTTTTGAATGAATTCCGGATTCCGGATTCAGAATTAACATATATAATTCAATATCAACACATTACGTTGTCTTGGAATTCTGGCTGCCGAACACTGGTCACCGAATCCCGGACGCTTTTGCATGAGAATCAGAATTATGAGAAATATGCTGTTTGCTTATCTTGCAACATCCAGGTTTGCAATATATTATTGCGCCGAATGCGCGATGGAATTATCGGACAGGCTCCGCATTAATCCGCCGGTTATGTTGGATCTTGATGCAGCATTTGTTCCAGCGCGCGCAAGCGCAGTAAATCAGCTCGATCCTGTTCCCGATAAGTTTCCTTGCTGGCAATCAGGCTGCGCAGGCCGGCATAGGGAATGCGGACTCCGTCAATCTCGGTGTAACAAATTGAATTGCGGGCATCAGCATAGGAAACTTTCCATGCTTGGCGGCTGACATCAACCTCCACTTCATCCGCTATTTTCACCACCACGTTTTCCTGAAAATCCTGCGGAGTTAATTCACGCGCGGCGCCGTCTTCCAGTTCGGAAAGCGCCGCGATTATCCGGCGATAATTATCCTCAAAATCGTCTACCAGAATATCCACATCTTCGGTAGTGCGTACGAGCCCATGCAGAATGCAGGCATGCCCGCCAATAATCATGTATTTTGCATCATGCTTGTTTAACAATGCACAGACCCGGGTTAGCGGATCAGGATTTTTAGATGGCGGCGCAACGGATGTATTTTGACTTACCATAAGCGGGGGTTAGCCTGTTGACGCTTCCATGCCTCGTAATCCTCCCTGGTCTTCGCCTTGAAAACGAAGCCGCGCGGACGGTGAAAAGGGTTCAAACGTTCCAAACGCGCCTGCAAAGCCAGCGCGCGGCGATGAAATTCAATCGGCGAAGCATGCGCCGTCGGTTGCACCAGGCGATGTCCGATTATTTTTTCCTTCGGGAATGCTGGTTTAATTTGATCACCCGGATTTTGCATGAATACTGGCGTTGAAATAATTACACTGTCGAGCCAATTTCAAAACTAACGTTTTGAAAGAATTCAGAATTCAGCAGTCAGAATTCAGAATAAAAGCAAGGTGTTTATGGTTAAGGTGTTATGTAGTTTTTAATTCTGACTGCTGAATACTGCTTTCAAAAGCTGACTTTTGAAAGCAACTCAAAAGTATAAACATGCTCAGCATTAATGTCAATTTATGTCTGCCAATTAGCAGCCGTTCGCATTATTTCCGTCTGCGCCGCGGTTTTTGGCCGGCGCTCTAAGGTCAGCCTGGGGCTGGCGCGCCAGGAACTCGGTGGGCGCGCAGCCATAATGCCGGTGGAAGACCTTGGAAAAATAGTGCGGATCGTCAAAACCCACGGCATAAGCCGCCTCGGCCACGGTCTTGTGCCCATCGGCCAGCAGCATTTTCGCTTTTTGCATGCGCGTTTCCGTCAGGAATGAATAAAGCGTGAATTTGGTTTCGTGCCGGAATACCCGGGAAAGGTAATACGGGCTGACTTTCAACGCCGCCGCAATGGCGTCCAGCGAAAGATGCTCGGCGTAATGCCGGGCGATGTAATTCCTGGCCTGTTCCAGCAGCAGATGCTGGCGGGTGGGCTGGTTGCCGGCGCGGGCGGAATCCGGGAGCGGGGTATGGTTTTGCTGGCGGTAAATCAGCATGAGCAGGGTCATGAGCCGGGCGCCGGCAATGGCGCGGTCGGCCTGCAGGTTGTCCGATGTATCCGTGCGCAAGTCTTCCAGCAGGCGCCGGAGGCTTTGTTCGCGCAGGGGGATGAGGATGGGGCGCAGCGGCCGGCGGAACGGCTTGAAGAAATCGCGCTCGTGTTCCCAGTCCATGCTGCAGAAGAAAACCTCGATATCGTCGCGCGCGTTGATGGCGTCGCGGTGCTTGACGCTGGAAGGTATCAGCACCAGGTCGCCGTCCTGGGCGGCCAGTTGCGCGCGCGCGGAACAGACGGTGATGCGGCCGCGCAGGACATGCAGGATTTCAAAACCGTTGGGATTGTGGACGCGCTGGCTCCAGACCGGATCGAACATCATCCGCCCGATGATTTTCACCCGCGGCAGGCAGGTCCAGGCCCTGGAATTGTCCGGGGTTTGCATGGTGCGGCATGGTGCAATAAATTCCACCAAAACGCAATATTTTTCAGTTGGCAAGCGCGCGGCAGGTGGGTTAGATTGTAATAGTTAAGGATAGAGAATATGCGCGGAATTGCCTGAAGTCACGACAGGAGTGAGTATGCGTAAAATATGCTTGTTGTTAACGGCGGGGTGCGCGACGTTCCTTGCGGCCGACACCCATTACGTGGTGTTAGACAACCCGGGCGCAGAATCGAATTACACCAGTTGGGCGACGGCGGCGGCGAACATCCAGGACGCGGTGGACGCGGCGGTGGCCGGCGACGTGGTTTTGGTGTCGAACGGCACTTATAACGCCGGCGGCCGGACGGAAGGCGCCTACACGCTGACCAACCGGGTGCTGATTACCAAGGTCCTTGAATTGCGCGCCGCCAGCACCAATCCCGCCGATACGGTCATCGAAGGCGCGGCGGACCCGGGCGGCATCAACGGCAACGGCCCGGCGGCTGTCCGCGCCGTGCGCCTGACAGGCTACCAGTCAAAAATCAGCAATTTCACCATCCGCAA
>CAYXEK010000118.1:0-11457 GCA_964463985.1 uncultured Verrucomicrobiota bacterium
TGCCTTTCGATGCGCCAGGCGGCGGTCTTTCAAGCAATCAGGTACATTTATACCATATTCATGTTTGCTGTCAATAGTCTTTTTAATTTTCCCACGGTAATTTACGCGATGTGAATTTCCGGTTTAATTGCCGTAAGCCGCAAGCCGGGATTGGCAAAGGTCGTTCAATGCACGGTCAACGCGTTGAAGCCGCACCATGTGTTCCCGGCATCCAGAACGCCGTCGCGGGCATCCACGCCGAAGTAGAAGGTGTATACGCCGGGAGGCGCGCCGTTCCCGTTGGATATTTCACGGACGGCCATCTCCGCCAGCGGACCCTGGCGCGCAGGGGCCAGGCGGCCGTCCGGAGATGCGCGCCATTGCCCGCCGGCGTCGAAATAATACCAGCCGTCCGGCGCATGCATCAGAAGCCACCAGTCGGCCTCGCAGCCCGCATACGCTCCGGGATACAGTTCCAGCGCAAGCGCATATGGCTCATCGGCCATTATTTCCACCGGCAACCTGGAGCCGTTCAGCAGGACGGACGGACCGGAATCCGCGGCCGCCCAACCGGTAGCGACGGTGCTGAAAACGGCCGCGCCGGCCGCATTGGTGGTTCGGACCCAGAAATGGCACCGGCACCCCCCGGGCGCGTCCGGCACCCAATATTCCGTGGCGGCGGTCTTTGCCAGAAGCACTGGCAAGGCAGGCTGGTCGGCCAGCGCTCCCCAGAGGGAATAAACGGCAGCGCCGGACGCCGGTGTCCAGACCACCTTGATCCGGCCGGGGTAATCGCCCTGGCTGGCGGCGGCCCGGATGCATTCCAAGCGCGCCGGCACCCCTGGCGCCTGGCCGGCCAGGTCCTCCCATGCAAAACCGCCTCCCCCTACGCCCACGCGGTAAAAATCAAACGAGCCGTCCGCCCGGTCGTCGGCGTCATTGAAGGCAATCGGCCCGGTACAGCCCCGGCAGAGACCGGCGGCGGCCTTGAACCGCGCTTTCAAATCAGCCGCAGTCCCGGCGGCGCCGTGATCCTGCAGCACCCGGGCCGCAATAGTTAAACCGTCATAAGCGGCCATGGGATAATAACGCACCGCAACACCGCCGGTTTCCTCCGCGATCCGGGCCGCGACCGCGGAGTATAACGGATTAGTGAAACTTCCGGCAATGGAACAGGTATAATGCGTGGCAGCGGCGAACTCCGCAGCCGCGGTGTTCGCCAGGAGCGCGTTATTCAAGGCCATGCCATCCGTGCCGTACCATCGGACCTCGCCCAGCGGAGCGAAATCCGAGGCGACGCACAGCGCCTCAATCCCCTCGTCAAACAAAATCGTGACCACCCCAACCTGCCGGGCGCCGGATATCGCCAAGCGGCCGGCCACCTGATTTGCCATGTTGGAAACGACTTCCGGAATGAACGCCGCCGCGCGCGGGCAATAATTCGAGGCGAAAACCGCGCCGCCGCGCGCGGTATGCTCGCGGATCAAGGCTGCCATGAAACCTTCGCCGTAAATATCCGTGCGGGCCAGGATGGCGATATCCGTAATCCCGTCGCGCGCCAACATATCCGCCAGGGCCGCGGCCTGCTGCGAGTCATCCGGCGCCAGACGCATGAGGTTATCTGCCGGCAGCGCCAGCGGAACGGCGGTTGAGGAGCTGGAAATCAGCAAGATATCGTTGGCATCGGCGAACATCTTCAACATCCGGCATTCTTCGCTGGATTCCGGCCCGAAAACAATGCGGCAACCGCGGTAGTGCAATTCCCGCAGATTGTCGAAGGCGACGCCGGCGTCAGTCCTGGTATCGGAGATGACCAGCCGCAGGCGGGGCATGCCGGGCTGGTTGGTGACGGTCTCCAGCGCCTGGCGCAAAGCGGATTGATAAGCCAAGCCGATATCCGCCAGGTCGCCGGTCAGCGGCAACAGCGCGCCGATCAGGATCGCGCCATCTTCATCTGCGCGCTCCCGGGGGTTCGGGCAGGCGCGTGGCGCCGCCGTATCCGGCCGCGCCGCTCCGGCGTCGCCTAACCCGCCGCCGGCGACATACATCGCCACCGAGCAGCTCATATCGAAGGGATACCAGTTTTCATAACCGGCCATAACCGTGGAATTCAGCGGACGGTAGACATCGTTCAGGACATACATCGTCTGACCCCAGCGCAGCGAGGTGGACAGCAGGGAATTATGCTCGCCAAAAGAAGGCGTAGCATTGATTCGCAGCAGGACCACCTCGCCCGTCGTGGAGCAACCCGACAGGCTGAAGCCGCGGTAGGAGCAGATGCCCCGGTAAGCCTGGTAATTTTCGCGATCGCGCAGCAGGTTCATCCGGTAGCAATCGCCGTAACCGTTGGTCATCACCAGCGAATACGCACCCCGGGCGGGAGCGTTCGGGGCAGGCTGGCCGGGCATTGGTATTTCGGCGCGCGCGGCGGTTAAAACTCCAAGCCATGCGCCCGCAAGCATTGCAGCCATTGCCGCGCGGCGGCCACAGCCATACGCGCGCGCAAAATGATGAAAGAACAATTTACTTGAACGCATGAATCGGTACTCCAAAATTCCCCGGCCGGCTTGCGTAAACGCCGCGTGCAACCGGACAGGGAAACAAGCCAATCCACATTTTATATTTGCGCCTTGATTTTAAAGGGTGTGTTGCGCAAGTTCAAGCACGGAATATGCAAGGCGGTCAGACAGGGCGCATCTGCGATTCTTTGCAGGCTTCGGAAATGAGTTCGGCCCAAACTGTGCTGCGGCTCACCCGGAGGGTTCGCCCCACCTTGCATGCCGGGTGTTCGGCCGGTGGGGCGAACCCTCCGGGTGAGCCGGACTGTTTCTGTGTTTGGACGCTCCATGTTGTAACTGGTCGCAGATGCGCCCGTCAGACACGCCGGCGGCGCCAGGCCGCGCCCAACCCGGCGGCAGCAACCAGCGCGCATGTCCAGGCGAACCAATCGCCGTAACGGGTGTATAACGTCAGCGGCATATCCGCCGGCGGCGTCCGGACTGGCCGGCAGATCGTCTGCGGCGGCGCGGGCTGCCGGCCGGCGGGCGGCAACGCGGCCGCCACCCGTCCATAATGATCAATAAAACAGGTAATGCCGGTATTGGCGGCGCGCACGGCCGGCGTCCGGTTTTCAATGCAGCGGAAAACGCAATGCGCCGCATGCTGGCGCGCGCCCGCCAGTGGATCGAACCATGCGTCGTTGGTCTGGTTCACCAGCAACCGTCCGCCCCGGAGCACGGAAGCGCGCGCCAGTCCCGGCATGATATCCTCAAAGCAGATCAAGGGCGCCAGCGCCGCTCCGCATGCCAGGCGGAAGACCGTCGCTTCCACGCCCGGGGAAAAACTTTCGGTCACCGGCGTGAAACGCCGCAGCCACGACAGCCAGCGTTCCAGGGGCACGTATTCACCGAACATCACCAGGTGGCGCTTGGCGTAATATTGTTCCAGGTTGCCCGGCGCGGTCAGCAGGAACGAGGAATTATAATAAAGCACTTGTCCGTCCCGCTCCGCCCAGTCCATCGAACCGGCGACAATCGGCACACCGTTAGTCAACAGCCGGGACAAGCTGTCCGCCGCCAGGGCGCTGCCGCGGAAGAAATCGGGCATGACGGTTTCCGGCCAGACCACCAAATCCGGCGCGGCATGCCGCAGCAATTCCGCGGTGGCCTTTTCCAGTTTCCGGTAGATTGTTTCCGTCCAGCTTTCATCCCACTTCAACTGCTGGGGGATATTCAACTGCACCAGGCCGATCCGCGGCGCCGGCCCATCGCCGGCCGCCGGCCGCCGGAACGGCGCCGCCGCCGCGTATGACCCGGCCAACAGCGCGGCGAGCAGGACAGCGG
This sequence comes from uncultured Verrucomicrobiota bacterium, assembly GCA_964463985.1. Lineage (GTDB taxonomy): Bacteria > Verrucomicrobiota > Kiritimatiellia > JAAZAB01 > JAAZAB01 > JAXGPF01. The sequence continues at coordinate 3,822 of CAYXEK010000118.1, forward strand.
CCAATGCCGGCGACCACCAATTTCGGCGCGGAGGCGGATGGGCCAGGCACAAGGCCGCCAAGGCGGCGGCGGCGGCCATGATGAAAGACACGGCATACACTCCGCCCCAGGCGGCCGCCTGCAGCAATCCCGGGCGGGCAGCCTGGCTGACCGCCAGGAGATTCCAGGGGAAGCCAGTGAACAGGCGGGCGCGCAGGAATTCCAGCGCAACCCAGAGCGCCGCCAGTCCAAAAACCGGCAGAACATAGCCGGGCTGCGCATCCAGCCGCCGCCAATGCCGCAACCAAAAGGCCGCGGCCGCGGCGAAAGCTGCCATGTAGGCAGCGCAATAAAGGCTTACCGCCGCCCAGCCGGCCCAGGACACGCGGGTCAGCCAGAAAAGCGAAAGGAGCCAGGCGATCGCGCCGGCCAGCAAGCCCTGGCGCGCCGCCGACGCGGGGGGCAGACGGACGCAGAGCGTCAGCAGCGGGACCAGCGCCATCCAGCCGGCCCAATCCCAGGCCAGCGGCGGGAAGGCGGCGAACAAAAGCAAGCCGCTCAGAACGCCGGCGGCCCTTTGGCTGTGCAGGCAGGTTCCGGCGCGCCATGCCGAAGAAAGTAGTATATTGCCTGGCTTCAGTTGCATGAACGCTGAATTCGCAACGGGATTTGCGGTTGGCAATCAACAACCGGCGGCGCAGCGGACCGGTCGTCCCCGGTCACGCGCCGCAGCATTTTTTGTATTTCTTGCCGCTGCCGCAGGGACAGGGATCGTTGCGCCCCACCTTGGGTTCGGCGCGCTGCACCGGCAAGGGCGCGGGGCGCGCCGGGCGCCGGCCCGGCGCCCCTCCCCCGGCGGCGCGCGACGTCAAGCCGCCTTCCGCCAGGCCGGGCAGCGACTGGTGCACCGCCTGCGCGCGCGGCAACGAGGCCAGCAGCCGCTCGTAGGCCGGCAGGGACGTGGTCGAACGGAACATGCGCATGACCACTTCGTTCTTGATTGAATCCATGAGGGTGGAAAACATGTTAAACGCTTCGCGCTTGTATTCAACCAGCGGATCGCTCTGGCCGTAAGCGCGCAATCCCACTCCCTGGCGCAGGTTATCCATGCTGCGCAGGTATTCCTGCCAGAGCGTATCAATGGAATGGAGCAGGATGAACCGTTCCATCATCGGCAGGGCCTGGGGGTCTTCCACCTCCGCCTTCAACTCATACGCCCGGCGCACCCGATCATACACCGCGCGGGCGGCCTGCTCGGCATTCGCTGCGCCGGCGGCAGTCAGTTCTTCCGGGCGCATGCCCAGCGGGAAAGCGCCGTTGGCCCATTCCGCGAAACGGGCGGCGAGATCGGGATCCACCTTGTCGTCGTCAAAAATTTCCGCCGCATGCGATTCGATCACGTCGGCCACCAGATCGTAAAGATGCTCGCGCACATCCGCCGCGCGCACGATTTCGCCCCGGAAGCTGTAAATCACTTCCCGCTGCTTGTTCATCACGTCGTCGTATTCCAGCGTGCGCTTGCGGATGGAATAATTGTGCTGTTCCACGCGTTTCTGGGCGGTTTCGATCGAGCGGTTGAGCCAGGGATGCTGCAATTCCTGGCCTTCCTCCAGCCCCAGCTTGCTCATGATGTTGGCGATGCGGTCGGAGCCGAACAGGCGCATCAGGTCGTCTTCCAGGGAAACGTAAAAACGCGAGGAGCCGGGATCGCCCTGTCGCGCGCAGCGTCCGCGCAACTGCCGGTCTATCCGCCGCGATTCGTGGCGCTCGGATGCGATGACATGCAAGCCGCAGGGACGCTCCCGCAGGACTTCGCGCAGCCGCCGGTTTTCGTAATGGTGGTCCAGGGCGGCCTGCGACAGGATCAGTTCGCGCGGCAGGTAGACCACGCCTTCCCCCAGCTTGATATCCGTGCCGCGGCCGGCCATGTTGGTGGCGATGGTGACGGCGCCGGGCTGGCCGGCGCGCATGACGATTTCCGCCTCGCGTTCATGGTTCTTGGCGTTCAGCACGTTATGCGGTATGTTTTCGCGCTTCAGCATGCGGCTGAGCAACTCGGAGGTTTCCACGGAGATGGTGCCGACCAGCACCGGCTGGCCGCGGGCATGGCAGTCGCCGATTTCATCAATCACCGCCTTGAATTTTTCCCGGCGGGTGCGGTACACCACGTCGTTGAAATCAATGCGGCGCACCGGGCGGTTGGTGGGAATGACCATCACGTCGAGCTTGTAGATGTCGCGGAACTCGTTAGCCTCGGTTTCGGCCGTGCCGGTCATGCCGGCCAGTTTGCCGTACATGCGGAAATAATTCTGGATCGTGATGGTCGCCAGCGTCTGGGTTTCGCGTTCGATCTTGACGCCCTCCTTGGCTTCCACCGCCTGATGCAAGCCATCGCTCCAGCGGCGCCCCGGCAGGATGCGTCCGGTATACTCATCCACGATCAGCACCTGGTTTTCCTGGACCACGTAATTGACGTCCCGTTCATAGAGGCAAAAGGCCCGGATCAACTGGTCCACGCAGTGAATCCGCTCGCTTTTTTCGGCGAACGCCGCCTGGGCGCGCTGCCGCCGTTCCATTTTTTCCTGGGGCGCCAGGCCGGTCTCGCCGTCAATTTCCGACATCTGCCCGATCAGGTCGGGGAAGACGTAAGCGTCCGGGTCGGACGGGTTCAGGGTGTTGCAGCCTTTTTCCGTCAGCGTGGCGTCATGGCCTCGTTCGTCAATGGTGAAATAGAGTTCCTCGCGCAAGGCGCGCGCCTGGTCCTTGCGCATATCGGTCAGCATGGCGTTTTCGATCTGCTCCACCAGCCGGCGCGTGTCGGCTTCCTCCAGCATGTGCAGCAACTGCTTGTTCTTCGGCATGCCGTGCCGGACCTGGTAGAGGCGCAACTTGGCCTGCTCGGTATCGCCGCGTTCCAGGGCCTCGCGGGCTTCCTGCATGAACTGATTGCACAATTCGCGCTGGCGGCGCACCAGGCGATCCACGCCGGGCGTCAACTCGGTAAACTGGTGGTTATCCACGGGAGCCGGGCCGGAAATAATCAGGGGGGTGCGCGCCTCGTCAATCAGGATGCTGTCAATTTCGTCCACGATCGCGTAAAAATGGCCGCGCTGCACAACATCCTCGGCGGTATGAGCCATGCCGTTGTCGCGCAGGTAATCAAAGCCGAATTCGCTGTTGGTGCCGTAGGTGATATCACAGGCGTACTGGGCGCGCCGCTCGGCCTGATTCATCTGGTTCTGGATGCAGCCCACGGTCAGGCCGAGGTATTGAAAAACCAATCCCATCCATTGCGAATCGCGGCGCGCCAGATAATCGTTCACCGTCACCAGGTGCACGTTTTTGCCCGTGAGGGCGTTGAGATACAGCGGCATGGTGGCCACGAGGGTTTTGCCTTCGCCGGTGGCCATTTCAGCGATTTTGCCGTGGTGCAGAACGATGCCGCCTATCAATTGGACATCGAAAGGCACCATATCCCACGTCATCTGGTGCCCGCACACGTCCGCCGACGTGCCTTGCAGCCGGCGGCAGGCGTTCTTGACCACGGCAAAAGCCTCGCAGAGCAAATCATCCAGGGCGGCGCCGCGCGCCAGGCGGTCCTTGAATTCCGCGGTTTTGCCGCGCAGTTTTTCCTCGCTGAGGGACTGGTATTCCCGCTCCAGGGCATTGATCCGCTCAACCAGCGGACGCAATTTCTTCAAATCCCGGTGATGCTTGGTGCCAATTATTTTGTTGATAATCCAACGCATATCGGGCTACTGTATCAAAGCCTCGTGTTTTTGTCAAAATTTGTTCCCGCAAACCCGGAGGACCATATGCCGCCGCCTGCCAATCTGCCCGCCGCGCCCCAACTGATTGTCGCCCTGGATTTGCCGGCGGCCGGCGGCGTGCCGGACTTGCTCCGCCGGCTGCCGGCGTCAATCGCTTATTTCAAAATCGGCCTGGAACTGTTCATTGCCGACGGGCCGGCCGCGCTGGACGCGCTCCGCCGGGCACGCAAGCAGGTATTTCTGGATTTAAAATTGCACGATATTCCCAACACGGTCCGGCGCGCTGTCAGCGCGGCTGCCCGGCACGAGATTGCCATGCTGACCCTGCATGCCGGCGGCGGCCGCGCCATGCTGGCGGCGGCGGCGGAAGCGGCCCGGGAAAGCGGCCCGCGCGCGCCGCTGCTCCTGGCGGTCACCACCCTGACCAGCCTGAACGCCGCCGACCTGGCGGAAATCGGCATCGGCCGCAATCTCCAGGAACAGGCCATGATGCTGGGCGCGCTGGCCGTTGAAGCCGGCGCGGGCGGCCTGGTGGCGTCGGTCCATGAAACCGCCATGCTGCGCCGGAAGTTCGGCGGCGGGCTGCGCATCGTCACGCCGGGCATCCGGCCCGCCGGCGCGGCGGTCCAGGATCAGCAGCGCATCGCCACGCCGGCGGCGGCCGTGGGCGCCGGGTCGGATTTCCTGGTGGTGGGGCGTCCGATCCTGGAAGCGCCCGATCCGGGCGCCGCGGCCGAAGCCATCCTGGCCGAAATCCAATCCGCCAGCCGCGGCGGCGCGGACTGATTTGTCTTACACCACGGCTGTGTCATTCTCGGAAAAGAAGGCTCGGCAGGGACGCCTCGCCCTACCATTTTGGCCATATCTGCCTGAGGTGGGGCGAACCGTCCCTGGTGAGCCGCAAGCATGACGCAGCCGTGGGTCTTACACACACAGGGCTGTATTTTACTTGCCTTTGCGGCAAAAATTCATTAAGTGAGAAATTAACAGAAACAGGCTCGGCATGGCGCAATCATGGAAAAAATCTGTTTAGTTACCGGCTCGTCGGGATTGATCGGCTCGGAAGTCTGCGCATTTTTCCACGCGCGTGGTTTTGCCATTCACGGCATTGACAACAATCAGCGCGCGGTGTTTTTCGGATCCCAGGGCGACACGCGCTGGAACCAGCGGCGGCTCGAAGACACACTTGCCGGCTTCCGCCACCACGAACTGGACATGCGCGACCGGCCGGGCATCCTGGCTTTGCTGCGGGAATTGCGCCCCCAGGCGATCATCCACACTGCCGCCCAGCCGTCGCACGACCGCGCCGCGGCCATTCCTTTCGACGACTTCGACACCAACGCCGTCGGCACTTTAAATCTGCTGGAAGCCGCCCGCCAGGCTTGTCCGGAAACGCCTTTCATTCACATGTCCACCAACAAGGTGTACGGCGACCGCCCCAACACCATCCCCCTGAAGGAATTGCCCACCCGCTGGGAATATGCCGATCCCGCCTATGCGCACGGCATTGACGAAAACTTCCCGATTGACCAGTCAAAACATTCCCTGTTCGGGGCATCCAAGGCAGCCGCCGACTTGATGGTGCAGGAATACGGCCGCTATTTCGGCATGCCCACCTGCTGCCTGCGCGGCGGCTGCCTGACCGGACCGAACCACACCGGCGTGGAACTGCACGGCTTCCTGAGTTACCTGGTGAAATGCAATCTCGAAGGCCGCGAATACAAGATTTACGGCTACAAGGGCAAGCAGGTGCGCGACAATATCCACTCGGCCGACGTGGCGGCCTTCATGTTCGCATTCGTCCGGCAGCCGCGCTGCGGCGAAGTGTACAACCTGGGCGGCGGCCGCGAAAATTCCTGCTCCATCCTGGAAGCTTTTGAAATGACTGCCCGCGCCACCGGGCGCGCATCCCGCCACGTTTACGTGGATACCAACCGGATCGGCGACCATATCTGTTATTACAGCGACCTGCGCAAAATGCGGCGGGATTACCCGGATTGGTCGGTAGCCATTCCCCTGCCCCGCATCATCGAGGAAATTACGGCCGCCTGGCGGCAACGGCTGGCCCAGCCATGAAAATCCTGATCACCGGAATTTGCGGTTTTGCCGGCAGTTCCCTGGCGCGCGCGTTGCCGGAACTGCTGCCCGGCCTGGCAGTCGCCGGCGTGGACAACCTGATGCGTCCCGGCGCCCACCTTAACCGCGCCGAGTTGGCGGCCCGCGGCGTGACCTGCTTTTACGGAGATATCCGCGATCCGGCCGACCTGGAAAACCTGCCGCCCGCGGACTGGATCGTTGATGCCGCCGCCTGTCCGAGCGTGATGGCCGGCGTGGATGGAAGCATTGGCAGCCGGCAACTGCTGGGGCACAACCTGGCGGGCACCGTTAACCTCCTGGAACTGTGCCGGCGCTGGAATTGCGGCCTGGCAATTCTGAGCACCAGCCGCGTGTACTCCATTGCCGCGTTGACGCAACTGCCTTTGGAGGCGCAGGCAACCCGCTTCGTTCCCGCCGCGGGCCAAGCCGAAGTGCCGGGTTTGACTGACGCCGGCATTGCCGAGCGCTTTCCGACCACCCCGCCCATTTCACTCTACGGCGCTTCGAAACTGTCTTCAGAGATCCTGGCCCTGGAATACGGCGCGGCGTTTCGGTTTCCGGTGATTATCAATCGTTGCGGGGTGCTGGCCGGCGCCGGGCAATTCGGCCGGGCCGACCAGGGCATTTTCGCCTATTGGATCCACGCTTCCCGCGAGAAACGCCCGCTACAATTCATCGGTTTCGACGGCGCCGGCCGGCAGGTGCGGGATTGCCTGCATCCCTGCGACCTGGCCGCGCTGCTGGCCCGGCAAATGCAGCATCCGCCGAAAGCGCCCGCCCCGTTCAATGTCAGCGGCGGCATGGCCAACAGCGCATCGCTGGCCGAATTGGATGCCTGGTGCCAAAGCCGTTTCGGCCGTCATACGGTGGCGATCCAACCGGCCAACCGGCCTTTTGATGTCCCCTGGCTGGTGCTGGACAGCGCCGCTGCCCGCCGGGAATGGGACTGGCAACCGTCCATGAACCTGGAAGCTGTTTATGCCGAAATTGCGGACTTCGCCGAGCGCCATCCGGATTGGCTGGCGCTGACGTAACGGACGTAAAATTCGGCCGGCAAAAATCCGGAATGAAAATTTCCGCTCGGCTTTGTAAAAATACGGAAAGCCAAAGGACCTAATGGCAGACTTTGAAAGGGGCGCTATCCTTCGGTTGTCGCATTCAGAGGCTCCTCGCTGGAATGAAGCCTACCTGACCGGGCACGTTGGCTCCGAGCGAAAAAACAGATTGACTCCACAAACATGTACATTATTATAGCTATAAAAATCACCATGGAGACATTTCTATGCGAACAGTCCAAATGACACTTGACGAACATCTGGTCCAAACCGTGGACAAGGTCGCCAAAGATTTGCACACAACACGTTCGGCTTTTGCGCGCGAAGCGCTTCAAGAGGCTGTCACGCGGATCAAGACAAAGACGCTTGAAGAAAAGCATCGTCACGGATATCTTCGCAAACCCGCGAGCGCCGATGAATTCAGCGTGTGGGAGAAAGAGCAGAAGTGGGGTGATGCGTGAAACGTGGAGAAATCCGCTGGTACAAGTTCGAGAAGCCGGACAAGCGGCGGCCGGTTGTCATATTGACCCGGGACTCCATTATACCACATATCGGCGAGGTGACTGTCGCGCCGGTAACCTCCACTATTCGGGACATTCCCAGCGAAGTGTTGTTGGACAAAGCAGACGGGATGCCAAGAAAATGTGCTATCAACTGCGATCATCTGCAAACCGTGGCCAAAGCCAGGATTGGATTATTGATCACATCGCTTTCTCCCGCTCGCATGCATGAAAT
>CAYXEK010000119.1:0-10914 GCA_964463985.1 uncultured Verrucomicrobiota bacterium
GTCGTGGATGATGTCTGGATCGCGGAATCGGAAAACCGATAATACAGCCTATGAAAATGAACCGACGCGAGCGTTTGATGGCGGTGTTGAACGGCCGTCCGGCGGATCGTCCCCCGGTAAGTTTTTATGAAATTGACGGATCGCAGGATCCGGACGATCAACATCCCCTCAACATCTACAACCATCCTTCCTGGCGGCCCTTGATTGAATTGGCCCGCGCAAAAACCGACCGCATTGTCCGGCGCGAGGTACCCTTGAAAGACCGGCCGGCGGATGCGCTGGCGGAAGTGACCTCCGTGACGCGGACCGCGGATGGCGCCGGCAATCGGCTGGTCACAACCGCCATCAAGGCCGGCCGCAGGGTTTTGACCCAGCGCACCAAACGCGATCCGGACGTTGACACCGTATGGACTCTGGAGCATTTTTTAAAGGACATTGACGACGTGCAGGCATGGCTGGATTTGCCCGACCCGCCCCTGGACGGCGCGCCGGACGCGGAGGTCATCCTGGCCATCGAACGCGACCTCGGCGAGGCCGGCATCGCCATGGTAGACATGGCCGACCCCCTGTGTTGCGTGGCGGAATTGTTTGCCATGGCCGATTTTACCGTGTTTGCCATGACCGAACCGGAGTTGTTCCGGCGCATGCTCGACAAAGTTGCGCCGGGCATTTACCGGAAAACCGAACGTGTGGCGGAAGCTTTGCCGGGCCGGCTCTGGCGCATTGTCGGGCCGGAATATGCCTCGGAGCCGTACCTGCCGCCGCGCCTGTTTCACGAGTATGTCACAGAGTATGACCGCCCGCTGGTGGATGCGATTCATAAATTCGGGGGATTTGCCCGCCTGCATTGCCATGGCCGGCTGATGCATATCCTGGATGACATAGTCGCTACCGGCTGCATGGGCCTGGACCCGATCGAGCCGCCGCCGCAAGGCGATGTGGAACTGGAATATGTGCGGCGAAAGTACGGCGACCGCCTGGTTTTGTTCGGCAACCTGGAAGCCAGCGACATTGAAAACCTGCCGCCGGCCGAGTTCGCCGTTAAGGTGGACAAAGCCCTGCGGGAAGGTACAAGCGGCGCCGGGCGCGGGTTCGTGTTGATGCCGTCCGCCTGTCCCTATGGGCGGATTTTGTCGCCGCTGGCCCTGGCCAACTATGAGTTGATTATCGAACACGTCGAACGATTATGAATCCGGGCAATAATACTTGCGGCGCGCCTGTGAAGTTGCATGATTGTGCAGCGCGGTGTAGAATGCAGATACATTAAACCGATACCTGATGGAGGGATGATGAAACAGAGTGTTTTGCTGGCAATCCTGCTGTCAATATGTCCGGCAGCATGGTCCGCCACATACTACGTGTCCGCCGCCGGATCAAATGTGCCGCCGTTCGCGGATTGGGGAAATGCCGCGACCAACCTGGCCGATGCCGCGGCCTACGCCAATCTCGACCCGGCAGGCGGGACCGTACTGGTAACCGCCGGAGTTTATAATATTGACGCAACCATAGCCCTGACGAATGCGCGGCTGCGCGGGTTCAGCGGCCTGGCCGGGGATGTCGTGGCGGCCGGCGATGGATCGGTGCGCTGCTTTTACCTGAATCACGCACAGGCGGAACTGGCGCATATCACGGTCAGCAACGGCCTGGCTGAGCCCGGCCTGCTGGGCAACGGCGGAGGCGTTTACCTGAATAACGGAACCGTGACGAATTGCGCCATCACCCACTGCGCGGCCACCAACAACGGTGGGGGAATATATATGACCACCGGGCTGGTGGCGGCATGCGCCATCCATGACAACCAGTCCCGGACTCCTACGGCAGGTCCTTATGGCGGCGGCGGGATATACGTGGCGAAAGGCGCGCTGCTCGACTCTGTTTTATACGGCAATATTGCCAGCAATAATGGCGGCGGGGTGTCAATGCTAACCGGCATGGTCGCCAATTGCACGGTGTCCAACAACCAGGCCTACGGCATCGGCAGCTATAACTACCGCTGCGGCGGCGGCGGCATCTACATGGAATCCGGGCTGGTCTCCAACTGCGTCATTGCCGGCAACACCGATCACCAGCAGGGCGCCGGCGGGGAAAAAGGCGCCGGCGGCATATTCTTCGGGCTATCGGCCCCGAATTACGGCGGAACAATCACCGATAGTATTGTTTCCAACAACAACACCATCGGACGCGCCGGCGGCATCGTGGTAATCTACGGCCCGGAGCGGCATCTTTTGCGCTGCGTGGTCTGCGACAATCAATCCATCCAAGTCGGCGGGGTGCTTTGGATGTCCAGCACGAACGGCATGCTGTCGCATTGTTCGATCTTGCGCAATACCGGCGGTTATGCCGGCGGCGCTTATTGCCCGACTTATGGCGGAACCATCCGCAACTGCCTGGTAGAAGGCAACATGTCCGCCAGCGGCGCGGGGGGAATCAGTGTCTCTGCAAATAACAACACCCTGCGCATGCAATCGCTGACTATTGCCGGCAATTCCGCAACCAATACCGGGACGGGCACCAGCGGGGGAGTCAACACCAGCAATTCGACCAACATCCTGGTTGAAAACTGCATAATTCATTCCAACATGGCAGTTTACGCCGACAACCGTGATTTGCGGTTCGGCAGCGGCCTCAGCGCCAGCAATTACTTTTTCAACACCTGCTCCTCCAGGAACCTGGCGCCGGACCAGGGGAATATAACCAATGCCCCGCTCTTTGCTGCGGCGGCGGCCGGAGATTACCGACTGGAGGCGGATTCGCCCGGGGTGAACGCCGGCATCAACCAGGAATGGATGGCGGGCAATGTGGATTTACAGGGGTATAGCCGGATTGACCAGATGAACCGCCTGACGGACATGGGGTGTTACGAATACCTGCCCCGCGGATTTTTGTTCAGATTAAGGTAAAAGGCGGCGTAAACGCCCGGAACCATTATGCGGCGAGGGTTAAACCCCCAGCGGCAGGCGCTGCCGGCGCCGGTATTCGCCGGGCGCCAGCCCCGTCAGCCGGCTGAATTTCTTGGTGAAATAAAGTTGATCCCCAAAGCCCAGGCGCGCGGCAATCTGCTTGATGGGAGCGTCGGATTCCACAAGCAGCCGCTGCGCTTCCCGGAGCATCTGCGCGGCATGATAACGCGCCGGCGGCATCGGCATGCACCGGCGCCAATGCCGGTGAAAGGTGGGCAGCGACATGCCGTGTCGGCGCGCCAGCCCGGTAAAGTCCGGCGATTGCTCGAAATTGGCCGCCAGGTCCGCGGCAATCTCGTGGATGGCCTGTTCCGGACCGCTGCGGGGTTTGACCGGCGGAGCAAGCAGGCTGGCGACAATCAGGCCCAGGCAAATCTGGTCCACCCGGTCGGGCTCCGGCGCCGCGGCGGCGGTCAGCATGTCGAACAGCCGATGGACCTCATGCAGGACATCATCCATCCTGTTGATTTCCCATGCGGGGCGGGATTAGGAAAATAATTTTTGTTTTTTAAGGAGACTGCCCGCGGTTGCCGGATACATGCAATAAACTTCCCGCCAACTTTCATGCGGACCGTAGCGCATCGGTTCGCCCGGCCATTGCGTAATGACGCAGGGCGCGTTTATCTTGAGCTCCCGGCCGCGATAATGATAGACTCCGCCGCCGGCCAGGATGAAAGAAAAATTATATGTCCGGAAACGGCGTTCCATGATCCAGTTGGTTTTGCGGGGCAGAAAGCCGATGGTGTCCACCGGCGGCGCGGCCGCCAGCCGCCGCGGCGCTCCGGCCAGATGTCTGATAAGCGTTTCCATGGCTTGCAGGCTGACTGTTGACTTCCGAATATTAACCTTCCAGTCTCGATAATGAAAGGATAAACCATGTCCGCCATGGCCTTGCGCAGCATTTACGGTCCCGCCCATTTCGGCAATTTCTACGAGCTGGCCGCGCCCCGCGAATTGGGCGCCCTGCTCCGGGAATGGCAGCGCCAGGGTATCAACGGCTATACAACCTGGTTCGATCCCTATGATGTGCCGGACCCGTTTTCATCCGATCCGCTCTATCACTGGCCGCGGCACCGCGCCCTGCTCCTGTGGCGCCGCAAGCGGGAATGCCTGAAAGCCGCGCAGGACCTGGGGCTGCAAATCGGCGTTTGTTTCACCACCAATTCCGTTTACATGGATCAGCTCCGCCCGGACCTGGCGGCACAGCCGCATCCCAAGGGCCACATGTTCGGCCCAAACCTGTGCCCGGCGCATCCGGCGGCGCGGGACATCCTCCGCCAAAACATGATTAACCTGATGGAGTTTCTCAAGGAAGGCGGAGTCCGGGTGGATTACATCCCGGCCGCCTTCTATGACTGGGGCGGGTGCGATTGCGAACGATGCCGGCCGTGGGTATCAACGGCCTTGCGCCTGTGGGAGGAAGAACTGGCGCCGGCGGCGCGGGCCGTCCAACCTGCGGTCAAAATTCAATTTTGCACCTGGTTCATGCAGGGGAAAGAAAACGACAGTTTCCAGGCCCTGCTGGAACGCCGCCCGGATTGGCTGGATGGCGTGCTGATTTCCCCGGGCTATAAAACCGAATGGCCCGACCTGGCCCTGCCCCGCCCCTACCGCAAAATGCTGTTCCTCCATATTTCTTATGCCAGCAATTTTTCCGATCGCTATGGCCGCACGGGCGCCATCCCGGCGCCCGCCCGCCTGCAAACCATTTTCCGCCGCTGCGCCCGACTGGGGGATATCGCAGGATTCCAGGCGTATTCCGAGGGCATCTACGACGACATCAACAAATTTCTGATCGGCCGCCTGAGCGGCAATCCCGGGTTGGACGCGCGCGAACTGGTGCATGAGTATTGCCGGATTTATTTCCGGACAAATCCAGATGACACCAAACGCCTGACGGACGCCATTTACCGCCTGGAACAACTCGCGCTGAATCCCGGCGATGCTGCGGCGCTGTCCGATGAATTGGGCGCGCTGGGCGAAAAATGCCGGCGGGCGGGCGACTGGCGGTTCGACATCCTGCGAATGCGTCCGCAAATCGTGGAGTTGAATCGTCAAATCGGCGGCAAAGCGCAATGGGATGCCGCGATTGCGGGACTGGATGATGCCGGCCGCCGCGAATTCATCGCCCGCGTGGACGCCCTGGCGGCGCAACGGCAGGAACTGCTCGAAACCCTCGAACGCCGGGTGTATCGGATCGGCATGCAGATTTCCGTCATGCACATGGACCTGGAACTCGCAGCCTGGCAGGCCTGGCGCAGCGGCGTTGCGGTCGCGGAACACCGGAAAGACACCGGCAATTATATCGCATGAGACGGACAGGCAGAAGCTATCGGTGAATAAGAATCAATTTCAAGGCGAACGGGCATGTTTCCCAGGGCGCGATTCTGGATATTTTTCCATTTCGGCCTGTACACACTGCAGGGCGTCAATGAAAATGATTCCCGCAATATTCCAACGCCGGAACACGAACAACTGCGCCGCCGATTCAATCCGCGAGGCTGTGACGCCGATGCGTGGGTGCGGTTGGCCGGAACGGCTGGCGAGCGCTATATCGGGATCACTGCAAAGCATGCTTAACCGGGCTTTTAATTTTCTCTCGCCAAGCCGTTAAGATTGCAAGATTGTGTTTTAGCTTGTAACTTGTTATTAATCAGAATATTACTTCTTGGCGCACTGGCGGTTTTACGAAAGAACAAAGCGGTTTTATATGAGATGTTACTGGATTACATGATATCGCCGGCGTTCAAGCCGCGGGCGAAGATTGATGCTGCTGCGCTGAAAAAATACCTGCTGGACAAGGGCGCCGCGCCGCGGCCGCGCGAGCGCAAGATGACGCAATACTGGCAGCTTGACGCGGAACCGCTGGAATCGGCGGAATACTGGAAAGAACCGGAAGAATACATTGCCGGCACATTATGGCGCTGATTATTTTCACGGACTATGGCCGCGTAAATAATTACAAGCTCGCCTTTCGACAAAGCTCAGGGTTCGACGACGGCGGTCAAAAAAACATTTATGCACCCGGATGTTAGCCCGCGAACTTGTCCCATCTGTAATGGGGTCACGCGAATCCACACGAATCTGGAAATGCCGCAGTAAAAAAGCGAGGGTATCACGCCCCGGAAACACTATCCTTTGTTGTCAAAAAGAAAAACATGGAAATGGATTTTTGACAGGATTAACAGGATTAACACCAATGCAGATTCGGAATTTATCCCGTCCGCTTCGCTCAAGCCGCTGAGCCGCCAAGAAAACTCTGGCACATGAACATTGATCCCAAATCGCCTGAAAATCTTGTTAATCCCGTCAAAACTCTTTTCCTATGCCGTTCTGTCTTCATTCATTCTTGATGAATTGCGCGCTAAACTCGTTCGGAAATTCAATTTCACAAGCCGCGAGGCTGACGCTGTGATGCAACTCATGAGGTCACGGGTGTTCTTGGTGTCGCCACAAAAACTGGAAGGATCGGTGTGTCGTGACCCGGATGACGACAATATCCTGGGAACGGCAATAGCGGGAAAATGCGAATGCATTGTGACGGGAGACAAAGACCTGCTCAATCTTCAGCGTGTACGTAACATTCGTATGATCAGCCCTTCCAGCTTTTGGGCGGCGGAAAAATAACGCCCACCAGGCCCATTTCCGGGCGCATGCATGGTAAAGCGCCATGCGGGTTAGCGCGCGTGGCGATGCTTAGCGTCTTCCCGGTAATGCCTGATGCAGCAGCAATACGGCGTCAAACAACTGGTTGTATTAAGGTAAATGTAAAATAGGACTTGTAAATGTGTGCGTAGCTTTTTAAAATCAATGGAGATTTTGGTAGATTGGTCGCGTTGCTTGGAAAATTATGCGCTGCTATACTCCATCCCTTGAACGAACCCGGTGTGAATGGATGCGCACGGTCCGCCGGCGCCGTAATGCGCGCGGCGCCCCATCGCATGTGCCGGACAACAGTGAGCCCTGGATTCGATCCGCGCCGGCATCCTTGACTGAAATCCTGCAAATTGCCGATGAAGTCGGAAAGCTGGAAAAAAAATGGCGCGTTCAATAGAAAATTTCATGGTCCACCTGTCCCGGCAGGGCCGCATTCTGTTATTGGGTGGATTGGCGGTTATTGCTCATGGTTTGAGCCGCGCAACCCGGGACGCGGATATATGGTTGGAACCCTTTGCCGATGCCGGGCAATGGTCCGCGAGACTTGCCGCGGCGGTTGCTTCGTATGGCGGGTTGCAATTTCACAATTTACGCACTCATGGGAATATGCTTCCAGAAGAGGTGTCCGGGGTCGTCGAATGCGACGGTGTCGTGCGCATTGTCGGCCTCGATCGCCCGTTGGATGTGTTCCGCCATCCGCACAATCTGGACATTGAAGATTTTGATGCCATTTGGCAGCGGGGTGCCATGCTTGACAACGGCTTCCGATTGCCGGATGAAATTGACTTGTTGCTGACCAAGGAAAATACATCGCGGGCTCAGGATGCCGCCGATCTGGCGTTTTTGGAAGCTAAAATCCGGAATCGTCTGATGCGGGAGCTTGCGGCGTGTGAATTGGAACGGGCACGGGAAATATTTGACAGATATGTTGATCATGAAACTTGCCGCGCCGCGCTTCTTAATCCGCGCGAGCAGGTGCAAGAGTTGGCGCGCACCACACTGAAAGATATGGCCGCCAGTGGCGATCCGTTTGCGCGGGAAATCCTGGCGAGCAATTAAGAATGATTTTATTCCCGGCGTGACAATGGCGGCAGGCCTATGTCACGCACCAGATTCCCGGGGATTTCATGCTTTGTCAGCGGCGGGCGATTGAGGCGTTGGCGCAGGCGTTTGATCATGCCCACCATGCCAAACGCCCGGGCGCGGACCTGGTAAAGCGCCACGCGCGTTAACGCGCGCTGCGATGCATAGCCTTTTTCCGGCAATGCCTGATGCAGCAACAATGCGGTGTCAAGCAACTCTCCCAACTCGCCGTTATTCACATCGGGGTGGCGTTTGATCTGATCCCAGGCCTCGTTCAGGCGCGGCGGGAAAAATGCCAATTCGTAACAGGCTTGCAGTTTTTCACGTTCCGTCATGAATGTTGCGCCCATATTGCCATGTCGTTTTTTAGATGCTCCAGATTATCCAGCACTACGGCATCCCGATTGAAAGGCGGCGGCAATGATCGAACCGCCGCCGTCACAGTTTCGAATGCAACCGGATGTTGCGTCAGAAGATATTGCACATCGGTTCTGTCCATAGCGTCATACCGCGCCAGTTTGCTGGCAATCAGTGCCGGGAAAGCAACGGTCATAACGGTGAGGCGCTGTCCGCGCCAAAGCACAATGTCTGAATCCGGCACGGGCCGGGGCAAGCATAGCCGCAAGGCGGAAATCCACTCGATGTGGTCCGCTGATGTGTCGAATTCCGGGTTAACCGGCAACTTTGCGATTGCCGCGGCCGCCCGGAAAGCGCGCTCGTTTAGGCGGCAATATGGCCCGGCTATATCAATGTCCAGGCTGGTTCTTTCCGGTTCGTCGAGTAAAATAAACGCGCCGCTGCCATAGACGTATAAAACGGCGTCATCATTCAATGCGTCGTCAATAAGTTCCAGATAATTCATCAGTTGTTTTTTGTCCATGTCCGGTATTGTAATGGGCTGGTTATATTGAGGCAAATGTAAAATAAGCCAAGAGGGTCAGTCCCATATTTTAGTATTTTTCATACAGGCAACTGCGCATTTGAACAATTCGTTTAGTCCGGTTCATCGCGACAAGCCGCGGGGAACGTGAACAGCCATCTGCTTCCTCCCTGATTTTCGGACTTGCTCAAGCCCACAACCCGTCTTGCCGCCATGATTTGTCGGCCACAGCCCAACCTAGACAATAATATTCCAAATTGCGCCGGGCTGCAGGTGGAGATTGACCCTGATGACGTTTTGGTTTACGATATCAATGGTTTTTGCGGTTTTGCTCTGACTTTTGTCCGATGGAATTGGCTCAGTACTTGCCAATAAATGCGCAGCCTGGATTTTTGACCAATGAATAATCCCATGATATTTGATTGCTGGACTTCCTACGGGATTGGCCCGAAGAAGGATGAGCAGGAACGCTGGACTTTGGCGCACTTGCTGGAGGATCTCGCCCATTTCGGCCTGGCCGGCGCGCTGGTGCGCCACGAGCAGGCGCAGCATTACGACCCGATGTTCTGCAACCGGAGATTGCTGGCGGAACTGGCGCCGTATCGAAACAAGCTTTTCCCCTGCTGGTCGGCGATTCCGCATCAATACGGGGATTTCCCGGCGCCGGCCGAATTTGTGCGTGAGGCGGAAGCCGGCGATGTGCGGGCGTTTTGTCTTCAGCCCAAATTGCATGGCGTGCCCGCGGATGCCGGCGAGTGGCGGGAATTGGCGGAGGCGCTGAACCGGCGGCAGGCGTTGATTTTGACGCCTTTGTCGGAATTGGGCGACGATTTCGACACAGCGCGTAATTTTCTTCACATTTTCGCGGATTGCCCGGTCGTGATCACAGGGGCATCCTGGGGGCAATGGCGCCTGGTATATGCCCTGATGAATGCCTGCCCGAATGCCCATCTGGAATTTCATGTGTTTCAAGCCAACCGTGCGGTGGAATATTTTGGCGGACAGTTTGGGATTGACCGATTGCTGTTCGGGTCGGGATTGCTCCGGCATTCCGCCGGCGCGGCGCGCGGGTTCGTTGATTGGTCGCTTCTGCCGGATGAGGCAGTTGCAAAATTCGCCGGCGCCAACCTGCGGCGGCTCTTGGGCGCGGGACCGGAATCGTCGCCGGCGGCGCCGGCGGATGCCGACATGATTGTCCGCGCCGCGCGCGCCGGACAGCCGTCGCCGGTATTGACCCTGGATGCGCATGCGCATGTGTTGCATGAAGGCTTGAACGGCGCCGGCAAGCAATATGTAATGGTGCGGGGCGATTGGGCGGGCATGCGCGAGTTGACCCGGCGGATGGGCGTGTCTTTGACCGCGCTGATGAGTTGGAACGGCACGGTCAGCATGGATGTGGATGCGGGCAATGCGTTGGTTGCCGGGCTGGCAAAGGCGCATGGCGCAGAAGTTGCGGGACTGTCGAGTTGCAATCCGGTTATTCAGGATGCAGCGGCCATCCGCAAAATGTGCGAGTGGATGCATCTGGAACTGGGATGCCGCGGCATGAAGCCGTATCACACCAACAGTGTTTCGTATGCCGATCCCGGCTATGCGCCATGGTGGGAATTCTGCAACCGGCACCGGTTATACGGCCTGCTGCATGTCAATCCCGGCACGGGCGGGCATGCGGCGGTGGCGGAACTGGCGCAGCGCTATCCCGAAGCGACATTCCTGATCGCCCATGCCGCCGGCTCCTGGCCGGCGGCGCGCGCGGCGGCCGAGTTGATGCAAAAGCACAAAAACATCATGGCGGAAGTGACCCTGACGCCGGTATGCAACGGCACGATCGAATATCTGTGCCGGACGGCGGGCGCCGACCGGGTGTTGTTCGGCACGGACTCACCCATGCGCGATCCGCGTCCGCAACTGGGTTGGTGCGTGTATGGCCGGTTGAGCCTGGAAGAGAAAAAGCAGGTGCTGGGCGAAAATTTCCGGCGCATCCTGCGTCGGGGCAATCTGCCGGGCCATGCCCTGCCGGCCTGTTTGTCCGATTCATAAAGTAGTTTTTGGTAATTTACGGCGCGAGCTGCGCCCCTGGGCAAATTCGCCGGCATCCCTGCAATTTGACATCTGTCGGGAATCGTAGGTAATGTTACCGCTTGGGGCCACTGTCGCCGCTTGACTTGAACGTGCGAGTCTGACAGATTACTGCGTTAGTACTGTTTGCAAAAACTGACTTTTGAAAGAAACCCTGGAGCAATCTTTTTTCTTTTTTGATGGCGCTATGAAAAATGTTTTAATATTATCCGTTCTGATTTTGCAAATGGGCTGCGTCAGCATGGAAAGGACGAA
>CAYXEK010000120.1:0-5929 GCA_964463985.1 uncultured Verrucomicrobiota bacterium
AAATATTATGTTTTTTCGCGGACTTTGCCGCGCAAACAAGGCGCCTCCTGGCGCGCCTGGCTTGCAGCGTATAACCGTTTCAACAGGCTTCAGGCCGACGCCGCTTCCACGCAAGGATCACCGCTGGTTCGTCCTCCATTTGGAATCTCAAATTTGAAATTTCAAATCTCAGATGGAGGGCGAAGCCGCGCTGAGCCGCGGACGGTTTCATCCATGCAATTTCAGACCTGTGGGATGCTGCTGAATTAGTTAAATATATATCAAGGCCGTCAATCCCGCAACAGTCTATTTTTGGCGGCGGAATTCATTTGCATCGGGCGACTGCATTATGCTATCATCATCGCCTTATTTGCAGTGGAACCCGTGGGAGGAACAATGAGCAAGAGTTATAAAATCGCGGTATTGCCCGGCGACGGCACCGGCACGGAAGTGGTCAATGAAGGCGTCAAGGTGCTGCAAGCCGCGGCCGCCCGTTTTAATTTCAAGCTGGACCTGCACCACTACGATCTGGGCGGCGCGCGCTACCTGGCCACCGGCGAAACCGTCCCGGATTCCGTGCTGGACGAATTGCGCCGGTACGACGCGATTTACCTGGGCGCGATCGGCCACCCGGACGTCAAGCCCGGCATTCTGGAAAAGGGCATCCTGCTGCGCCTGCGGTTCGAACTGGATCAATACATCAATCTCCGCCCGGTGAAACTGTATCCCGGTGTGGATACGCCGCTGAAAAACAAGGGACCGGCGGAAATTGATTACGTGGTGGTGCGCGAAAACACCGGCGGGCTGTACACCGGCGTGGGCGGCATCTCGATGAAAGGCACGCCCCAGGAAGTGGCCGTGCAGAACATGGTCTATTCCCGGTACCAGGTGGACCGGTGCCTGCGCTATGCCTTTGAATACGCCCGGCGCCGCAACAAGCGCAAAACCCTGGCGCTCAGCGGCAAGACCAACGTTTTGACTTACGTGTTTGACTTATGGGAACGGGCGTTCCATGAAATGGGCGCGCGCGATTTCAGCGATATCAAGCGCGAGTACTACCATGTGGATGCCACCTGCATGTGGATGGTGAAGAATCCCGAGTGGTTCGACGTCATTGTCACGGAAAACATGTTCGGCGACATCATCACCGACCTGGGCGCCATTACCCAGGGCGGCATGGGCATCGCCGCCGGCGGCAATATCAATCCCGAAGGCGTGAGCATGTTCGAGCCGATCGGCGGTTCCGCGCCCAAGTACACCGGCCAGAACGTCATCAACCCGCTGGCGGCGATTTGCGCGGGCGCAATGATGCTGGGCGAGTTGGGCGAGATGGAGGCTTCCCAGGCGATCGAACAGGCGGTGATGCACGTCACCGCGCATAAAGTCAAGAATTTGGGCGCCGGCAAGATGGGATATTCCACCAGCCAGGTGGGCGACATGGTGGCGCAGGGCGTTGCCGGGTAAGGCGGATAGCGATATGAAGCAATACCGTGTAGGCGTGGTTGGCATCGGCGTGGTGGGCGCGGAAATGGTGCGCGTGCTGCGGCAGCGCAAGTTTCCGGCCGCGGAAATCAGGATCCTGGCGCGGTCGGCGCGTACGGAGGAGATTGACGGGGAAAGCTATCCCGTGGTGGCTGCCGCTCCGGAAGCTTTTGACGGCCTGGATTTCGCGTT
The DNA here is from genome assembly GCA_964463985.1 of uncultured Verrucomicrobiota bacterium. Taxonomy (GTDB): domain Bacteria; phylum Verrucomicrobiota; class Kiritimatiellia; order JAAZAB01; family JAAZAB01; genus JAXGPF01. The sequence continues at coordinate 1,654 of CAYXEK010000120.1, forward strand.
TTTTGCCGGCACGGAGGGCGCCAAGGGCGCTTCGCAGCAGTATGGCTGGGCGGCGGCGGAAAAAGGCGTGGTGGTGATTGACAATGGCGATGATTACCGCATGGATTCCCGCGTGCCGCTGGTGATTCCGGAAGTCAACCCCGAAGCTTTGGCCAATCACCAGGGGTTGATTGCCAATCCGAATTGCAGCACCATTATTGCGCTGATGGCGGTGGCGCCGCTGTACCGCGCCGCCCGCGTCCGCCGTTTCATCGCCAGCACTTACCAGGCGGTTTCCGGCACCGGCCGGCAGGCGCTGCAGGAACTGGAGGGTCAGGTCCGGGCCTATGCCGCCGGCCAACCTTTGCCGCGGGAAGTCTATCCGCACCAGATTGCGTTTAACCTGATCCCGAAAATCGGCGGGGTCAAGCCGGGCAGCGCCGGCCAGACCAGCGAAGAACTCAAGATGTTGAACGAGAGCCGCAAGATTCTGGGCGACAAAAAACTGCGCGTCAGCGCAACCTGCGTTCGGGTCCCCGTGCTGAACGCCCACTGCGAAGCGTTGAACCTGGAATTCGACCGCCCGCTGGAACCGGAAGAGGCCCGGGAAATTTTGGCCCGGGCGCCGGGCGTCGTCCTGGCGGACGACTTGGAACATGACGACTACCCCATGCCCCTGCGGGCCACGGGGCAGGACGAGGTGCTGGTGGGGCGCATCCGGCGCGATGACAGCGTGAAAAATGGACTGGCGCTGTTCGTGGCCGGCGACAATATCCGCAAGGGTGCAGCCACCAATGCCGTGCAAATCGCCGAAAAGTTGATCGAAGCCGGCTGACCGGCTATTCGGTGAAAATCGGCAGCGCCGGGGACCCTTCCCAGTTTTGCGGAGTATTCCAGGGCATGGAATTTTCCGATGAGCTGGGCGCGGTGCATCCGCCGGCCAACCCCGCCGCCAAAAGGAGCGCGGCGCAGGCCAGCCGGAAAGTGTTGCGTAAAGTTTGCATGCTTACACCTGAATTTTGCACCGCCCAAGTTTGGTGCAGGGTGCGGCGCGCGGGGTGCCGCTGTATAAACATACTGCTAACCCCGTGCAACAAAGCCCTGCGCCAAAATCGTGCGGCCGGCTGCCGGGGAATATTGGCGTTTTCCGAAACAAGGCTTGTGTAACCACTTGGTTGACAATTGATAACCGCCAAGAAATTATTTTTGCATGCTCTTTTAGGGCTTAACATCCATTCAACGCCAATATTCATGCAAAATTCAGGTTACAGCATGATCTGATCACCCTCGCGCGGCGGCAGTTTCTGCCAATCGGGGAGTATTTCGGCGATGGCCATGTTGTCCACCACGCTTTCCACGCGCACCTTGCCCACCAGTTGATCGGCCCGATGCACCAGGAATTCAAGCTTGGGGGCGATGGGCGTGGCGTTTTCCTTGTCGAATCCCAGCACCACGAAATTCCATTCGGGATTGGCGAACAGCACCACTCCCATCTGGCCCTGCGATAATTGGGCCTTGCTGGCTTCCGGACTGGTCCGCCCTTCCAGGTCGTTTACTTTTGCCTGCAGTCCGGCGATCTGGTCCTGGAGATTGCGCTTCTGGATTTCCAGGTCGTCAATCGCCACCTTCAGCGTTTCCATCCTGGATTGCAGTTCTTTTTCGGCGCGTTCCATGCTCCGGATGGTGTTGTCGCGTTCGGCTACGGACGCCTGCAGTCCGGCGATGCTTTCATCGCGTTCCTGGATGGTGGAGCGGGCGGATGCCAGATCGCTCTTGGTCGAGCGCAATTCTTCCGAAGTCTGCTCCAGCGATTCCTTGGTTTGCGACAGGGTCTGGCGGGTGTCGTTCAGCCGGGCCAGTTGGTTCTGGGCGGCTACGGTAAGTTGTCCGAGCGCCGCGTCCATCGGCGATGCTCCGCCCGCCGGGTCTTTGAAGGTTTTGAGTTGGTCTTCCGCGATGGCGACAAACGCCGGATTGTCGTCGCTCTGTTCAACCGTGGCCGCAATCTGGCGGATGGCATTTTCCAGCTTTTGCGCGCGGCCTTTCAATTCCTCGCGCTGCGGAAACAGTTTGATGCCGAACCACAAAGCCGCGGCGCTGGCCAAGAGCAGCAATATCAATATTATTTTCAGAAAGTTCTGCATAATTTTTACGCCTCCGTCCCAATGCGCCGACCCTATCCCGGCAATGGGCATATTGTACCAGCTTGCCGCCGTGATACAATGATTTTTTTCATTGGCCAGCATCTCGCCGCGCTTGTTCGACCAGTCGGATGGATTTGACGCGCACTTCTCCTTTTCCGGTGTAGTAGACGCGCGGCTCTATCATGAAAAAGCCGTCGGAAACGAAGTCCACGGCTTGCGTGCCGTGGCATCCCGCCGGCACGGGGCATTCCGCGAGGGTGCGCCTTCCGCCCTCGGCGCAGATGTCCAGCACTGCCGCCTTGTCGCCGGGCTTCCCGGCGGTTTCCATTTCAAAGAGCGCGGTAAACCGGCCGGGGCAGATTCCGCGGTAATTGCCGAAAACCAGCATTCCGGCCGCGTCCCGCCCGGCGCGGGCCAGGCGTTCGACCGGGGCGTTGTCCGTTGCCTGGAAATTGCTGCCGGTGCGCCGATGCGAACGCGCCGGATTGATGGTCACCGCGTAGGGGCCGTCAGGGTTGATCGGAATCAGCGTCGGCGGCGGGCCGCCCGCCAGGCGGAATGGACGGCGGGCAGTGAAGTAACGGGCCGCCGCGATTTCAGCGCCGTCCGCGGCCGCCATCACCAGCGGCGCGCTTTGCAGACCGCGCGGGTTGAAAATGGCGAAATCCATGGGATGGTCGCCGCGCCATCCGCGGTTTTCCACGAACACCAGCGCGTCGGTAGGCGCCGCGGCAACGGCGCCCAGGATTTCACGGCGCGGCTCAAGCAAGGCATGCAGTCCGCGCGCGGCATGCAGGCTGAAACGCAACGGACCAGCCAGGACGGCCAGCACCAGGCCCAGCGCCGCCCAGCGCCGGCCGGCGGGAGTCCACCCGGCTGCCTGCCTCCAGATACGGGCGGCGCCCAGGGCGGCGCCGGCGATCAGAAACGGCAGGATTTCGAAATAATATCCCGGCCCGGTTTCATGCGGGCCGCGGTGGAAGAAAAAAACATAACCAGCCGGCACGGCGATGACCGGACCCGCCAGCACCAGCCAAAGACGGCGCGGCCGGCCCGCCAGCAGCAGCCCGGCCCACACGAGCAAGCCGCCCGGGAATCCCCACAGCCAGACATCCGCCAGCCGCAGGTTGTTTTTCAATATTTTCAGGCCCTTGGCGAGAGTGTGCATGCCGTAATGGCGTTTGCCGAATCCCAGGGCTTCCAAAGGCTCGTAATGCAAGTAAGTCATTTTCAGCGGGTGGCCCAGGATCAATTCGTTGTACAGCAGCAAAACCGCAAATCCCGCGGCGGCAGCGGCGGCGAAGAGCAGCGCGCCCCACAGCATGCGCCGGGTGCGGCGCCGCGCCAGAATCCAGAGCGCGTCCAGGCCGAAGGGGATGGCCAGCAACTGCGCGCTGTAAGTGCGGTTCAGGCATAGCAACCCCCATGCCAGACCGGCCAGCAGCGCGGCGCCGGGTCGTTCGGATTGCCGCCACCAGAGATAGGCTGCCAGCAGGGCGGAGACGGCCAGGAATCCGCTGGTGTGGCTGAGCAGCGTGGCGGAGGTGAAAAGGAACCAGGGACTGGCCAGCAGCATGAATCCGGCGGCCCGCCGGGCAGTTTGCGCCTGGCCTGAATTATTTCCGGACGCGAACGCGGCGGCCAGCGCGGCCAGCCAGAGGGCCAGCCCGGCGCCCAGCGCCACGCTGATGTAGGGATCTCCCAGCCAAGCGCCGGGCAGGAGGAAAAACGCATGGGCGGGGGGATAGCGGGAAACCCACCCGGTTTCCTCCTCCATGATGTTCATTTTGTGCCACAACAAATGGGGGAAGGGCGGGTAGTTCCGTGTCAGCCTGCCTTCCAGGAGCGTATGGGCCTGGAAAATATAGCTCTGCTCGTCCGTGGTCAACGGAGTGCGGCAGATGATCCGGACGGCCATGCCATGCGCAATGATAATTGCCAGGAGCGCCGGCGCCAGCCGCCAGATAATTGTGTGCAGCCGATCTTTCAATGCAATAAAAGTCCTTGCCTGTCCGGGCGCACCGTGCGGCGGTTCAAGCGCCTTTCAGCCATCCCTGGCCGCAATACCACCGCGCGGTTTCCGCCAGGCCGTCGGCATCGGGGTGCAGCGGCTGGTAACCCAGGCGCTCGCGCAGTTTGGCGGTGTTGAAGGA
>CAYXEK010000120.1:6029-10909 GCA_964463985.1 uncultured Verrucomicrobiota bacterium
TCGTCCACGTGTATGAGGTGGTATAATCCCCGGCTGCGGCCGAGCATGACCATCCAGGGCCGGGCCGCCATGCGGAAGAATTTAAGCAGGCGGGTGTCGCCCGGCCCGTAAATCGCCGCGGGGCGGATGACGGTAAATGGGAGGCGCCGCGCGCGGGCGAACTCCACCAGCCATGTTTCCGCTTCCGCCTTGGTGCGCTGGTAAATGTCGCCGGGATGCATGGGCGTGGTTTCGTCGGCTGGCGGATGCTCGATGTGGCCGAGCACCCCGACGGTGGAAACATGGATAAAGCGCTGAAAACCGGGATTGCGCAGCGCGGCCTGCGCCAGCAGTTGCGTGCTGGCGACGTGCACCCTGGCGTACATTTCATCCTGGTAACGCGCCTCGCGGAAAGCAGCCGCGACATGAAAGATGTAGGCGGCGCCGCGCGCTGCGGCTTCCACCACCGCCGGGTCGAAGACATCGCCCCGAAACCACTGCACGGGCACGTCCTGCAATTGCTCCAGGTTGGACGTAGCGCGCGCGATGGCCCGCACTTGCAGGCCGGCGGCGGCCAGTTTCCGGGTCAGCACCGCGCCGGTGAATCCCGTGGCCCCCGTGACCAGCACCGGTGTTCCGGCGGGTATGGCGCAGGGCGGGTTAGCCTTGGCGAACAGCGGCGCGGCGGTTTGATTTTCAGCGCGTTGCATGCACAAAATAATCGGCGATCCCCACAGGCGAGTCAAGCCGATAATGCCCGGCAGCCATTCCAGGGCGCGGGAGATGGAACGGCGGCCCAGGGTGCGGTGCAGCACCATCGGCCAGAAAAATTGTCCCGCGCGCCGCCGCCGTTGGAAGCCGGCGGCGCGGAAGGCGGCGGCGACTTCGCGGTGGCGGAAAAGGCGGAAAGTCCGGGTGTTGCCTTCCAGTTTGAGCTTGGCCGGGAAAAGCCAGCCGGCCAGGCAATTCAGGCTCTGGCTGGTGGGATAGTCCACCACTACCGCCTTGCGCGCCACCCGGCATAATTCCTGCGCCAGCGCCGGCCAGCGCTCGCCGCAATGCATGAGCAGGCGCACGCAGACCACGGCCGCAAATTCACGGTCGGCAAAAGGCAGGGCCAGGGGATCGGCCGTCAGGAATTCGCATTGTCCGGCGCGCACCAGCCCGTCAATCCGGCTCCGGCAGGAGCGGTCGCTGCCGGTGATGGTCAGCCGGTATCCCGCGCTTATCAGCGCCCGGGCCAGTTGGCCGTGCCCCCCGCCGACTTCCAGGACGGCGCTGCCGCGCGGAATGCCGGCCAGGCTTTTCAAGACCAGGCGTTCCTGGACCCGGAGCATCCAGGCGCCGACGGGGCCGGCAAACCGCGCGGCGTAGCCGTCCGAGGCAGTCTCAATGTCGGCGTCAATACGGGTAGGCGCGGGTGGCGTGGGCGTGTCCATGGCAGTCATAAGTCATCCAGCAGTTGACGCACTTCCGCCGCGATATCGCGGGACGACTCCCGCCGCATGCGGGCGCGCTGCGCAGCGAGAATGTTTTGCCGCAGGGGAGCGTCCGAGAGGACGCGGTGCATCAGGGCCGCCAGTTCCGGGGCCGGCAAATCGTCGAAAAGCACCCCGGCGCCGTCCATTGCTTCCGGCATGCCGCCGGCGCGGCGCGCCAGTACCGGCACATTGCCGTGCATGGCTTCCAGCAGGGGCAGGCAGTATCCTTCGTGTGCGCTGGGGCAGACATACAGATCGGCGATCCGGTAATAAGCCGCCAGGCCGGCGGCCGCGGCGAATCCTTCGAAACACACGTTGGGCAGGTCGAGATCGCCCGCCAGCATGCGCAGCATGGTGTAATAGCGGGGCGCGCTGCGGTTGGACCCGACCAGCAGCAGACGGCTGAAGGGGTTCAAGGCCTTGTGATACCAGGCGAAGGCCATGATCAAATCCTCCACGCGCTTGTTGGGCGCGATCCGGCCAACGAAGAGGATGTTTTTCAGGAAGTTGCCCCGCCCGGAAAATTTCCGCATGATCAGCGGTTCCGGCGGGATGTCCAGGGGCGCCGGATCGAACAGCAGCGGCAAAACCCGCGCCTGGCCGATGCCTGCCGCCGCCAGCTCGGCGGCATTGAAGCGCGACACCGTCCAGACTGCCGCCGCGCATCGCGCGATTGCCGGCAACTGCGCGCGGGCCGCCGCCAGCTGCGCCCGGATGCCGTCGTCGTAACCCTGAAAATAATCCGCCGGAGTGATGTTGTGGTAAATCAGGACGCGTAAGGCGGGCGCCGCGCGGAAAACTTCCGCGGCGGCGGAAGCAATGCCGTAATGATGCAGGCAGATATCCGCCGGCGCGGCGCGGTATTCCGCCAGCGGCCGGCTGTCCGCGCGCAAGCCCGGCGAAACTGACAGGGGGTCGGCGAAAATGTCCGAGGGATGGCCCCAGTTCCGGAAAAGATCGCGCAGCCCGACGGCCATGCGCGAGATGGCGTCGCCGTCGGCATAACCGGCCAGCAATTGGTCAATGCGTTTTTTTTGCATGCAATTCCGTGTGGCGCGCGCCAGGTTATTTTATCTGTTTTTCCAGGGTTGCCACCCGCGCCCGCAGTTCCTCCGCCTCGCGCCGCCGCAGGAGCAACTCGTTTTCCAGCGCCTGCGTGAACAGTCCGTTGATCAGATTTTGACGGAAGGCGATGCGGTCATGCTGGTAACGCAGCAGTTTCCACAAGCAGCGTTTGATCTGCCGGAGACACCCGCCGGCCGGGCCCGGACGGCGGGGAATGTCGAAATCCAGCGTGTCCACGGCGTCCCGGTAGCGCAGCAGGCGCAGAAAGTTTTCATGGTAGGCGGCATCGGTCGCGGAGCCGGCCAGCGCCAGCGCGCCGATTTCCCGGGATACCGCCGATGGCCGCCGCGCGCCGCGCTGCATGTCCGCGGCGGTCCGGCGCACTTGCTCCGCCAATTGCTGGTCGTCTTGCCCGGCAACGCTGATAGTCATCCCCCGACCCTCCCGTTTCGCAGAATCAGCCGGACGAACGGGTTGCGTCGAGTTTGCGCGTGGTCCAGGGCGCAGATCAGGAAGAAACCCAGGATGGCCAGCGCCAGGGCCCACCAGAATATGGGTTCGGTCAAATCCGGCAGCACGTTCAATTCGCGGATGGGGACGGTCTGGCCGTGGCGGTCCACCATGGTTTCCAGGACTTGTTTAAACGGCCAGATCTTGCGCATTGAGCCCAGCATGAACCCGGTCAGCAGCGTGATGGCAGTCTGGCGGTAATGGAGCAAAAGCCAGCTCAGGAAACGCACGAACCCGAGCATCCCCACGACGATGCCCGCGGCCACCGGCAATAAAACCGTGAGGTTCATGGTCTTGATCCCCTCCAGCACGCAATGGTACTGGCCCATGATCAGCAGGAGAAACGAGCCGGAAATGCCGGGCAGAATCATGGCAATTATCGCCACGACGCCGCTCAGGAAAAGGATCAGGGGAGTATGCGGCATTTCCCGCGGCACCATGCCGACCAGGAACCAGGCGATGGCAGTGCCCGCCAGCAGCGCCGCCAAGGCGCCCGGGGTCCAGCGCGCTTCCACGCTGATGGAGACAATGGACGCCGCGATCAAACCGGAAAAAAACGCGTACAACAAAACGGTGTGATCGGTCAGCAGCCAGCTGATGAGGCCGGCCAGGAGGAAGACCGCCAGCACCAGGCCCGCGCCCAGCGGCAACAGGAAACGCCAGGGTACGTGATCGAGCGCCTCGCGGAAACGCCCGCGCAGAATCAGCTGCGCCAGCCGCAGGTCGAAGGATTTGACGGCCGCCAGCGTTTCCTCGTAAATGCCCATGATAAACGCCATCGTGCCGCCGGAAACGCCTGGAATGACGTTGGCTGCGCCGGTGACCAGGCCGGCAAATACCAGGTAAGCATAATCCTTCCAATTCCGCGCCCGTGGCCGTTCCGCCTCCATCTGGCTCATGATTTATCCTTTTATGGTTTTAAAATTCCGGCGCTAGTTTATAATGTACTCCATGCAAAGGCAAAACAAAACCATCGCCCGGTTCCGCCCGCCGGCTTCCTGCCATGCGGCGCAGCTCTATGCAGCTGCGGAGACGGCGCTCCTCTGCCAGGCTCTCCTGCCGGATGAAAACACCGCCGTGCGGCTGCCCGCCGCCGGCGCACGCTGGGCGCGCCTGACGGTGTTCTGCGAATCGCCGGCGGCGGCGCGGCGGGCGGCGGCGCTTTTGCGCGGCCGGCTAGGCGGCATTCCGGGGCGGCCGGGCCGGGTGCGTTGCGTCAGTTTGCCGGCGGCTGATTGGCGGGAAAACTGGAAACGCTTTTTCCCGGTGCGCCGGGTATCGCCGCGTTTGGTGGTGCGCCCCCCCTGGCGGAGTTATGCGCCGCGTCCGGGAGAACGCGTAATTGAATTGAATCCCGGCTTGAGTTTCGGGACCGGCCTGCACCCCACGACGCGCGGGTGCCTGCGACTGTTGGACGAGTTTGCGGCCGCGCCGGGTAGTTCATTCCTGGACCTCGGCTGCGGTTCGGGCATTCTGGCGATTGCCGCCGCGCTGCTCGGATGCCGGCCGGTGCTGGCGCTGGATCATGATCCGCAAGCCGTCCGGGCAGCCCGGCAGAACCGCCGCGCCAACCGCTTGGATTGCCGCCTGGCCGTCCGGCAGGCGGATGTTCTGCGCCTGGAAGGTCTGCCGGCTTACGGCCTGGTGGCCGCCAACCTGCTGGCGGGATTGCTGGTGGAAGCGGCGCCGAAGATTGCCAGCCTGGCGGCCCGGCATCTGATCGTTGCCGGCATCCTGCGTTCGCAATATGCCGCGGTGCGCCGCGCCTACCGCCGACAGGGGTTTCGTGAAATCCGCGCCATTCCCGAAGGCGATTGGTTGACCGGCGGGTTTGTCCGCCGGTAG
>CAYXEK010000121.1:0-10723 GCA_964463985.1 uncultured Verrucomicrobiota bacterium
AATTGTAAAACCAGTAAATCATTGCAGTAACAGCTGCAAACAAGTACGATTAAGACTTGCATCGAGTCTGAGTTGCTTTCAAAAACAGGCATCAATCATGGCATGCGATCAAACCATCCGTATCTGCCTGCTGACCGGAAATTTCCATCCGGTGGTGGGCGGCGGCGAAAAGCACGCGCTTTCCCTGGCCCGGGAACTGATCCGGCAGGGCGCCAAGGTAACGGTATTGACCCGGCGCTGCAGCCGCGCGCTGCCGGCGCTGGAGACGGTCATGGGGATTCCGGTGGTCCGCGTCGGCCCGCCCGGATTTCCGCGGCTGGGCAAGTACCTGATGCTGCCGGACGTCCTGCGGCATTTGCGCCGGGAACGCGGAAAATACGATATCATCTACGTCTGCGGCCTGCGCGTGCTGGGCCTGGCCGGCGTCCTGGCAGCCGGGCAACTGGGCATGAAATGCATCCTGCGCGCGGAAGCCCTGGGTGAATTATCGGGTGATTTCATCTGGCGGCGCCATCCCGGGGCGCCGGTTAATCTCCTGCGCCAACGTCTTTTCCAGCCGCTGATTCGCCGGCGCAACCGCCGGCTGCTGGCCGGGGCGGCGGCCTTTGTCAGCATCAGCGCGCCGGTCCGCGAAGAATTCCTGGCCTGCGGCGTACTGCCGGCGCGGATACACGATATCCCCAACGGCATTGATCCGGAAGAATTCTCGCCGGCGGACCCTGCCCGACGTCTGGAATTGCGGGCGCAATTGGGGTTGCCGGCCGACCGCATCATCTGCGCCTACTCCGGCAAACTCAACCGCGGCAAGGGCCTGGAGTTTCTCGTCAACCTCTGGCGGGAACTTGCCGCCGAGCGCCCGCAACTGCGCCTGCTGCTGATCGGCGGCGGCGGCGGCCAGTCTATTTCCTGCGAGACGGAGTTGCGCGGGATGATCCGCGCCGCCGGGCTGGCGGACAAGGTCACCATCACCGGTTACACGCAAAACGTGCCCGCTTACCTCCGCGCCGCGGATTATTTTCTCTTCCCTTCCGAAAGCGAAACGCTGGGGCTGGCGCTGCTGGAAGCGCTGGCGTGCGAGTTGCCGGCGGTCGCCTCGCGCATTCCCGGCATCGCCGATTTCATGCGGGACGGCGTCAACGGCCGGCTGGCGGCGCCAAACGACAGGGAAGAATGGCGGGCAGCCATCGGCGGATTGCTGAACGACCCGGCCGGCGCGCGCTTGCTGGGCCGCGCCGGGCGGCAAACCGTCCTGGAACGCTACAGCATTGCAACCGACGCCGTGCGGCACCTGGAATTATTCCGCAATTGCTGAGCAGGCGGGTCAATACAGCGAAATCACCGTGCCGGCATTGACAAAATACTCATACGCGCCGCGGTCCACCGTTCCGAACATGACCCGCGGATTGCCTCCCAAATCCAGCGTCCCATCCATCCACGGCTGGTTGCTGCCGGAATTGATGCACGGCGAACCCCGCAGCAGCCGGAAATCGCCGGCATTGAAATTCACGAATTGCGGGTCATTGGTGAAATTGCTGCCGCTGTCATAAACAGTTCCCTCCCCGCAGCAAAAAACCGGTTTGGGATTGTTGTCCGCCAGGTTATTGCCCCAGGAAATGCAGTTGACGGTTTCGATGCCATCCTTGATTCCGCCGCCGGCCGCACCCGCATAATTGCTGACAATGGTGCAATTGTATAAAGATGATTGCCCGGCGCCGCCAGTCTGGTTGGACGCCCAATTCTGTAAGATCAGGCAATTGTACAAAGTTGCATAGCCGGCACCGCCCATGGAAGCCAGGGTGTAATTAGCACGCAATACGCTGTTGGATACCAGGCAAGTGCGCACGCCGCCTTGTCCGCCCCGGCTGAAATTATTGGCCACGGTGCAGTTGTACAGATTGCATTGCATGGCGGCGCCGGCCAAGTTGGCGGTGTTGTTGGTTAAGACGCAGTTGTGCATGGTGACGCCCTGCGCCGCGCCGCCCAGGCTATATGCATTGTTGCCGGCGAAGACGCAATTTGAAATCATCGGCGACCTGACGGTGAGATCACCGCAATACACCCCGCCGCCATTACCATACTCGCCCGTTTCCGCATGGGTCGCGCCGCCGGACAGGGTAAACCCGATCAGCCGGGAATTGGCATACATGTAAACACAGCGCACCGCATCCGTCCCGTTGGTGTTGCCGCCCGACGACCAGGCGCCTTCGATTATGGTCTGCTCCGGCCCCAGCAGGCTGCGCACGGTCACGTACGACTTGATAACCGCCCGGTTGGTCGGGCTGCCGGTAACCCGGATGCCGCCGGTATTGTACACGCCATTACTCACCAGTACCGTGTCGTTGGACACGGCCGCAGTGTAAGCGATCATGATGCTATTGGTGGCGTTCTCCCAACTGGTTCCATCCCCTGTTCCATTGGTGGCAACATACCAGGTGGCCGCTGTTCCGTGCGCCGGCCAGCCGAACCAGATCAACGCCGCAACCAGGCCTTGCGACAGGCCCGCAATGAAATTGCATTGAAAAAGCATTGTGTTATCTCCTCCGTCCTGGCGGCTGATTTGTTTTTATGAACCCGAGTTGCTTTCAAAGCCAGCTTTTGCAAGCAGTATACATTACAATAGCCATTAGTTTCAAATCATCACAAATATAATACTAATTCCTGTTTTGATAGCAACGAAAAACATAGCGCTTCCGGCTTGACATCAAAACGCGCTCCGCCTAGCCTGATTACTCATTGCCGCTGCAACTGCCGATCAAGATTTGCTGGAATAAACCTGGCATGCGATTTACCGCCATAGATTTCGAGACTGCCAACGGCGACCGGTCGTCCATCTGCGCCGTTGGCCTGGCGATGGTTGAAAACGGCCGGATAGTTGGCCGGATGAGCCAGTTGATCCGGCCTGAACCGCTGCGCTTCGATCCGATCAATATTTCCATCCACGGGATCACCGCGCAGGATGTCGCCGGCGCACCCACTTTTGCCGAGTACTGGCCGCGGTTCTGGCCGCAAATCCGCGGACCGCTGGCCGCGCATAATGCCGCCTTCGATGTAAGCTGTCTCCGCCATGCGCTCGACCGGTGCGGCGCGCCGTATCCGGAGACGGACTACTACTGCACGCTGGTATTGTCGCGGCTTGCATGGCCGCGGCAAGGCAGTCATGCCCTCAATCACATCGCGCAGTCGCTGGGAATCGCTTTCCGGCATCACGACGCCGAAGAAGACGCGTTTGCCTGCGCCATGGTGCTGCTGGCCGCCTGCCGCCAATTCAAGGCCGTCGCGCTCGACGAACTATGCGGCGCGGCAGGCCTGCGGCAAGGCAAGTTGTTCAATGGCGGGTACCATCCCTGCGGCGGACCGTGCGCCCCGCGCCGCCATTACCCGGCGTAAATCTGCGGATCCTGCATCTCCGCACGCGCCGGCGCCGCCAGATGCCGCACGCCGTGCGGCTGCTACCGCCTTTCATCCCCGCGCGCACCACAGTCAATCTGCGTAAATCTGCGGATTCGTCATGTCCGCGCGCGCGCCGTGGTCACTTCCATGACACCCAGGAGATTGATGCCATACTGCCCGCGGTCGTCCGTCCACCAGGGAGTATCGCGGTTGGCCAGGCGCATGGCATAGCGCGGGTCCAGACGCAAGCGCGCGGCGGCATCCGGCAGCCACAGCCCCCATTGATACCAACCGGGCCGGACAGACGCAGGCAAGCCGGCTTTCAGCCGGAGACGGTGCATCAGCGGGCGAAGCGTTTCATCCCCCGGCTCGAACGGCTGCCAGCGCCGCGGATCGGCGCCGGGGATGGGCAGGGCATGTGCCCGTCCCGCGGCATCCACCAGCGCCAGGAATACCGGGCGCGGGTTATGCGGCACGCCGAATCCGCGGTTGATGAGATCCAGTTCGATGCACAACCGCTCATCCCGGCGCAGGACGGCCGGTCCGGCTGCGCGCTGCAATTCGAAGCGGTACCCCAGGTGATCGGTGATGTATTCAAACACGGTGCGCGGAATTTCCCCGCCCAGCGCGTCCTGGAAATAGCCGTCCGAGCATGGCAAACGCTGATTGCGCACATGATCGGCAGTCAGCGGGTCAAGCATCCAGGAATCTATCGAATACCGGCCGCCTACCCGGCCGGAATACGAGTGCCAGAGACTGAAGGTTCCGTAATGGTGCAGGCGCATGCGCGCGATGGCGCGGCGGCCGTCCGCCTGTCCGCGTTCGTCATGCCAGTACAATTCGCCGTCCACCGCGATATACGGCGACTCGCGGGTCAGGTAATCGAATTCCGGATTGCCGGGGTTGGAGTAAAATGGCGGTTCCGGCCAGGTTCCGCCGCAGGTGTGGGCGGCCAGGAAGCCGTCGTTATTGTGCCCGATGCGGGCGCAGGCTAAGGCGGTATGCGCCGTGGCCGCGGTCACCTCGCAGAATTCCCCGAAGGATGGATGCGCCAATGCCCAGCGCTTGTACTTCGGCACGCGCACCTGGGTCATGCGGTCCGTCGGCAGCACATCCAGGATTTTCGCCAGGACGATGCCCAGGTTGGCATGATCCTTCTCCAGTCCGCGCGCGGAGGAATGCCACTCCCCGAACGCCCCGATGAACCCGGCCTGCATCACGTAAATGATGTCGGCATTGGCGCGGATCACCGGCGCCAGTTGATCCAGGTGGCGCAATATATCCTTCAACACCGGTCCGCGCGTCAGTTTGCTGGATTTTTCATAGGCAAAGCGCAGCAGCGCCTTGAATCCCCGGGCGCGCAGCCGGTTCAGGCTCTGCTGCAAAAGGGCCAGTTTGGATGCGGATATTTTCCGGCCGATAAACTCATCCAGGTAGCAATAGGTCTGGATTACCTTCAACCCGAAAGCCGCATAGCGCTGGGCGTCCAGTTCCCACCAGTGGTCGTTGTAGCCGGGATGAATCCGCCCTTCCAGATGATGGGCATGGCCATGCACGCCGGTGTCGCGCAGGGAGCCTGGCGGTTCGGCAATGAGGGTTTCCAGGCGCCACCCGCGCTCGGGATTGGGCAAGCCGTCCCTGCCCCCGGGATCGCACGGTCGGATGCCATGATACGAATTCGTTTGCATTTTCATTATTGGCACTCCAGCAGGATCATGTCATGCACCTCAAAATCGCGCGCGGTAAACACCAGCGCGCCGCCAGCTTGGCGGTAATGAATCATACTCTTATCATCCGGATAACTGATTTTGGCTGTCTCGCCGGCCGGCAGCAGGCCTGCGCTGATTGCCAGGCCGACGCCCCGCACCCGCGCCAGGCCCGGGTCGAGATTGAGCAGGTGGATCAGCCACCGGCGCTGCTCCGGCTGCCGGCGCACGGTAATTTCCACGTCCTTCGGGCAGGCCGACGCCGTTACCGGCAACTGCGCGCCACGGTGGCGCAGGCCGCCTTGCACCATCGCCGACAGCAGTTCGCGCACGCCCGGCCAGAAATCCTTGTAGTTGGCCTGCATTTCCCAGCCGGAGGCCACATGGCACAGGCCGGGATAGGTTGGCGTCCAGAAGTAACAAAGGCCCTCTCCGAACTGGTTGACCGTCAACGCCGGGTCGCCGCCGGCAAAACGCGCCGCCGTCTGCGCGGTGTTGGTCCGTATGCGGTCATATCCCAACGGCATGTCGTATTCACAGGCCAGGCCTTTGCCGGCCCCCGCCAGGAACGCATCATCTTCAACGCGGTACACCCCGATGGATTTTACCGGCTTGATATCGCGCAACACGTGCCATCTGAAGTTATCCGGGCTCAATTCCCGTTGCGACGCCGGGTAAGGCGGCCGACCGGCATCCCAGCACCAGGTGTCATTTTCCGCCGGATCAACCCGGGCGGCATGCCCGGTGTAATCCAGTCCGAAAACGTCGCTTAAGGCGTAATTTTCCTTAACTTCCCCCCATTGATTGAAGAGCGAGGCGGAACCGCCGGTGATCAAAACCCCGCCGGCCGTCACCCACTGCCGGATCAGTTCCGCTTCCGACGGTGCGAGGATTTTAGCATCCAGCAAAAGCAGTACCCGGTACCGCCGCAGTTTTGCCGGGGTCATGGTTTCCGCCCAGATGGCATCGCAGGGGATCTGCGACTGCTGCAGGGCTGACCACAAGCCTGACTGGTGCTGATAATACCGGCGGGACTGCGGGACGCGTTCGCCATACACCTTGGAATACAAGACAACCTTGGTGCGTTCGCTGGCCACCAGGGCGACATTGGCGGCGGAGTCCGGCACGGCCAGGTATTCCCTCAGTTTCTGGGCCTTCCGGAAAATCTCCGCCGCTTTTTCCCAGCGCCGGGCATCCCAGTTCCAGAGAGCGGATTCGCCGGCCTGCGCAAAGATTTGTTCGAGTGAAAAATTGTAAAAACATTCGCCATGCATCAGGTGCTGGGCAAAGCCGCGCGCGGCATGCTCCGGCGAAGGCGAGTACATGTTGTAGAACTCGCACAGCACCGGCCGCGCCTCGCCATCCTTGTTCAATTCCATCATGCAGGCATTATCCGTCCCGAAAGACTGGTAAGTTTCCGGCCCATGCGCATCAATGACGCCGCCTGCGCCGCCGGCCACGCCGGGATAGGTGCAGCGCACCCCGATGGTATTGTTGAAGGTGAAAGCGCACCCTTTGCGGACGCCATGCAGCCATTCCTGGGCTTCGCGCCAATGCTCAAGCAGCCGCCCGCCGGCCAGTTCGAGAAATTCGGCATAAAGCCGGCGATTATAAAATTTTTCCGGGAGACGCTCCCCGCGCGGCGGTAACAGTTGCGCGGCAGCGTTGGTCACGCCCAGGACGCGGCGATAGTCGGGGCCGTACTTGTGCTGGAGATAGTTTTCCAGATCGGCATTTTCCATCTCCACGTTCGGATAATCCTCTTCCGTCCAGAACCCCTGGAAAGCCGGCAAGTCGGCAAATTTGAACAGAACCAGTTCCGCGCCGGGTTTGTGCAGCGTGCGGTCCTGGGAATTGACGGCATAATGTTCCCGGCTGCCGAAAATGTTGCCGACCTGCGGCATGACGTCAATCCAACGCAGACCGTATTCGCCGGCCCGCCGGACCATTTCCCGGTATTGTTCCGGATCGTCATCCTGCGCCCCCCAGGCATTATGGATGCCCGTGACACCGGCCGCGCGCAGCCACGGGAAGGCCGCGGACGGGTTGTCGGGGAAACTGGCTTTCAGCACGGGGAATGGGCGGCCGGCAAAGAAATTGAAACGGCGCGTAAGTCCGTAAAACATTTCGCGGCGGCCGAGAAAATCCGCCTGGCACACGCCGGTCACGGGGCGCCCGCCGGCCTTAATTTCCGCGATCGCCAGTTCCGCATGTCCCTGCAGCCCCAGGTACTGGGGTGTGGAGTAAATATTCTTAATGCGGCCGCCGCCGCGGCGCGGCGCGGGGAAGTCCCCAGCATTCTTCGCCCAGTGTTCCAGTTGCGGCAGGGCCCGCTCATCGCCGATATGGCCCAGGGCGGCGATGGCGGCCGTCATCAGGCCGCGCTGTCGTGGGTTCTGCCGGTCGTAATCCGTGATGATTTTCAGCAATGCCGGCACAGCTTCCGCAGCCTTCAACCAGCCCAGGGCCAGGATGGCGTTTTCACGGACAAGATAATCTTCGTCATCCATGAGCGGCAGCAGGACGCCGGCCGCCGCCGGGTCGCCGATCTGGCCCAGGGCCTGCGCCGCCCGCCGCCGCGCCCATTGATCGGGGCTTTGCACCGCGCGGCTCAGGGCCGGGACCGCCGCCTGAGCTTGCAGCCAACCCAGCGCCAGGATGGCATGCGTACTGACCTGGCTGTCCGGATCGTCAATCATCTCGATCAGCGCCTTTTCCGCGCGCCGATCGCCGATCCGGCCCAGCTCCAGCGCCGCTTGCCTTCTCCGGGCGACATCCGCGGCCGCGCAGTCCTTCAATAATCCGGGCACCTGTTCCAGGTCGGCCGCGTGTTCCGCCGCGGACCGCACGGCCCGGGCGGCCGCCGCTGGCGGTTCCAGTTCCGCCAGCAAGGCATCCGCCCGGTCAAGCAGCGTCTGGAACTGTTCATGGTTGAACAACCGCGCCTGAATGCCATCACCATAAATGAACGCCGCCGCTGCACGCGGCGCGTTGTCCATCCATACATTGCCGTCCATGACGGCAATGGCCTGTTCAACAACCTTTTTTTCATCGGCGGTTTTGCCCGGCGCGGCGGCAATCATCCGCAGCACGTCTTCCTTCTGGAAAAAAGGATTGTCGGCCGCGAGTTCAGCGCGGGACATGGCGTTGACGGCGTTGATTTTTTCCGCCCGCACTTCCTCGTAATTGCGCTCGAGAGTTGATCGGGCCAGTTCAAGTTCCTGGCGCATGCCGGCGGTGCGGGCGCGCGCCGCATCCGGGCAATGCGGCCAGGCATAATCCAAACGGGCCAGCCGGGACTGCAAGGCAGCCTCGAGACGGTTTTTAGCCGCCGGAATGATGCCCGCGCCGTGGTCCGGGCCGCGGTCATTCAGCGTGTAGTCGTAAATCTTTTCGCGCCGCAGGAATTCCAGTTCTGCCGCGCGCCGGGTTTCGGCCATCTCCGCCGGCGTCAGCGCCGGGGCGGCCGCCAGCCAGGCCAGGCAATTCAGCAGCAAAGGCCGTTCCGGGCCTTGCATGGAGTCGGACGCGGCATCGGAGCCGATGAAACAACCCAGGGCAATGTAACGTCCGCCGTGAATTTCGCCATACACGCCCACGGGCAAACCGCTGCTGTCAACCAGGAACGTCCGCCCCAGCGGCCCGGCCTGAACGATCAGATGATCCCAGGCGGCCAGGTAAAACGGCGCCGCGATCCCGGCGGTCAACGGGCTGTCGCCGCAGGGGAAAAGGCCCGAACCGTTCACGCGGTTATAGACCGCGCCGATTTGCGGGAAAAGCGGGCGATTGGCGGTCCGCACGTACCCGGAACGGAACGCGCCGGCCAGAATGCCCTTGCCCTGCGCCACGAAATCAATCATGTTGCGCCGGCCGTGGAAGCCGGCAAACTTCAGCGCATTCCACCCGCCGGGCAGGAACAGCACATCCAGGCACTGCAATTTATCGCCCTGCTGCAAATCCCGGCGCTCGATGATCTCGACTTCGTATTGCGCCTCCGCCAGAGTTTTGAGCATGCCATCGGTGATGTGCGACCGGGCATCCTTGAACACCCCCACCCGCTTCAGGTCATCCGCCTCCGCCAGGGCCATGGACCCGATCAACGTAATGGCCAGCGTCTGCAAAATGCGGCTTTTCAACATATCACGCTCCTGGTGATTTATTAAAGGGAGAGCCAATTTCAAAAGTCCTATTAAAAAGGTCGGGGTGTAACCCGACCCTCCAAAAATGGATTGTTTTTCCATGTTGGAGGGACGACTTCCACGTCTTCCGAGACTTTTGAAAGTAACTCGGGATTAAGTTTCCGTTGTTCCGGCGCCGGCATCGTCATAGACATCCTGCATCAAGCGCCGGGTGGCTGCCGTGACCGTATCGAGGGTGTTTTCGTAAAAGTCACTCCACTCGACCTCGTACCCGCCGTATTTGAACGCTTTCCTGGTCGGCTGGTATCCCGGCGAATCGTTGCACATGTGCGCCACGAAAACGTACCGCGCGGGCGCCAGTTTTTTGACTTCAAGTTGCGCCTCGACAAAAGGCTCGCCCGGCCAGCCGATGATCGCCAGGCCGCCGATGCGGACGGCCTGCACTTCGTAATCATAATTCGGGTGTAATTTTTTCCGTGCGTCCTGATCCAGCAGCCGGTGCGCATGGATCCATTGCCAGTCAATCCTGGTTTGCCCCGGGTCCAGCCAGATCGGATCGGGATGCGCGGCCACCAGTTTTCGCGCCGCCGCCAGCGCCTCCGCGGGCGCCAGGCGCAACGGGATGGAGAGCACCTTGCTGCCGCAACGCAGCGGGGCGCCGGGCAATTCCTCCAGCCGGGGCAGAATCTTTTCCGTGGTTTCAACCAGGTGTCCGCCTCTTATTTCAAGGGGGCCTTTATGATCGGGATCAAAAGGGTTCCCGTGCAGGATGTTGCCGCAGGCGCCGTTCAACACCAGCGCCACGCAGCCGCCGCCGAAATGTTCCTCAACTTTTCGCGCCCAGTATCCCGGCCAGTCGGCGGAAATCCAGCGCTTGGGATATCCATGGCAGGGATGGCAGGTGTGGTGCAGAATGGCGCATCTCACCCGGCCTTGATAATCTTCCAGGACCGCCGCTCCAACTTCGGGATCAATCGGGCCTTCCCAGCATAAGATGTTGGGGTTATCCGGCCGCGCCTGGTAAATCCCGGTGTCATCGCGGGAAATGTAACGGCGGTTGGTGGCCACCCGGGAGTCATACCCGCGCGCCGCGCGCAGCCGGACCGGCGCCAGCGCTGCCCGCGCCGCCTGCACCGCCGATATAACGCGATCCGTTAAAAATGCTTCGTACCGCGCATCGCCGCCGCCGATCCAGGCCAGGCTTGGCGGAAACTTTCGGAGATAATCCCTGGACAGGATTTCATTGCCCAAGGCCGGCGCGGAATGGGTCTGCGTGGCGTGAATGAGCACCGATCCCCTGGACGTTTGTAAATATTCGGCAATCCGGGCCCGTAATTGATCGGTCCGATCGCGCTGCACCGCGGTCAAGTCCGTGGCAACGATACAGACCGTATGCACACCATCATTGAGGATCAACACCTTCGCATACAGCCGGTCGCGGATTTCCTCGACCGGCCGGTAACGCCCGATATCGCCGGCGATCTGCAC
>CAYXEK010000122.1:0-10718 GCA_964463985.1 uncultured Verrucomicrobiota bacterium
AATATAATCTGATTCAAGCTGAGCAAATTTCAAAACTCACGTTTTGAATGAATTCCGGATTCAGGATTGAGAATTCAGAATAATTGCAAACGTCATCAGATCAATGTATTACGTCACAGACAACTAACACTGAACACTTTCGAAAGCGACTCAGGCAATATGAATCAACCAATCCAGACAAATCCAATTCCGGGCGCCGGTTACACGACTTCCCATCCCGATTTCCATCTTCCGGATGCCGTCGCAGTCGGCGGCGGGTTCGATGTGGAAAAATACGTTGCGACATTGAAGCGCGGTCAGGTGGATGTGGTGTATTTTTTCGCCAAATGCCATTATGGCAATTCGTATTATGACACCAAAGTCGGGCGGCGCCATCCCGGGCTGCGGACGGACTTGATGCGCCCGATTTCAGAGGCCTGCCGCCGGGCCGGCATCAAGTTCATTGTGTATTTCAGCGGCGGGATTGATACGTACGCCGCCAAGCAGCACACGGATTGGCGCGCGCAGGTTAAGTTGAACGAGCCGCCCGCGCCGGTGGCGCCGGATGCGAATGTGTATTTGAATGTCTGCCTGTTCGGGCCATATACCGACGAATGGCTGATACCACAGATGCGCGAGGCTGCCCGGGAATATGAGATGGACGGCATGATGACCGATACCATGAGCAGCTTCGTCTGTTGTTGCCCGCATTGCCGCGCCGGTTTTACCCGGGATACGGGCATGACGTTCCCGCTGGACGAGAATGACCCGACCTGGGCGGCATTTGCCCGGTGGCGCTACGAACAGAAGGATGTCTTTGCCCGGAAAATCTGCCGCGCCGTCCAGGCCGAACGCCCGGGATTGCCCGTGGGGCTGAACTGGATGTATTCCATCCGCGACCCGGCGCCGCCGCCGCCGGAAATCGGATATTTACTGGCCGATGATTGCCGCGGCGCGGCGGAAACCAGCATGACGGCGCGTTATTTCGCCGGCACGGGACTTCCGTTTGAAATCATGACCGGCCGGTTCCTGCATGGGCTGGGCGACTGGTCCATCAAGCCGCTGGACATGCTCAAGCAGAATATGGCCGTCACCGCCGCTAATGGCGGACGCTGCACGTTGATTGACCGGCAACTGCCGGATGGGCATCTGGACGGGGAATATTACCGGCGCCTGGGCGATGTGTTCGGGTTTGTGCATGAGCGCGCGGCAGCGTTTCGGGATGCGGCGCCGGCGGCGCAAACCGCCATCCTGCACAGCGCCTCCAGCGTGTTCGGCGCTGAAAAACAATTTTACGGCCGGCATGCCGAACAAATGAAATCCGTGGAAGGCGCCGCGCTGGTACTGACCGAGACAAGCCGGCACACAACTTTGCTGGGTGAGGCGGCTCTGACGGAACGGATTGCGGATTACGAATCCGTGATCTTGCCGGAATCCCGCGCTATTGCACCGGACTTGCAGGAAAGATTGCGCGAGTATGTGCGGAATGGCGGAGTGCTGCTGGCCACTCATCCCTGCGCGCGCGATGCAAGCGGCCGGATGCCGCTGGCGGACGTATTCGGCGTGGCAGCCGGGAGCGAATATGACTCCGAACAGGGATACCTGCTTTTCGCGTCCGGGGAAGAGCACGAATTTGCCGGCCTGCCGCTGCTGGTGCGCGGCCGCGGCGTGCGCCTGCAATGCCGGGGCGCGCGTCCGCTCGGCGGATATTATGAGCCGATGTCGCAGGGGCTGTTCGGATGGGGCGTGCCGCCGCCCGCGGCTGCGGCGTCGGCGCCGGGAATCGTTTTAAACGAATTCGGCAAAGGCCGCGCCGTGTTCCTGGCCGCGCCCTTGTTCGCCGCCCTGCGCAACAACTATAATCCGCTGGGCGCCTGGTTGATTGACCGTTTGTTGCGCCTGGCAGTTGCCCGGCCGCTGCTGGATGTGCAAGCCGAGCCGGGACTGGAAGTCTCGCTCATGCGGCAGACCGGCGGGTACGTCATTCACCTGATCAACAAGGGCGGCGAACGCCAGTTGGGCGGGCCTTGGCGGGTGATTCCCAGTATCCGCCCGTCCGGCCCGGTGCGGTTCCGGCTGCGCCTGCCGTCCCGGCCGAAGGCGATTGTCCCGGTTCCGGATGATCACGCCATCGAATGGCGTTGGGCGGAAGGATCTCTGGAATGTTCCACGCCGGCCGTGCCGATTCACCTTGCCGTGCGTGTGACTTTGTGAAATATCAATAGCGTCCCAGAGGGGCCAAGCTTTGAGGATCAAAAATAAAATCGTTGACGAGGCAACGCGCTGTCGTATGAGGGGGCGGTAAATATTCAGAGAAAATATCTCACAAAGCCACTAAGCCACAAAGGCACAACGGACGAGCATGTTCTGAAGGGAAACATGCCGCCATGCGGCAGTTCCGTGAAACGGAACAAAGTCGTTTGAAATATCGCAACACAAACCTGTTTGCGCTTTGCGATATATAAAACAACTTTTATGTATTTCTGTTTATTCTTTCTTGGTGTCTTTGTGACTTCGTGAGACCATATTCTTTTTCACGGACTCGTTCCGCTTCGTTTGCTCCAGTGTACCGCGCCTAAGTCTGGTGTAGCGGGTCGCGATAAAACATCTTTGTTTACAGGTAAAAATGAAGGATAGTAAATGACAGGTGAAAGATGAACCAACTTTCAACGTACGTAAAACGCGACAAAAAGGATGAAATCATCATCGGCAACGGCGCGCTGGAGCGCGTGATCAGCGTGCGCGACCGGCGGTTGCGGACCGTGTCGTTCCGCAACCGGCTGACCGGCCGGGCTTTCCCGATCGAATCGGACGAATTCATTCTTGGACTAGGCGAACGCGAAAAAATATATTCCGGCAGCGATTTTGTTGTCGAGCGGACGGCGCTCCGCCCGGCCGCCGCCGGCGGCGCGCGGCTGGAAGTGTTGCTGAAAGGGAAGTCCGGCATAACGGTCACGGTCATCTACGAGGCGTCAAACCGCGAGCCGGTCATGCGCAAATGGATATTGGCGGAGTCTGACCTGCTGGTGCGCAGCATCGCCGTGGAGGCATTTGTGCTGCGCGGACATGCCTTTTCATTCGGCGGGTTCGGCCAGCCAATTTTCATTGACAATGAATTGTTCTGCGGCCTGGAGTATCCGGCCGGATACAACCTGGCGGATGGCGGCGGGCATGTGCGATTGCAGCACTTCCCCGGGCGGGCCGGCATGGTGGAGAGCAAAATCGCCGTCCTGGGCGCGGCGGCCGACCGTGAAAACGCGCGCGTGCGCAATGCCTTCCTGGATTACATTGACCGGCACCGCGCGCGGCCGGCGAAATATTTCAGCCAGTTGGGCGAAGTGATGTGGCGCTATCCCGCGCGCCGGGCGCTGGAAGCCATGAGCTGCCCTGACATCTTTGATGCCGCCCGCGCCGCGTTGATCCGCCGCGGCGTTAAACTGGATAGCGTGTATTTTCACGGCGACCGGCAGACATTCAACCCGCAGAGCTTGCTGGGCGAACTGCCGGCAGCCCGCCAAAAGCCGTTCGCATTGCGCCGCCGAATTCAATGGGCGCGGAAGAAACTGGATGCCGGGGTGGTGATGCATCTCAACACCGGCGGCGGCCGGTCCTCGGCCGATCACACCTGGCTGGCCCGGCATTGCGACATGATCAATTCTCGCTATTACTGCCTGGCGGACCCCCAAGTCATCGGCCCGCTGACGGCCAACCTGCTGGCGCTGCTGCGCAAGTACGACTTGAAGGGGGTTTCATTCGATTGGCTGTGGTGGATCCGGGCATGGGAATGCGGCGCGCGCGGCCATCGCGGGCACATTGCGGGACGAAGATACGGACGCGAGGCCATCACCGACCGGTTCATCGAGTTGTGCCGGGCGTTGCGCGCCGCCAAGCCGGACATCATCCTGGAGGATTTGGAAGTCGAATTGAGCCCCTGGTGGCTGTTTTACGCCGATGCCCTGTGGTCGTATGCCGGCGAAGGCGACAAGATTCCCTTCGAGGAAATTGACGGCGCCATCCGGCACTGGGAATCGCGGCACATCGTGTTTCCCCTGTCAAGCATCTGGTATGCCACGCCGGAACCGGAAGTGCCGTTCGGCCGGAATTACCCGGATGAACACATGCTGCATTATGTACTGCTGCACTACCTCCGCGGCGGGCAGATGGAGGAGTTTTATTTTAATTTTGCCCGCCTGCCGAAAACCACCATGGATCGCATTGCCGCCATCATCAAGTGGTCCAGGTCGCGCCAAAGCATTCTGCTGGCCAATTCCACGCCAATCCTGGGCGATCCGTTCCGGCAGGAGGTTTACGGGTACACGCATTTCCTGCCGGACAACCGCGGCATCATCGGCATCCGCAATCCATCCCCCTGGCGCAATGCCGCCGCGCGCCTGCGCCTGGATGAACACGCGCATTTTTACAGGCATGGCGGTTCGGTTCGGGTAGAAGTGGCGTATCCCTATCGCCAAAAAGTGCCGGGGTTGTACCATTACGGCGACACGCTGGAATATAACGTGCCGGGCGATGAAATCATTGTGCTGGAAACGTTTCCGGCTGGAAAAAAGCTGCCGGCCGCGCCGGTCTCAGCGCCAAGCGGCGCCGTCCGCCTTGCCCGGCGACCTGTACCGCATTGCCGGCTGATCCGCCGCGGCCGCGCAGTTTCCTGCAACCTGCGCTGCAACGTTCCGGCGGATGAATCCTGGGAATTGGTGGTAGGCGTTGAAGCCGTCATGCGGCGCCGGACTTCGCTCTCGGAGCAGATGCGCCTGACCAACCGGCGCCTGGCCGGGCAAGCGGGGGGCGCCGGCACTATCCGCACGGGCGGGATCGAAGTGGAAGCTGTCCGCGACGAATACGCCGGGCTGGCCGCCCGTTTCCTGCAGTCCGCCCCGGCAGCCCTGGCCGGCGAATTTCGCGTGAACGGAAAGGCGGCCGCCGGCACGATGGAAATTTTTACCGTGCCCCGCCATCGCGTGAATGACAGCGGTTGCGTGGAAGCCGCGTGGCTGCCTTCGGGGATGATGCGGATTCAGAAGGTCGGACCGCATCCGCGCCATGCCAATGTGCTGGTGTTCCCCTGGCGCTTCCGCCTGTCGTTGTGCGGCAGGGTTGACGTGAATTTCAGCCTGCGACGCGCGACTAAAATCTTCGATGGCGTCCCGGCATCAGTTAAACTGAGCGCGCATATCAATGTGGGCCGTCTCCCCGCCGCGCTGGAACAGGACGGCGCCGGCATGGAATGCAAGCCGGACGTTCTGCCGGAAATTGCCGGATCGGCCGGGCGGACCACGCTGACGCTGCGGAAACCAATTGCTGTTTTTGGCGATTAACAATGGAGAATACAGCCATGACCGACTCGCTTAAAATCTCGACCGGCAACGCGTTATATGACGGATTGCCGGGACTCGTGACCGGTTTTCTACGCCAGGATGTGTCGGAAATCCCGTTCGGCGGCAAAGTTGTGCGCGGATATCGCAGCCCGGACAGCGTTTCGGTCTGGCTGCGGGACCACACCCACCAGATGAAAGGGTTTAAATATTTCGAAAAAGACATGACGTCCGCCGTGGACTTCTTCTGCGCATCGCAGCAGCCGAACGGCGAAGTCTTCGATTACCTTGCGCCCAGCGGCGTCACCAGCCGCGAGCCGCCCGAGTCGGATGTGGAATACCTCCTGGTGGAGGCGGTTTACGGCGCCTGGCAGGCCACGGGCAACGACGATTGGATCAGCGGCAAAATTCCGGCCCTGCGCCGAGCCCTGTACTACAGCATGAGCCATCCGCACCGCTGGTCGCCGGAATACCGGATGGTCAAGCGCCCGTTCACCATTGATACCTGGGATTTTATTTATAATCCCGACGGCATCTTCGGCTTCAGGGGTTATAAGAACATAGATGCCAACACCACCTTCCACATCATGCACGGCGACAACACCGGCATGTGCCAGTCCTGCCGGCTCCTGGCGGCTCTGCTGGAGCGCCTGGGAATTGCCGACGAAGCGGAATACTGGCGCGAAAAAGCCGGGCATTTCCGTCAAAGAGTCGCGGAAGTCTGCTGGAATGGCCGGTTTCTGCGGCACATGGTCCACATTGATACGGTCGCCGTTCAGGGCGTGAATGAAGACGACCAGCTCAGCTTGAGCAATGCCTACGCGCTCAATCGCGGAGTGTTGGACCAGGACCAGCGCGTCTCCATCATCGAAGAATACCAAAGGCGCAGACAGGCGTTGGCCGGCGAATATTTCGCCGAATGGTTCAGCATTCACCCGCCTTTCCCGCCCGCCAGTTTTTATTCATCCAAAAACCGGGGCACGACCTGGACCAAGAATCCGGGCGAGTATGTCAATGGCAGCATCATGCCGCTCGTGGGCGGCGAACTCGCCAGGGGCGCGTTTGAAAACGGCTTCGAGGAGTATGGCTGGGACATCCTGCGGCGTTACGCCGAAATGGTGAAAAACACCGGCAAGGGATACCTGTGGTACCACCCGGACGGACGGCCGGGCATCTCCAGCAAAACCACCCTGGCGACCGACGGCTGGGGCGGCGCTGCCATGCTGAGCGCGCTGATTGAAGGCGGCGCCGGCATCCGGGACCTGGATGCGCGGTTCCGGCGCGTGCAGTTGTCGCCCCGTTGGGCCGCGGCCGGCATCTCCCGGGCATCCGCCAGCGTCCGGTACGGCGCTTCCGGCGCCGGGTTCGCTTATGCTTATGAGTCTGATAACGGCGTGTTGACGATTTCATGGGATGGCGCCGCGGAAGCGGTAGAATTTCACGTGCTTTTACCGGATGATCTGCCGCAATTCAGGGCAAACAGCGGGCAAGCCGAGGTTGAGTCAAGATTGACGATGGTGCGCCATAGCCGGTACGCCGACTTTGTCATTCGCCAACCTGCTGGAACTGTCAGCCTGACCCGCGCGTGAGAGGGCGCTTCGGCATTTGCAATTTTACGGGCATCGTTGTAAATTATAGCTGGAACTGATGCAGCCGCCTGGCAAATCCTCGGGGTACGCGATGCTCCAGCGCAATGAACCTTTGGGCTATGTCTGGATCCGCCGTCCGGAAGTGACGCCCGCCGTCATGGGCGTCACCAAGGCCGCGTGGACCAAGGTCCATGCCAACCGCAAAAGCGCGCATAATTACTGGGTGCTGGATTACACGCTGACCGATTCCGGCAATTACCGCGCAGGCAGAAATTCACGGCAATGGCATCCGCGCCGGGCGCATGTCGCACATTTATATCCGCCGCATGTGCCGTACTGGGAAGACAACCGGCAGGCGGATCTGCCTTGCGCCAGCGTTTACATCGCCTTTACGGGCGGCCGGCAGGTCGGCCTGGAGCATCTGCTCTCACCCGGCGGTTGCTACGCACGGTTCCTGGACGCCGAAAACCGGCTGCAGAATTTAATGCTGCACATGGCCGAGACCGCCGGCGCCCGGAAGGAAAATGGGTTCTGGCCGGCGCAATCAATATTTGCAACAATCATTGACCTGCTGCTGAGCAGCCGCCCCGCGCATGACGGCTGGCAGATTGCGCCGGGACCGCGGGCGGCGGCCCATGCTTCCGCCTTCGTCGAAACAGTGCATGCCTATTTCCGCCGGCATTTGAACGAAAAAATCACCCTGGCCCAACTGGCGCAGCACCTGAATGTCAGCCTGTCGGTCTTGTCCCACCGTTATTTCCATGAAGAAGGCCGTTCGCCGATTGCCGCCTTGATCGCCATGCGGATTCAACAGGCGCAGAACCTGCTGGCCAGGAATTACGGCTTGAAAACCATCGCGGCGGAGGTCGGCTTCGGTGATATGTACCACCTCTCCAAGACCTTCAAAAAAGTCACGGGCATGACCCCGCGCGCGTTCCGGCGGGAATTCACCGGCGAAAACAATTAGCAGGATAATACAAGTTTCTTGCCAGATTTGCCATTGCCGGATGCCGGGCAAAAGAATTAGCATAAGTTACTTTCAAAAGTGAGCTTTTGAAAGCAGTAGTCAGTAATTAGAATTATACCACAACGCAATGTGTTGATATAGAATCGCATGAATTCTGACTCCTGACTACTGACTACTGAATTCTGAATTTTCAGTTTTCCGAATCATCCGCCCGATGCTGACGCCATGAAAGTGTTTTTTGCCGTTGATAATTTTGCTCCGGTGGCGCATGCCGCCTGGCCGGTGCAGGGCGGCATTCCCTTCCCCCGCGGCGCCGTCAAGCCTGATGCGGTTTTCAGGGTGACCGGCCGCGGCGGCCGGCCGGCAACGGATGCTGAAGTCAGGATTACCGGCTATTGGCCGGATGGCACGGTCAAATGGGCGCTGGTCAGCCTGAATGCCGACTTGCCGGCCAACGGGCGCACGGGCTATTGTCTGCACGCCGGACCTTCCGACCGTTCCCGCCAGCCGCGGCGCCGGCCCCTGGCGTGGCAGGATGGCAAGAAAATTTACGTGGATACCGGGTTGATCCGTCTGACCATCAATCGCCGCCGGGCCAACCTTTTTGAATCGCTGGCCTTGCGGGATCGCGGCCGGGAAATTCCGGTGACCGCCGCCGGCGCGCGTTCCAGCCTGTTCGCGGATGTGCAAAGACGTTTTACCGGCCGGACCGCCATGGAGAAATTCGAGGCAAATGCCGATTGCGCGAATTTTTCGGCGGAGCTGGAAAGCGCCGGCGCGCACCGGGCGGTGATCCGCCTGCGCGGCGCGCATGTCAGTTCCGCCGGCCGGAGTTTTGCGCCGTATGATATGCGCATATATGCTTTCCGCAATTCAACACTCTTGCGCATCGTGCATACCTTCGTGTATGACGGCGAACCGCGCCGTGATTTTCCGGATGCCATCGGCCTGCGCCTGTTTTGCGACGCGGCCGGCGCGCGCGGCTATACCATGGGCGGCGAATCGGGCGGCGGCTTTTACACGGAATACGCCAGAAGTCCGCAGTGGCCGCGGTGGCGGCATGGACTGCTCTGGCAGGATTCCAGCGGACATTACGCCATGCGCAAGTGCGTGGACCGGGAGCGTAATTCCTGGGTAACGATCCAGGAAGGCGCGCATTCCCGGGGTTGGGCCGCTCTGCATGCCGATAAATTTCAAGCCGCGGTGATCCTGCGCAATTGCTGGCAGGAAGCGCCCAAGTCAATCGAAATTGACGCAATGCATGGCTCAATCACGGCGTCATTTTACGCCGGCCATGGCCGGCCGCTGGATTTAAGGCGTTACGCGGATGACGCCTTCGGTTATCTTTACGAAACCATCGTCCCGCCGGCGTCTTATCCCCGCCACACTCTGCCGGAGGCGCAAGCGGAATTTCCGCCGGTGCCGTTCGATCATGAAAAATTCAACGCCCGTTATATCGGCAAAACCACGGAATTGTTTCTGGACTTCGCATCCGCCGGGGCGCCGGCCGGCTGGCCGGCTGCTTCCGCCGCCCTGTGTCAGCGGCCCCCGCTCCTGCGCGCCTCGCCCGAGTGGATGGCGTCCACCGGCGTCTTCGGCGATTACGCCGCATTGCCCGCCGGTGCGGCGGGGGGCAAACCGGCGGCATACCTGCGGCAATGCGCGGAGTTCATGCTCGGCGAACAGGCGGCACGCAACTGGTACGGGTTCATGGATTACGGCGATGTCATGCACAGTTTTGACCCGGGGCGGGATTGCTGGCGTTTTGACCAGGGCGGCTACGCCTGGAACAACAACGAAGGCATGACCTGCGAGGGCGCCTGGATGGGGTACCTCGCCACCGGCGATGAGCGTCTTTTCCGGTTCGGCGAAGCCATGACCCGCCATGTCGGCGACGTTGACCGCCACCATGCCGGCCCCCGCGCCGGCTGCGGCATCCGGCACAATGTGAACCACTGGGGCTGCGCCGACCGCGAACGCCGGATGACCATCGCATTCAATAAACGCGTTTATTATTTCCTGTCGGGCGATGAGCATACGCTCGACCTGGCGCGCGCCAGTTACGACGCACTGGCCGCGCTGCCGCCCGGGAACTTCGGCATGATGGACCTGGGGGTGGCCGGCGCCTCGTTGCTGCTGCTGTGGGAAACTACCGGCACGGCCCGTTATGGAGATTCGCTGCGGAGGCTGACCGAGTCAATGTGTTGCCGGTGGGAAAATCCCCATGGGTTCCCTGCCGGCATGGAGATGAATTTTAAAACTTGTGCGGGCTGCGCCCGGCCCGGCTCATCACCCCTGGCTTCCTTTTTTGTCACCATGTTCGGCCCCTTGACGCTGCTGTTGGACACTGTCAAGTTAACCGAGTCCGCCGCGGTGCATGCCAAATTACTCAAATTCGCCGAATTGTTGTTAATGCCGCATGCCCGGGCGGAGTCGTATCAGCCAAGATTGCCGGAAACTCCCAGCCATGAGATGATCCGGCCCGCCGCTTATGCCTGGCGCGCCACCGGCGACAAGCGTTACCGTAAATGCCTGGAACGCGCCCTGGCGGCGCGGCCGGTGCGGTTTGAGAAGCGCGGCTGGGGCAACGGTCTGGCGGAGCCATCGCACCTGACGCCGCGGACAAATAACGCGCCCAGCCCCTACGCAGATGGCGGGGAGAAAGGGCAAACCCTTCGGCTGGGCAATGCCATGATGAATATTCCATTCGGCCTGGTCGCCCTGGCACGAAGGAAAAAATCCTGAATCCGGGACGGGATGCAGCCGTCAAATCATATCTATGGATCAAATTTCAAAAATCACGGACGACGTGGAAGTCGTCCCTCCAAAATGGAAAAACAACCCGTTTTTGGAGGG
>CAYXEK010000123.1:0-10692 GCA_964463985.1 uncultured Verrucomicrobiota bacterium
GCTCTCCCCAAACCAGTGTTGCGCGAATTTGGCGCAGGGCGATCATGCCATCCTGACCTGAATGGATTAGATACAATGATCGCCCTGTGCCAAATTCGCGTAACGCCTTCGCGGGAGGATGAGGGGAGTATGGCGGAGGCTAGGCTTCTCTGTGCCTCCGTGTCTCCGTGGTGAATCTGCTGGAGGAAAATGGGGTCGGTTAAGAAATTTTTCGGCAGCGGTGACGGCGGCTATTCAAACAAGGTCAACTGGAACTGGTCGGTGCGGATTTTGCGCGGGCGGCGGACGGCGAGCTTGGGCTGGCCGGCTTCGCCCAGTTCGCCTTCTTCGAGATTGAGCAGGATTTCGCCGGCGCGTTCGACCACTTCCGGCGGCAAGCCCGCCAGCCGGCCGACCTGGATGCCGTAACTCTTATCGGCGCCGCCGGGCACGATCTTGCGCAGGAAAACCACATGGTCGCCCTGCTCGCGCGCCAGCACGTTGTAGTTTTTAACCCCGGCCAGCGTGCGTTCCAGGTCGGTCAATTCATGGTAATGGGTGGCGAAGAGCGCCCGGGCGCCGATCCTGTCGTGCAGGTACTCGGCCACCGCCCAGGCGATGCTGATGCCGTCAAAGGTGCTGGTGCCGCGTCCGATTTCATCGAGGATCACCAGGCTGCGCGGGCCGGCATTGTTGAGGATGTTGGCGGTTTCCTGCATTTCCACCATGAAAGTGCTGCGGCCGCGCGCCAAATCGTCCCCGGCGCCCACGCGGGTGAAGACGCGGTCCACCACGCCGATTTCCGCCGCCGATGCCGGCACGAACGACCCCATCTGGGCCATGATGACGATCAGGGCCACCTGGCGGATATAGGTTGATTTCCCAGCCATGTTGGGCCCGGTGATGATGTGCAGGCGGTTGGCCTGGCCGTCGAGCAGGACGTCGTTCGGCACAAACCGCTCGCCCTCCAGCACCTGCTCCACCACGGGATGCCGCCCGTCGCGGATGACGATGGCATCGCCTTCGGTGATCGTCGGACGGGTGTAGCGCAGCGCCACCGCGCGGTCGGCCAGCGACGCCAGCGCATCCAGCGCGGCCAGGGCGGCGGCCGCGCGCTGGATGGCGGCGGTTTCCTGGAGCGCGGCGGCGCGGATTTCGGCGAACAATTCCTGCTCCAGCAGGATGGCGCGGTCGTGCGCGCCGATGATTTTGGCCTCGTACTCCCGCAGTTCCGGCGTGCTGAACCGCTCGGCATTCACCAGGGTTTGCTTGCGGGCATAATGCTCCGGCACGTTGCCGCACTGGCCCTTGGAAACTTCGATGTAATAGCCAAAAACCCGGTTATGCCTGATTTTCAAAGTCTTGATGCCCGTGCGCTGCTGTTCCTGCGTCTGGTATTCCGCCAGCCAGTCGCGCCCGGAGGCCGCCGCCGCGCGCAATTCGTCCAACGGCGCATGGTAGCCCGGCCGGATCATGCCGCCTTCCTTCACCGTGGCGGGCGGCTCATCCACCAGAGCGCGATCAATCAGCGCCACGAGCTCCGGCCGGGGTTCGATGCCTGCCGCCAACTCCAGCGCCGCCGGCGCGGCGGCGGCATCCAGCCGGCGCCGGATTTCCGGAAGCATCGAGAGCGACTGCCCGAGCGCCCTGACATCCCGCGCGTTGCCCCCGCCGCCTTCCAGCCGCGCGATGATCCGCTCCAGATCGCGCACCTGGCCCAGCAGTCCGCGCAGTTCGCGCAGCAAGGCCCGCTCGCCGGTGAAAAATTCCACCGCATCCAGCCGGCGGCGGATGGCGTCGGGCCGGACCAGCGGACGCATCAGCCAGTCCCGCAGCAGGCGTCCGCCCATGGCCGTGCAGGTAGCGTCCAGCACATCCAGCAGGCAGGCCGCCGCGGGCCGGCCCGGGCGCGTGCCGGCGGCCGGGAAGCCGCCCGCCCCCGGCCGGAGCGCCGCCCGCGCCGACACCAGTTCCAGGTTGACGCGCGACGCCTCGTCCATCAGCAGGAAGTCCTCCTGGCTGCGGATCGCCAGCCGCCGGACGTGGGCGACATTGCGGCTCAAGGTATTTTTAACGTAGTACAATGCCGCGCCGGCCGCGCCGACCAGGGCCGGGCAATCCGCGCAGCCAAAACCGTCCAGGGACTGCACGCCGAAGTGGCGGGTCAGCATTTCGCCGGCCGCTGCCGGATCGAAAGTCCAATCGTCCTGCGGCGTCAAAACCATTTCCGGCCGCGCCCGGCGCACCCAGTCCAGCGCCCCGCCCGGCTCGAGCATGTCCGCCGGCGCCACGCACTCCGAGGGCGCCAGCCGGGCCAGGCTTTCCTCCACGCCCGCCCGGTTCGCAGCTTTCTCGGCGTAAAACTCGCCGGTGGACAAGTCCAGCGCCGCCAGGCCGAATACATCGTCGCGGACATACACGCCGGCAAGATAGTTGTTGCGGTTGGCGTCCAGCACCTGGTCGGCCACCACGGCGCCGGGCGTCACGATGCCCGTGACTTCCCGGCGGACGATTCCCTTGGCGGTGGCCGGATCCTCCACCTGGTCGCAGATCGCGACCTTCCGGCCCGCGCGGATCAGGCGGGCGAGATACATTTCCGCGGCATGATGGGGCACGCCGCACATCGGCACTCCCTGGCGCTTGGTGAGGGTGATATCCAGCAGGCGCGATACCTCCAGGGCATCCTCGAAAAACATCTCGTAAAAATCGCCCAGCCGGAAAAACAGGATGGCGTCCGCCGGCAGCTTGGCCTTGATCTGCCGGTACTGCTGCATCATGGGAGTTATGCTGTCGGAGTTGGCCATGTTGTTGCCCGGTTTGACGGCGAAATATCGGCGGATACCGTTTCAGTGAAAGGCATAATTTACACCCATCCGCCCCGCTTGTAAACAACGGGATTGCCGCCTGTGGGAATCTGCACGTCTCGGGCGCAGTCCGTCTCCGGATGCCGAACACCGTTCGGCTACTACAGTGTCTGGTGGTTGTAGTAGCGCCACGGCGTGGCGCAATCCGGTTTTGTGTTTTACTTTGGAGTGCGGCGGCTCGACGCCGCTTTTTTAATTCGCGTTGATCGTATGAAAGCGGCGTAGCCGGACGAAGCATGACGTGGCGCATCCAACGGCCGGAATGTAGTAACGGCACGGCGTCTGAACACCAGCGTCGCAGATGCAGTACCTAATTTGCGGCGGGGCGGCGAAAACACGCTCCCACACCCGGCGGGAAACGCGAGCGTCAAAGATTGTTTCCAGGCACTGGAGTTATCCTTGAGTCGCTTGTCCACCCCCTCGGCAGCCCACCCCCGGTCCATCCTCTATGAAATCATCCGCCGTTTACGCCCGAATCTGGAGGGCGAGGCTGTGCCGAGCCGTTGGTTAACAAGGGGTTTTGCAAGAGCCTTCATGGTCAAAAATTACAATAAAATGATTAAAAAGTCTATTGCGCAAATACGCCATGGCATTGCATAGTATCGTTGAGTATTACTTGGTTACGGAAGGAACGCATGATAAACCGAGGAGGCAGCATAAACAAAGCGTTTTGGATAACGTTTGGAGCCACAGCCATAATCATCACGGCTGGCTGGGGCGATGAGGGACAACCCGCGGCATTGACGATCCCCGCGGTGGCCGCCGCACCAATGTTGGACGGCCGGCTGGATGACCCGGCCTGGGCGCAGGCGGGCAAGGTTGAAACGTTGTACGAAATCGGCGGCGGCCACCCCTCGCGTGAAACGAAGCTATGGCTCTGCCGCGACTCGTCCTGGCTGTACATCGGCGCACAGTGCCTTAATCCCCGCATGGAACACGTGGCGCAACAGGCTTATGCGCATGACAGCGCAGTGCACAATGACGATTCCCTGGAATTTTTCATCCGCCCCTCGCCGGACGCCGGCGCGCCGTATTACCATTTCATTTTGAACTTCGCCAATGTGGGTAAGGAGCAGCGCTGCTTCCCCTCCGGCGGGCCCGACATTGGCTGGGATCCGGCGTGGCGGACGGTTACCCACCGTCAGGCGGACGGCTGGGCGGCGGAGATCGCCATCCCTTTCTGCGCCATGGAGGCGCCGGACTGGCAAGGGCTGTCGCTGAACTTCGGCCGCACCTGCATGCAGGTTACCCTGGATGACTACGGGTCCAAGAATAATGAGACGCGCGTTCTTTACACTTTGCGGCCCGGCGCCCGCGGCGGATTTCATAACCTGGCGAATTTCCTGCCGGTATCCGGCATGGCCGGGTTCCAGCCGGCAGCGCCGTTTGCCCCGCAAATCGCCGGAGCGTCCATTGCCGGGGTCGGCCAGGCCGAGGGCCGAAATATTTACAACCTGAGGGTGACGCTGGATATCACCACCGCCGTGGCGGGGGCGGCGCGCTTGCAGGTTATGGAGGATTTCGGCGATGGCGAGAGGGAATCTTTCACGCAGGATGTAGAACTGCGCGGCCGGCGCGAACTGGAATTGCCGATTCCAGCCGGTGATTTGCGCCGGCGCGAGGTGCGCGCCGTGCTGCGCCATCCGGCGGACGGCAACTTATTGGCCGCGCGCGCCGTCGAGGATACCGCCGCGCTGAGCCTGATTCGCAAAACCTTCGCCGGGCGCAGTTACTATACGACCGAGACTGAGGCCGCCATTCGCGTCGAACTGGGATTGCCGGAAAACATGCTGGCCCGGGCGGCGCTGGCGCTCGAAGCCGGCGGCGAGCGGCTGGTTGAATTGCGCCCGCTGCAGCCGGTGATGACTCCGACCGTGCCGGTGGCAAAACTGGTTCTGGGAACCAACATTGTGCAAGTCAGGCTGATGTTGGAAGGCCGGGAACTCGCCGCTGAGCCCGTGACCATCGTCAGGCTGCCGCCCCGGCCCGGCCACGAAGTCCAGGCGGACCTGCTTCATGGCAGGCTGCTGAAGGACAAGCAGCCGATTTTCCCAGTGGGCATGGTCGGCTATGCGCTGCAAATGCGCCTGGACATTGCCGGCAGCACCGAGGATGATGAAGACATGTTCAAGTTCCTGGCGGAAGACATCGGTCTGAATTGCCTGGTGCGCTCAAAAACATCCAAGCATACCGCAGCTTTCATGGCGCTGGCCGAGAAATACGGGTTTTACGTGATCAACTGGACCGCGCCCCAGCCCATGCCGATGGAGTACCTGACCCCTCCGCGTTCGCCGCACCTCCCTTTAGCCGAACGGCTGGCGGTCCACCGGGATTGGTACCGGCAACTGGAGCCGGCCCTGGCTGAAGACACGAAAATATTACGCGATTATAAAAATCTGATCGGGTATTGGAATGTTGACGAGCCGAACCTCCTGAATGCCGACGAGCGGATCGCCGCTGCCGAGTGGTATTGGCGCACCGTCCAGGCGCTCGACCCGCACCGTCCTTCCATGCTGCTCTACGCCCGGCAGATTCCCCATGGCGGCAACTGGACGCGGTGGGGTGACATCCTGGCCTATGACGTTTATCCCGGGGTTTACCAGAGCGGCATCTACAACGACCCAGGGCTGGGCACCGCCTATTACGCCTGGGAATTACGCGAGCGCTGCCGGCAGGATAACAAGATCATGTGGTTTGTGCCGATCTCCAACACTACCGATCCCGGGCGGGCGCCGGTCGGGTTGAACCAGGCGCAGATGCTTTGCCAAGCTTACAGCGCCATTATTTACGGCGCCCGGGGCCTGATCTATTTTGCCCTGTCCAACGTGGTGGGCCGGCAGGCCTGGGATGCCTTGCGCGCCATCAGCGCTCAAGCCGCGGCCATGGCGCCGGCCCTTCTGAATGTTGAACCGGCGCAGCATGTCCGATATACCCCGGACAATTTTGATCCGCGCGCCCAGAAATTCCCGATGGTCAATGCGGCGTTTTTCCGGCATCCTGACGGCCACTACTTGATGCTGGCAGTGAACATCACCCCGTACGCCGTGGAGACCAAATTCGAGATCGCCGGACTGCGGAGCGCGGCCAGGATGTTCGCCCCCGCCGGGAGCGGCCAGCCGGAGCCGGCCGGCGGATCGTTCACTGAAAAAATCGAACCTTACGGCACGCGCGCCTATCGCCTGGAACTTGACGGCGAACCCGAGACGGTCGAGGCTGCGGTGACGATGGCGGCAATCGAAACCGAAAAGGCCTTATGGGTGGACCTACAAGGGATCAAACGCCAGTTGGCCATGAGCAAAAACCACATGCCAAACCCCTGTTTTGAACAGCAGACCAATCCGGGCGTGCCGGATTTTTACCGACCGTACTTTTGCCTGACCGTCGATCCTTACTGGGGCGAGAAGGGGAAAAGCGACTGGTACGTGGATCGGACGGTTTTGTGGAACGGCCGACCGTCCCTGCGGATGTATAAACGCGGCATGCTGGAGGACGGCTTCAAGACCCGCGGATTGATCAGCATGTTCTTTGCGCCGGTGTCCGACCAGCCCGTCCGGCGGACTTTTTCATTTTACGCGAAGACCGACCAACCCAAGGCCAGCATTTGGATCCGTTTGAATGGCGACCACACCGTCAGCGGCCTGCGCTCGGAATGGACACGCCATCATATCGCGTTTGAGAGCCGCGGGCCAGCGACCATCATGATGATTCCTTCTGAAAAAGCCAGCATTTGGATCAGCGGCTTGCAAGTTGAGGAGGGCGAGGCGCCGACAGCCTTCCAGGATGACTCCGTGCTCCGCCCAACCGCGGCCAGGGATCCGGGCAATCTGCTGGACAATCCCGGGGCAGAATGCGCTTCCGCCGAAAACTGGCGGGGGCTGGAGGCAACCTGGCGCGGCGAGTTCGGCGTGCGGCGCGGCGCGGGGCGCGCCGGCGAGTATGCTTTCTACTGGGGCGGACAGTCGCCGGACGGCATCCGATCGGATTGGATTGCGGTTGACACCAATAAAGTGTATAAATTGCGAGGATGGTTCAAGGCAGCCGCGGAGAAACCCGCCGGCGCGGTCTTCGGCTTGTTTTTCGCCGATGCGCAGCAACGGGCAATTAATCATTGGAATGTTTTCTCGGTGCGCGGGACAGCCACGGAACTAACCGCGCCCTGCTGGAAGGGTGACCGCATTTTACGGCTTCAGGATGCCTCGACCTGGCAAACCGGCGCGTCATTTTTCGCGGCATTCGGAGCTGGTGAAAATGAATATGCGACCGTTGTGGCGCCCAATGGCATTGCGGAACTGCGCCGGGACGGCGGGGATTGGTCGGCGGTCTTGCATCAAGGCTGCAATTTTGATATGCCATCCGGTACGCTAGTCGTGGAAAACCGCGCGGGCAATAACGGATGGTTTCTACCCGGCGCCGGGCGCATCACGAATGTCTGGACGGAAGTGCGGGGCACCATCGGCCCGGGGCAATGGTGGCCCGGCACGGCGTTTGCGCGCGTGGCAGTTTTGCCGGCAGCCGATTCGGTTTTGCTGATGGATGATTTCGCCTTGCGTGAGGCGCGATAATCCCGGTGGATTTTGTTTCAATTTCATAATTCACTTTTTGAAAGAATTTAGTAGGAAGGAACAGACTGCATCCTCAAGTGCTCAACGTTTAACATCATCCCGTCATAACAACTGGAGCCGGGACGCTCCCGTCCCGGCATGGTTTGCGTTGTTACCCATAAACACATCAAGGGAGAGGATAGAAAACATGAAAAAAAGATTGGCGGCAAGATGGGCGACGGTTTGGCCGGCGGTCTGTTTGTCCGGCATACTCTTGGCTTCCAGCGCTTTTGCGCAGACGACGCGTTACGTGGCAACCACCGGCAGCGATGCTGAAGGAACAACCGGTTCGATTGAAGACCCCTGGCTGACGATCAGCAATGGCGTGGCGCGTGCGGCGGCGGGTGATATCGTCCTCGTGGCCACGGGAACGTATGCCGTCACCGTCAATGTGCTGGTCGGAAAAATACTCGCCCTGCGGAGTTGGAATCAGGGCGCCGGCGGCGGGGAAGACCGGCAAAACACGATCATTGACGGCGGCGGCATCTGCGCACCGCTTTACACCAAGCACGCTGAGGCCCTCGTCAGCGGGTTTACCCTGAAAAACGGCAATGGAACCGGCGGAGCCAGCCCATACTACGGCGGCGGCGTCTATATGGATGGCGGCACACTATCCAATTGTGTCATCAGCGCTAATGCCTGCGCCAATTTCGGCGGCGGCGTTTACCTGCTCAACGGGGCTACCGTCTCCGATTGTCTGGTGCAAAGCAATCGCCTGACTTCCACCATCGTGGGCTACGGCGGCGGGGCGTACGTTTCGTCCGGCTGCAGGATTTTCAATACCGCGGTCATCGCCAACACCAATTTGAACAATGGCGGCGGCATATACTGCGCCGCGAATGCGACCGTTTCAAATTGCCTGGTGGCGGGAAACCGCTTAACCCACGCCACCCAATCATTGGGCGGCGGCATGGCCATTGGCGGCACCAATGTTTTTGTGCTCGACTCCGTGGTCAGCAACAATATTTCACCGTTGACCGGCGGCGGCGTGGGCGTCACAGGAGACGGCTTGCTGAATATGCTCGGCTGCACGGTTTATGGCAACACCGCGAAAACCATCGGCGGCGGCATTCACATCATGCGCTCCCTGCCCGGGCGGGGGTCCGTCATCAGCAATTGCGTCATCAGCCATAACTGGTGCACAAACGCCGGCGGAGTCGGCGCCGGCCTGGGCGAAGGCTATACTACCGGCACAACCTCTTCCGGAACGCTGACGGTGGCCCATACCCGTTTTCTGGAAAATGGCGGCACCAGCAACGACCGTTATGGCGGTGGGGCCTGGATTTACACGCACGGAACGGCCGTTTTTCATAATTGCCAATTCCTCGGCAATTCCGTGAACAGCAGTTCTGGTTCCGGGTCCGGGGGCGGATTGTATGTCGGGACGGGCAGCGTTTGCGTGGTGATACGGAATTGCCTCGTGGCGGGTAACCAGGCCATGCCTGACGGCAGCGATGGCGGGGGGATTTTCTTTGGTGGAGCATCCGGTTCCGCCGCCGGGCCGGTGCCTTTGCAGGCGGTCGTTGAATCTTGCACCATCGCGGACAATGCCGCGGAAAATAATTACGGCGGCATGAATGTCACCGACAATGTGTCGGCATTGAATTGCATAATCGCCGGCAATACCGCCGCGAGTTACAGCGATATACGGGGCGATCCGGAACACATCGCGCGCTTCAGCTATTCCTGCTGTCCGGCCTTGACTAACGCGGAATACTTTAATTTTGCCGGCCTGCCGGCGTTCGCCGATGCCGCCAACGGCAATTACCGCCTCCAGCAGGACTCCCCATGCATCAATGCGGGCATGAATGCGCCGGAATGGATGGCCTCTTCCCTGGATCTGGACAGTCGGGCGCGGCTGGACCGGTTCAGCGGCCGGGTGGACATGGGGGGTTATGAACATGTTCCCGACGGAATATTATTTACGGTGCGGTGAGGATCCCCGGGGAGGAAGGGAGCATTCCTC
The DNA here is from genome assembly GCA_964463985.1 of uncultured Verrucomicrobiota bacterium. Taxonomy (GTDB): domain Bacteria; phylum Verrucomicrobiota; class Kiritimatiellia; order JAAZAB01; family JAAZAB01; genus JAXGPF01. The sequence goes on from CAYXEK010000123.1 coordinate 9,411, forward strand.
CGACATGTTGTTTGGATGCACCCGTCCCGTTTGTAAAAAACGGGATTGCCGGACGTCACTTCTGATTGCCAACGCCGGCCGCCATAGATAGAGTGTTCGTGGTTCGGGGTGCGGGGTGCGGGTTGACGGAGGTTGCATCAGGTTCAACGGTTGTTTGAGGGTGGAACCCCTGAACCGTGAACCTCCATCAACCCCTGAACCTTAAACCTCCATCACCCGTTAAACCCTAATATCCTTTAAAACGTCAGTTTTGTATCAGGAGCGAACATGGCGGAAGTGATTGCGGCGCGGGTAGAGGTCAGCGACGAACAAAACCGGAAATATACGGTGCCATACTGGCGGGTGCGCTCGGGCAAAGACGGCCCGTGCCTGCTGGTGACGGCGGCAATTCACGGCACGGAACTGCACGGCGTGGAATCCATCCGGCGTTTCCTGCCGCTGGCGGCGGAAGGCTTGGCCAGGGGGGAATGTCTGCTGATTCCGGTCGCCAACCCCCTGGCGGTGCAAAAGCGGCAGCCGCATATCGATTTCGATCCGCGCCGCTATTTCGGCACCGACATGCGTCACAACGCCAATTGCGTCTGGCCCGGCGCCGCCGGCGGCAACAACGCCGAACGGCTGGCGCATGCGCTCTATCAAAAAATCGTGCCGCAGGCCACGCACCTTATTGACCTGCACGCCTATTCCCGCATCTGGGCGCCGATTGTCTATGCGCGCACCAATTACGCGCCCAGCCTGCAAATGGCGCGCGCGGCGGGATTGCGTTTCGGACGCCACAGCGAGGCCCAACCTGATGCCGGCCAGCGCCCGGTGTTTCCCTGCATCCTCTCAACGCTCTTCAACGAGACCGGCCGCGCGGCCATCGCCATTGAGTTGTCCGGCCAATTCGCCATTGCGGAAACCGAGGCTGCCTGCGGCCTGCGCGCCATTGTTAATTGCTGCAAGTCACTGGGAATGCTCCCGGGCGCACCGGAAAACCTTCCCGGCCCCATGGTCTGGCTGAATGACGCCCCCGAACTGAAAATCGCCGCGCCGCATGCCGGTTTATTCATCCCCGCCCCCGTGGCGCCGGGCGTGCATCTGGAAAAAGACGCGCTGCTGGGCTGCGTGATGGACGTGCAGGACTTGCACCAGACGCCCGTGCATGCCCCGGCGTCCGGCTGGCTGTACCGGTTCGGCCCGATCCGCGGCGCCAGTAAAAACGACATCGCCGAAGACCCCATGACCGTGATGCATCCTTACACTACGGCCGGCGAAATCCTGGCCATCATCCTGGGGGATT
>CAYXEK010000124.1:0-10659 GCA_964463985.1 uncultured Verrucomicrobiota bacterium
TTCATCGTTTATAAATCAGTTGCTTGTTTTCATGGCAGGCACTCATTAATCAATTAAATTTGCCGCCGAAAGATGCGCCGCAATCAGTCATTTTGTTTGTTTCTCCCCAAAACAACAGGAGCAATATTGAATACAAATATATGGCAACGCAAACTGGTGGCCTTCCTGCACGATCCGCCAACCAAGCCCCTTGACCTCGCCGAGCATATACCTCATGAATCCTCCTGCGACATTTTCCTCCGCGCCGCCGGATTCGATCCGGAAATCGCAAAAAAATTGTTGCCGAAAAATTTCGATTGGACTGCGGCCGCCGCCGACCGGTTCCCGTTTCCCCGCTGGCAGGCTTTTAAGAAAGCCGATGGCAAGACCGCTGAATTTCGCGGCGACAAGGACACTCCATTCCGCCATCCGCTGGGCGGATCGAACTACGAATTTGACAAACCCTTTACCGCCGACCTCGCCGCCGATGAATTTCAAACCATCCAAAAAGGCGTGGTGGAGGCCGTCAGCCAGATGCCGGAGAGCGACCGCGATTGGGCGAATTTCTTCCTGCACTGGCGGCAGTGGCCTTTAAAAAGCGCCGAAAAAGATACGCGCACTTATTTTTTGCCGGCTGACACACGCATCCCGGATCATAACATCTGGATACACAACTCCGTTGCTTCCGCGCTTGCCACATGCATGAACGACGACGGCGCCATCAATCCGTCATTCCTGATTTTTCAACTCGGCCCGGTGCAGGAATTCATTGCCCAGGCGCGCAGCACCCGCGACCTGTGGAGCGGCAGTTACTTGCTTTCATGGCTGACGGCCCATGCCATCAAGGCCGTCACCGATGAAATCGGCCCGGATTGCGTCATCTTCCCGTCGCTGCGCGGCCAGCCGATATTGGACCTGCTGCATCGGGATCGCTTGTATGCCAAAGCCTTTTTCGCCGAAGGCGCCGGCGGCAAAGCCTCGCTGTGGGAACGCATGAAAGAGCATGAAAAGGAAATGCTCACACCCAACCTGCCCAACAGGTTTTTTGCCGTTGTGCCTGCCGACCGTGCGGGCGAAATGGCGCGCGGGGCGGAAACCGCCGTGACGGCTGAATTGAAAAAAATTGCCGCTGCATCCTGGGAATGGTTTGCCGAACAAGGCCATTCCATGGATGACGCTTGGCGGGCGCGATTTGACGCCCAAATCAAGTCTTTCCCTCAAATCACTTGGCAAATCTGCCCTTGGCCCCAAGCGGAAATCGCTCAATTGGTCACCGAATTCAAACAGATTGACGGCAATGCCGGCGCAGAATTGGAAAAACTGCATCGCCTCGCCGCCGAATATATACCAGCGGGCGACCGTGACTCGCGTTATTTCATCAACCAAGAGCCCAGTACCGGAAAACTTAACAACTCCGGATTTGCCTGGCCTTACTTTTACGCGTTGACCGATCGCCTGCTGGCCGCGCGGCGCAACACCCGGGATTTCAATCAGCCCGCGTTGAATGATACAACATTGCACGGCGCCACCAAGGACGCTTGGTCCGGCAAGGAGGAAAGCATAGGCGGAGAGGAATGGTGGGATAAGCTGGCGCAAACAGACAATCAGGACATTCAACGCATTTTCAAAACGGACGACAAATCCGAAGCCGCAGCCAAAACCATCGCCAAACTTGGCGCCATTAATCTGGTGAAAAAAGTCTGGCACGCGGCATATCTGGGACATCCCCGGCAACAATGGAACCTGATGGTTGAGAAAGCGGTGAATTTCAAATCCATACCGGACATTGCCGGCGCCAAAAAATACTTCGCCGTCCTGGCCCTGGACGGCGATGAGATGGGCAAATGGATCAGCGGCGTCCACACGCCGGACTTTCAAGACCAGGTCGCCGAGGCCACGCAAGATTATTTCCGCGCTAACGCAAAGATTTCCTTGGACGGCATCAAACGCCCGTTGTCTCCCGCCTACCATGCCCAGTTCAGCGAGGCCCTGTCGAATTTTGCGATGTATCTGGCGCGCCCGATTGTGGAAAAATTCGGCGGCCAGTTAATTTACGCCGGCGGTGACGATGTTTTGGCCATGCTGCCCGCCGCCGCCGCCTTCGATTGCGCGGAATATCTGCGCGCCGCATTTAAAGGCTCAAAATCCCTTGAAAACCTTGCCGATAATAATAACCGGAAAATGTTTGCTGTGCATGGCGACCATGGAGGCTTTGTTGAGCTGGCGCACCCGAAGCCAGGCCAACCGTGTTGGCCGCTGATTGTGCCCGGCCCGCGCGCCGATGTATCCGTCGGCCTTGCCTTTGGCCATATAAAAGCGCCATTGCAAGGCATGGTGCGCGCCGCGCAGGCGGCGGAAAAGCGCGCCAAAAAGGATTACGGCCGCAAGGCATTTGCCGTTTCGCTATTCAAACGTTCCGGCGAAATCCTGGAATGGGGCGCGAATTGGGACAGCGGCGCGTTGAAAATATACCGCAATTTTATCGAACTCTCAAACGCCGTCCCGGAAGAAAAGCCGGTGTTTTCCAACCGGTTCGGTTATGCCTTAAGTTCCCGGCTTTCAAACTACGTTTCCGGCGCCAAGGCGATCAAGGATGTTCCCGATTTCCCGCTCTCTGAAATAATCCGCCGCGAATTCGACCTGGTGTTCCGGCAACAATCCCGCCAACCGGATGCGCAAAACGAGGCGGACGCCAAATATGTCAAACCGCGAAGGGAATTTGAAAACGCCGCCTCCACTGACGAAAACGACAGTTATCTAGCGAACCTGTTGCGCAAATACAAAAACAAACCGCATCATATCAGGAATGTCATCAATGATTTCTCCATGCTTTTCAAAGTGGCGAATTTCATTGATCGGAAGGAGGAGGAATAATGCCCACATACGAGTTGCAACCGGTTGACACCCTCTTCTTCCGCGATGCCCGACCGATGGACGCCGGCGGGCATGGCGCCAACTGGCCGCTGCCGACTGTCACGCATGAGGCATTGCGCGCCGCGCTGCTGCGCGCCGCCGGCGAGTTGCCGCGCGGCAAGCCAATTATTCATCATAAAAAACGGCGGGACGGCGCCCTGCGACAGCCTAAAGCTGTGGCATCGGATTGCTTCCGATCTCTGCGCACCATCGGCCCATTCCCATTGCGCCATGACGCCGAATCCAAACAAAAAGACCTGTATTTCGTCCGACCGTCCGACCTGGCGCCCGATGGCGACACCGCCGCCAATACTACCGTCCCGGTGTCATGCCTATCGCCCATCGCCAACATCCCAGCCAACGCCCAAACCAATTTGCCCGCAGCCTGGCTCATGCCGGTGGCCGCCAACACCGCGCCATCCAAGGCAACATTGCCGCAATGGGTCACCGCCGATTGGTTCCGGCAATACCTGGCCGACGACGCCCACCCGCCTGCGCTGGAGAATTACGATGCGAAATTATACACGACCGAGCATCGCATCGGCATTGCAGTGGATAGCTCAACTCACGCCACCAAAGAAGGTCAGTTTTACACCGCCGAACATCTGCGCTTGTGCGATGAAACACGGCTTTGGATTGATGTCAAATTGAATGATGCCGATCCCAAACAAGCCGGTGGCGCGCAAACCCTGGCAAAACTGACCGATGCCCCCATCACACTTGGTGGTGAAAGCCGGATGTGTCATGTCAGGCCGGGGCATGCGTTTGATCTGGCTGCGCTAGTTCCACCACCGGCATTGCCGCCCTCATCGGGAAACATCCTCATAAAATGGGTGCTTGTCACCCCTGCCGTCTTTAATAACGGCTGGCGCCCGAACTGGGTGCGCGAGTCGGACGGTCAAGTCATGCTCAAATCCGGCGACATCGCTAAACGCCACGGTGAAGACCGCCGCACATGGCGTGAGCGCATTCGCACCGCGCCCGGAATAAATGCAAAACTCATCGGCGTCTGTCTGCCCAAACCGACTTTCTTTTCCGGCTGGGATGTGAATGTGGAAAATAATGGTCAATATGGCGGGCCGAAGCCAACCGTCATGGCTGTGGCGTCCGGGTCGGTCTATTATTTCAAAGCCGCCGACTCGGACAATGCCGCCGCGCTTATCCGTGCCTTGCACGGGCGCACCCAGTCCGACTGCTTCGGCGAAAAAGGTCTGGGTCTGGGGTTCTGCGGAGTCTGCTCGTATTTGAATTGATTATCAGCGAACATCATAACAACAAAATGGAGGAACATTTCATGCCGTCAAAAATCATGCACATTTTCACCCGCACCCCGTTGCACGTCGGCGCCGGCTCGTCCGTTGGCGCAATTGACATGCCTGTCCAACGTGAACGCCACACTCAGATACCCATCATTCCCGGCTCAAGCCTGAAAGGCGTTCTGCGCAATTTATGGGGTGAGACCGAACCGGAAAAAGCTGAAAAGCACGCCTTGTTCGGTCCGGAAAGCGGCAGCGACGAACATCAAGCCGGTGAATTGTTGATCGGCGAAGCGCGCGTGCTTTGCTTCCCGGTCCGCTCCGCCAAAAACGCATTTGCATGGCTCACGAGTCCGATGGCGCTGGTACGCTACGCCAGGGAATGCGGTGTACAACTAGAGGATATTTGTGTTGCCAATGACGAGCAATGCCTTGCCGCGGAAGGGGTTGTCGTTGAAAATGCCGACAAGTCTAAAAAATCCGTGGTGTTGGAGGAATATTGTTTTGCAAAAGCCGGTGATATTCCCCCCCAAGCGCTGTCCATGTTGGAAAATATTTTTAAGGATGCCTTGTGGAAAACGTTAAAAGATCGCCTGGTGATCGTATCCGATGGCATCTTTTCGCACTTCTGCGCCAACGCCTGCGAAGTGCAGCAGCGCATACGTATAAACGACACCACCGGCACCGTTGACTCTGGGGCGTTATTCAATCAGGAAAACGTACCGAGCGAGACGCTGTTTTATGCCGTCATGGGCGAGCGCAAACCGGATACCAACGCGCTGGCGCCGCTCTCGGAAAAGCTCAAAACCGCCGGTAATGTGCTGCAAATCGGCGGCGATGAAACGATCGGGCTGGGTTTTTGTTCCGTCATTCTCTGAAATGCCGCAATCTCAAATCTGAAATCTCCTCCCGCCGCCAGGCGGCGGAATCTCAAATCTAAAATCTCAAATTTCAAATTATCATAAGGAGAGTGCATGCAAAATCTTGAACAAATCCGCGCGAAAAACGCGTTGGAATTTTTAAAAAACGATCCTTTCAACAAGAAAAATTCCGGTCAACATGGCGATGATGAGCAAAAAAGCGGTGATGTGTTATCCGGGTTCCCCGCCTTGATTATCAACAACGGATTGCTGGCTACAATTGCATACAGCTTGGATAAAAAACACGGTTACGATTTAGTATGTGACGCCATCGCTGAACACTTACAAGATAAACATATTGGTTTGTTGTCGGAAAAATATCACGCTACAGGCGCGGGATTGCGCGATCATCTGACAGGAAGCAATTCCACCCAACTCCGGCTCTGTACGGCCGAAGCGTTGGCATATCTGGCATATTTGAAACGGTTCGGCAAAAAGGGATAAACCATGCCTGTTTACATGGCCGCGGATACAAAAGCAGCATTGGGCGCTGACCGGGCTAAATGTGCGTCACGCTCATTATTCATGGACAAATTCCCGGAATTTCCGGCGAATGATAACGACAAGGAATCACGCCGGCGTTTTTTAGAGTCCGTGATATTAAAATCCACCTTGGTTTTTAATCGGGAGGCTTTCACCGCGCCCAACAGCACATCATTTACCGCTGTCCTGGGCGGACGGTTGATTGTCAACCAGGCTGGCGGCGTGATTGAAAATGCAGGGCTATGTCTGGATCGCCATACCGGAGCGCCTTACATCCCCGGGTCGGCCTTAAAGGGCATTGCCGCCGATGCCGCTCTCGATGCCGACGCCCGAATTGAAGAACGGGCATTGGTGTTTGGGTTTGCCTCTGGAGATTGTTTTTCGAAAAATGAGTGGCCTGAACTATGCGCCCGGTATCCGGAGATGAAAAAAACTAAAAACCTTTCCGGCTCCGTTGCATTTCTCCCGGCCTATCCAGCGAAGAACGCGCCTTTGGATCTGGATATTCTGACCTGCCATCATCCAAAATATTATTCCAGCCCAGATCCAAAAGCAGTGGCGCTGGACAACGAGCAGCCCAATCCGCAAGTGTTTCCGGTGGTGAAGGCCGGAGTGGAATTCCTGTTCCAGATTGCATTGCCGAGCCCAAACCGTCTGGACGGGTTGAAAGCCAAACTGGGGCTGCCGGCCGATTTCAATCCTCTGGCCAGGGCGTCGGAATGGCTGAAAACCGGCTTGCAAGATCATGGCATTGGCGCCAAAACCGCTGCCGGATATGGGTGGTTTGTGATGCCAGGGGCATCAGGCAATACAGCTAATGCCACGGCCGTTGGCAGTGGAACTGCGTCCATCCCGGACTTCAACGACCGTATATTTTTGAATTTGCTCAAATTGTGCGATACTAGAAACCGCGGCCAGTGGGGTCAACTCACTTCAATAATGACGCGGTTGAGCAAGCCGGAAAATCGCGAATGGTTGGAGAAGTTTTGGCGGGAAACGCAAGGCAAGGATTTTAAAGATTTGCGCAATAAAGAATGGTATCCAAAGGAGGCTGCCCAAAAATGAACTGGCAGACCTATAACATTGAAGTCATCACCCCCTGTTTCTGCGCCGGGGCCAACCAGCAGCAGGCTGAAATCCGCGTGCCCTCCATCCGCGGCCAACTCCGCTGGTGGTTCCGCGCGCTGGGCGGCACGCGCCAAGAAGAAGCACAAATATTCGGCGGCGTCCATGGCGGCGCCACGGCCAGCGCGGTCAGGTTGCGCGTGGGAAACGTTCTGAAAGGCCCGGCGTGGGATATGTTTCCCATGAGAGACCCTGAAGCTTTAGGTTCGTATATCTGGTATTTTGCCAGTGTGGCGGATCATGGGAAGCGATGGTGGTTGAATGGCCAGAAAGGTAGAAGCAATCCTGATGGACATATGCCTCCCGGGACAACTTTTGATTTACAGTTTGCTTGCTGTCCTTCTATGGAAGAATCAAAACGAACAAGGTTTATGATGGCATTAGAGGCTTTTTGCCGTTTTGGCGGGTTTGGCCTGCGCCTGACAAGGGGAATGGGGGCAATTGCCTGCAATACGCATTTTAGCGGCAATCTGGCCAGTTTTCAAAAATCTGCAGTCATATTAGAAGATTCGGGCTTTACTGTGCGTTGGAGAGATCAAATATTCAGATCATGGCAAGCTGCGATTAGCGATGCTGAAAAATGGCTAAAAAATGATTTGAGGAAGGAATTTAACGCGAAAAAGCAACGGTCAAGTCCGCTTGGATCAGATAGTCCGCGCCAAACCAGTGCCGTTTATTTCCGCCCCATTAGAATTGATGAAGGATACGCATTGCTGATTTTTGAGGCGCCGCACGCCATGGTTTTGTCGCCGGCGTCGCGTCGTGATAGCCCAGCAATTGAAAAACGATCATTTACAGGCGTCGCTCCAGTTGGTAATGAGCATCGTAATTACCGCAATTGATAAACAAACTCAAATCTGAAATCTCAAATCCCGGCACCAGCCGGCGGCATCTAAAATCTCAAATTAAAAACCCAAGGTTTTTCATGAAATACGAGCGTTTTGAGGATTTGCCGGTATGGCAGGCGGCAATCGCATTGGGCGTTCAGATTTTTACCATGACCGAAGATAAATCTTTCCGGTTCAAGGGTGACATCGCCAACCAGATCCAACGTGCGGGACTTTCCATATCCAATAACATTGCCGAGGGGTTTGAACGCGGCACCAGCCAGGAGTTGATCACTTTTCTTTACATCGCCCGCGGTTCCGCCGGCGAAGTCCGATCCATCCTCTGTCTGCTGGAACGCATGACCGCCTTTGCCCATTTGAAATCTCAAATCTCAAATCTCAAATCCACCGCCGAATCAATCAGCCGTCAGATTCGAGCCTGGGCGGATTCGCTGCAAGCAAGCGACATTAAGGGACAACGCTACCTGACCGAGCAAAGCCGGGAGTGTTTTCAAGGCAAAAAACGCGTAGAGGCGGTCATGGCGCAGTTGAAAGCGGCCTATCCGGGGCCGGGGCGGGCAAAGCCGGCGGTTGACGCTTAGGAACAATCCCTTATGGCAAACTTGCTGATTTTAACCGTCGGCACCGGCACCGCCGGACAGCATTCCGATTTGCACGCGGGGCTGACCGCCACCATTCGCGCCATCCGGCCGCGCCGCTACTGGCTGGCGCCCAGCGCCGACAGGAATTCTATTGCCATGGCGGAATTGATCCGCGATGACTGCCCGGACGGGTTCACCCCGGCGGATGAGGCGGCAGGTTTTTTCGTCATCCCGAATTATGACGATATTTTCGATTGCCGCGCGGTGATGCGGCAGGCCATCGCCGCCGCCAAAAACCATCTGCGCCCGGACGAAAAACTGTTGGTCAACCCCACCAGCGGCACCAAGCAGATGAGCGCCGGCGCCACCCTGGCGGCGTTGGACGAGGAAATTGGCGATTTGGTTTTCACGGTCGGAAAACGCGCCGATGGCGTGGTGAAAACCGGGACCGAACGGCTGGTATCTTTCTCTACCCGTGATTTTTTCGCGGACCGCGATTTGCGTGCTGCTGATTTGTTGTTCCGTAACGGCGCATATAGCGCGGCCGTCCGGTTGTTGGACCGTTACGCAGACTTGCCGGCGGCGGCGAAGCCCCGGGCGCGGGCCTTATCCATGTTCGAATGGCAACGTTTGAATTATGCGCCGGCGGCGGCGCATGCGGCGTTATTCGACCAGCGGGCGGGTGAATATCTCCGTGGTTTGGCGCGCGATGTTGAGGCCAACCGGCTTTCCCTACCGGTATTGTGCGATCTGCTGCACGGCGCGGATGCATTGCGCCGCTGGAATGATTGCGAGGAGGCGGTTGCCCGGTATTACAAAGCCCTGGAATACGCGCTGCGGCTGCGGCTGGCGCAGGCCCTTGAAAAAACACCGCCCTTTAAAATTCAGGATTTGCGGCCACTGCTCCCGCCGAAGTTGATTAATGAATTGCGCCCACGCAACGATGGGATGATTGCACCCGGCATGGCATGGATGTTGCAGGCACTCGCCCATCTGGGCGATCCGTTTGCCGGCGCTTGCCAGGCGGATAAGGCGTTGCTAGGCAAATTCAGGTTGCGCAATGAGCGGGTGCATGATATCCGGCCGGTACAACCGGCGGAAGCGCAGTCTTTTTGCGACCGCTTAAACAATTTGTTTGCCAACAACATGCCGGAACTGGCGGATGTCAGAGCGCAGGCGCCTAAACCGCCGGATACACTGTTGACGCAATGAGACAACGCCAAAAATCTATTGCCCATCAAACGGCACAACCTGAAGCAACCGTTCTCTTTGCCGTGGTCGGCAATTCGCCGGCAGTGCTCACGGAAACCATCTGGGCGCTGGCGCAGTCCCGTCCGGCGGTTATTCCCGGCCGCGTGGTTGTTTTGACCACCAGCGTTGGAGCCACGCAAATCCGTTCCGCGCTGTTTGCGCCCAGCGCCGCCTGCGCGGGCCGTCCGGTCTGGGAGGCGCTCCGCGCCGCATTGCAGGCAAAAGGGCATGATCTTGACGGTCGTCTCCGGTTTGGCGATACGGCGGATGATATCCGGGTTTTTACCGCCGCCGATCCGCGCCATGGCTGTTCACGGGAGTTGGACGACATCCGCGATGTACATGCCAATAACGCCGTGGCCGATTTCATCCTCGAAAAGCTGCGCGCTTTCACGGAAACGCCCAACAGTCAAATTATCGCTTCCATTGCCGGCGGGCGCAAGACCATGGGCGCGCTGCTTTACGCCTGCATGAGCCTGATTGGGCGGGATGGCGACCGGATCACGCATGTGCTGGTTCCGAGTCCGTTTGACGATGCGCGCCTCTCGCCGCGTTTCTTTTTCCCAGCCCAGGAACAGCAACGCCTGCGGGCAGAAGATGGACAGATATACCTGGCGGAAAATGCCCGGATTGAACTCGCCGATATGCCGTTTGTGCCCTTGCGCAACCGGTTAGCCGATACGGGAGGGATGCCTGGAACATTCTCCTTCCTGGTGCGGCGGTTTCGACAACGGCTGGCCGATGCCGGCGCGCCGCCGGCGGTTGTACGCTTGTATCCGGCGCGGAACATGGTTCTCGTCAACCACACGGAAATTAAGTTGCGCATCCGCACCATGCTGGCACTGATGTTCCTGATCGAAATCAACCGGCATCCGCCGCTGCCTCCGGGCCAACTTGAAGCGCATGAAATATTTCGCAGCTTCCTCCAAAGCCAAAAAGGCAATTATCCGCAGACTTGGAGTAAAAGCGTTTCGGTCGACGACTTGAAACGCGAAATCAGCGCCTTGCGCAATGTTTTGCGCCAAGCCGGCGCTGATTGGATGCCCGGTCTGCGCGCCGATTCGCTGAAACTCCCGCCATTTGTTTTCCGCGCCTGTCGGGGCGGACGGTAAATCAATTTCAACTATAAAATATCAAAGCCGCCAAGGCGGCGGAATCTCAAATCTCAATTTTAAAATTTCAAATATTCAGGTAAATTGAATGGACGTCTCCGGACGTCCATTGTCTTTTTGTTTCATCAGATTACGCTATAACCTGAATTTTGCACCGCGCAAGTTTGGCGCGGGGCAAGGCGGCGAGGGTG
>CAYXEK010000125.1:0-4272 GCA_964463985.1 uncultured Verrucomicrobiota bacterium
TTTTTATTATGGCGGCTTGGTGCAGGACAGTGAACTCATCGCCAACCGGGCGGTTACCAACTATGGCGGCGGCGCTTATTATGATTACGGCGGCCGCATTGCCGCCAGCGAATTGCGGGGGAATTCCGCCGTCCGGGGCGGCGGCGTTTACATCGGGAGAATCGGAGAAATATTTAACAGCATTCTCCAGGAAAATACCGCCACCGATGGCGGCGGAATATATTTATACTATGGCGGACTTGCCCGCGGATGCCTGCTGACCCGCAATACCGCCGCCACCGGCGGCGGTATTAATCAATATCAATGGAATAATACCACTTATACCACCATGGTGGAAAGTTGCACAATCGTGTCCAATACTGCGGTGACCGACGGCGGCGGGCTGTGGCTGCGCGACAACGATCCCTATACCGTTAAAAACTATAATAATATTATCTGGTTCAACAGCGTGGATAGCGGCACATTCAGCAATGTTTATAATTATACATGGTTGGCGTCGAACGATTTTTATCACTGTGCCGTGCCGTTCACGGATCGAATTACCACGGAGCAGGGGAATCGTACTGACGACCCCGGGTTTGCGGACTGGCCGGGCGGGAATTTCCGACTGGCCGACGGCTCGCCCTGTATCAATGCGGGGACCAACCTGCCCTGGATGTCTGAACCGGGCGCCGCGGATGCGGAAGGCCGCCAGCGGCTGGACCGGTTTTCGCGGCAGGCGGACATCGGTTGTTATGAATACGTGCCAAGGGGGATGATGTTTTGGCTGCATTAATCCAAACCCTGCTGTTGATTGCGATTGCAATCGTGGCCGTGCTGCCGGCGCGCGCGGGAATTTACATTGATGCTGCGCGCGATGCCATGGTGGTCGTGGACTATCCGGCATCCCTGCCGTGTACGCCGGCGCGCCTGGCCGCCATGGATCGCGCCTGCGGCTGGGGCCGCGTGGATTACGATGCCGCCGCCCAGACCTGCACGTTGACGGGCGATCTGATCATCGGCGCCAACGATGGATCGGAAACAGTGTTCCAGGTCGGATCGCCGGACCGGCCGCGCGAAAGGCTGGTCATGCGCGGCAATCTCTATGTTCATCCCTATTTCATCCAGGGCGAAAACGGCGATGTTTACTGGAAAGCGCCGAAGCGGATGAACGCCCTGGTCCTGGGCGACCGAACTAATAAATCTATAAGCGCCACGCTGCAATTCGCCTGCACGCTGACCGACCGCTGGACCTTGTTTGTCGGCAAACTGCCCTGGCTGGATGCCGGCCTGCTCCAGTGGGGCGGCGGATTATACGCCTACAACAGCCGGATCGAGCCGGTTGACTCCGCGCCCGGATGCGAGATCGGCGACAACGTGCGCGGTGTTTACATGGGTTCAACCGTCCTGGAGAATGCCCGCATTGCGGGAGTCAAGGGCATGCTTTACGGCATGGGGATGGCCGTTCGGACCCCGGAATTGAAAGATTACAGCATCCGGGACACTGTGTTTGAACGGGTGGAATTTCCGCTGGCCGACGGCGTGCATAAACTCTACGGCTGCAAGTTCATCAATTGCGGAACAGCCGTCCTGGACCGCGGCGGCGTGAATGCCGAGTTGACCGGCTGCGTCTTCCAGGGCAACGATCGCAACTGGTCGTTGACTTATACCGATCAAGGCGTGGTGCTGGTGGATTGCGAATGGGATGAGCCGCGGCTGGGCGATTTGCAGCGGACATGGACCAACCGGGCGGGAAAGGTGCAGTTCCCCAAGGTAATTGTGCGCCGGCAAGCGGTGGTGGCGGTGCAGGATGCCGCCGGCCGGCCGGTAGCGAACGCGGAAGTGGTCTGCCGGGCCGAGCAGGAAGGCGACGGACTGCCGCCGTTACGCAAGGTGAAAACCGATGCGCAGGGCCGGACGCCCGCGCCCGGGATGCCCGGGGTCCTCCTGTTGACCGATTACATCCGGACCGCGTCGGCGGAATCCGACTCCCCGGCCGTATCCCAATATTCTTACACCTTGACAGCCACCGCCGGCGGCAAAACGGCGCGCTTGGAAAAATTCCGGCCAGCGCAGGCTGCCGCGGCAACCATTATTCAATTGCCATAATGAGAATCCAAACGCGAAGGAAGATCATCCATGCACGAGCGTAATAATGCCGGATTTGTTGCCGGCCTGATGTTGCTGGCGGCCGCCGCCATGGCAGCGGCAGAACCTTCGGAAACCCGGGCCTGGTCGGATTATCTCATTCCGTTACCGCAGGAAATGGCTGTTACCGGGACGGTGCGCCTGGCGCCGGGCCAGCTCGGCCTGGCCGCGGCGCCGGACGCCTCCGCCATGGTTATGCAGGCGGTCAACGAATTGCGCGCGGCCTGGCAGGCTCGGAGCGGGCAGGCGCCCACCGGGGCGGAGTTCGTGATCCAGATCGGCCTGCTGGATGAACAAGGACGGTTGAACGGCCAAGTTGTGGCAGGTGCCGACCGACTGAAGCAGGCGCGGTATCCCGCGCAGGCTTACCTGATCCGGCCGATTGGCAGCAATTCGCTGGCGGTGGCCGGGCTGGCGGATCCGGGCGTGTTTTATGGAATCCAGACGCTGACCCGGCTGCTGACCGCGCGGCTGACTTCCGCGGCCGCGGAAATCCCGCTGGCGGAGATTTACGATTGGCCGGACATGGATCAGCGCGGCGTCTGGAACACCAGTATCAAAACGCCGGGGTTTATCCCCTGGATGGCGTCGCTGAAACTCAATTTTTCGCATGTGCCGACGGGGCTGATCCTGAAGCAGGATGCCCCGGCGGAATGCCCGCCGCTGCCGATGGATTTGATCCGGGATGCCGCCGGCCGCGCTTTCCTGCTGATGCCGCACATGCCGCATTATGATTATCTTTTCCGGTACGGCGCGGATGAATTATATCCCGAATTGACCGGCAAGGGCGATGGCGCGCGCAATCCATGTTACAAGTGGGGTGGGAGTTTCGCCCGAGCGCGTTGTCCCTGCATGGCGACGCCGCTGCTGCAGCGCATTGCAAAGGAGTGGATCGAAAGCGCCGCCGCGCAGGGCGCCCGGGAAGTCAGCCTGTGGCTTTCAGAGCGCGCGCCCTGCCAGTGCGAGTGCGCGGAATGTATGAAGGACGGCCCCCGCCAGTTTCAGAAGGAAACCCAGGCCAGCGTGGCGGCGATCCTGGCCGCGCGGGAAAAATATCCTGATTTGCAGGGGCGCGTATTTTTTACCCTTTCCGGCGGAGAGGAAGGCGTGCAGGTCAGCAAGGAATGCCTGGCCATGCTGCCGCCGGAAATCAAGGCGGAAAAAGTTTATACCGCCAACGCGGCTTTTGATAAATATGCCGCCGATGGGCATTGGCTGGCGACTTATGACGGACCGCGCGTCGGCCCGGGATACTGGACGCTGCGATACGAAATTGACGCTATCAAGAAAAGCGTGGACAAATACCTGGGCGCGAATTACAGCGCCTTGTATTGCCTGAGCCGCGGGCCGACCGTGGCCGCGCCGGAAAAATCCGGCGAGTGGGAGCGGGAATTCGGTAATTTCCAGTATGCGGCGCTGGCGGAATGGACCTGGAATGCCGGGGGGCGCAGTCCGCGGGAGTTTGCCAAAGCCTGGGCCGTTGGCAACCAGGCGCCGGCGCCGGCGCGTTTTGCGGAGTGGTTCCAAGTGATGGAACCGGTGACAGCTTTCCTGCGGGAAGCAACATACACCGCCGGAAGCGGCTGGGTGCAGGCGGCGGTGAAAATATGCGGCGCAGACGTTCAGGCGGCCTGGCCCGCCGGCCTGGCGGCGCCGGAGGAGATTCAGCGGCTGCTGGATGTCTGCGCCCGGGCCTTGCCGTTGGCCGAACAATCCGGCGATGCCTGCGCCCGACTGGAAACCATTTACGCTCAGAAATTCCTGCAGGCATTGGCTCAATTCCAAGCCTTGCACCGGCTTTGCATGGCGGATGGTTTGCCGCGGCCGGAGCGTGTCCGGCAACTGCAGGCCGCCGCGCAATCGTTCGACGATGCGGCGGCGGCGCTGGATCGCGCCTATCGGGATATTTTGAAAATTGCCGCAACGGATTATCAACACGGCCCGCAACGGTGCGCGGAACGCCATGACGCCTGGACCGGGGCGCTGCGGGACCAGGTTAAAAAATCGCTGGCGGCCTGGCCGGCGGCGGAATAAAACCGATTCAGACGATCCAATTTCAAAAGTCTTGGCCGGCGTTGAAGCCGGCCATCCAGGAACAAAAAAACCGGCATGGTTCCAGAAAGGGTCACAGACGGCTCACCACAG
>CAYXEK010000125.1:4372-10607 GCA_964463985.1 uncultured Verrucomicrobiota bacterium
TATGGTGAATCATCCGCATTTGTGACCTTTAAAAACCGTTTTTGAACCATGCCCAAAAACCACAGGTAATTGGAGGGTTGGGTTACACCCCAACCGTTCTGTGCGGACTTTTGAAAACAACTCAGATACACGGAGATTTTGACATGACGGAAAAACCGGGAAATAGCGATGAAGTCAATTCCATCCTGGCCGGCCGCGCCCGGGCGGTTGAGGACTGGGTGGAAGATCATTTCATTGATCCGCACGGAGTGGTTTATACCGCGCTCGACAGGCAGACGGCCAGGCCATTGACGGCGTCCTCTTTTGATGCGGCGGTGGATATGCACAAATATGTTCCCGGGGTTGCGCCGGCGGATTTCTGGCATTACGAAAATTGCGGGATGACCACCGGCGCCTATTTGCAGGCGCTGGTCTGCCGGCATGCAGTCACCGGCGATGCTGCGGCCCTGGCGCGCGCGCGCCGCAGTTTCCATGCCTTGCGCCATATTTATGAAATGGGCGAGGAATTGGAGGAGGGGTTTTTCCCGAAGATTTACGGAGGCCGGTTCTCCAACCAGACCAGCACCGACCAGGTGCTTTACGCGGTGATGGCGCTGGACGCATTTGCGCCGCATGCCGCGGCGGCGGAGCGCGCTGAAATCGCGCGCATGATTTCCTGCATGATAGATTTCTGGGTGAAGCGCAAATACCGCTATCTTTATTACCATAATCCGGACATGCTCTGGCCGCTGGCGCGATTCCCCAGTCTCCTGCTCCTGGCGTATAAACATTCCGGCGATGCAAAATTCCAGGATGAGTATCGGCGTCTGCTGGCGGAAGGCGTCAACCGCCAACCCGGTGAATCGCGGTTGCTGCGCAAGCGCAGCGGCGCCGGCAAAACCTCGGATTACGAGCGGGAACAGCATGCCTGGCTGATTGCCCACCTGGCCGACGCGGCCACCATGGATATCATGGAGTTGGATTACCTGCTGCGCCATGATCCGCAGAATAGCTGGGCCGGCTGCTGGCGCGAATCAGTGCGGACGATGTGGGAGGAAGGACGCCTGGCCATCGGGGACGATGGAACTTATTACATCGAAGTCCTGGTGGATATGGATACCGGCGCGGCGCGGAGGCCGGCCGCGCGGTGCGATGCCGGTCCCAGGATTACCGGCGCATCGTCCGGCTGGGGCAGCATGATTGCCCGGGCGGGCGTCCAGGCTGCCGCGCATCTGGCCGGTCCGCAAGCCGCGATTGCTATTGCCAAAAAAGCGCTGGCCGCGCAGGATATCCCGGATTTCACCTACATGAACGATCCCGAGCGCTGGCCGCCGGAGCTGCGTTACAAGACGAAATTTTACAGCGGCGATGCCGTGTCCAACTGGCTGTGGGCTTATTGGCAGGGGCGCCTGGCGGGATATTGGGGGAGTGAGCCGGTATGATCTTTGATGTCCATATCCACCTGCCCAGCCCCGGCTGGCCGGGGCATCAGTCGTTTTTTGCGACCCCGGCGCACGCTCTGGCCTACTTGAAACAGGCCGGCATCAGCCGGGCGGTTTTCAATACCTGGCAAGGCGTGTTCGCCAGGTCGGCCGATGATCTGGACCAGGCCAATCGCGCCGCCTTGCGCCTGGCGGCCCGCCATCCCAAGTTGCTTTATCCGGGCGCCGTCATCCATCCGGATTTTTTCGAGGTTTCGGCGGACTGGCTGGAAAAATTCCACCGGCGCGGCCTGAAATGGGTGGGGGAACTGGTGCCGCGGCGCAACATGGAGCGCCCTTATTCCGATGCGGCATTTTTGCGGCTGGCGGAAAAATGCGCCGAATATGGCCAGGTATTACACCTGCATTATCATCCCGACGTCCTGGAATTGGCGCGGCAACTGCCGGGATGCCGGGTGGTTGCGGCCCATATTCCCGATCAGCCCGCGTTGGATGTCATGGCCGGTCTGCCCAACCTCTGGCTGGACATCGCCGGCATGCATGGCGGATTGTGCCTGGGCGCGCTGGAACGCGCCGTCACAACCATGGGGATGGACCGGGTGCTCTTCGGCACGGATTTTGACGGCTACGAGCCGCGGGCGTTCATCGCGCGCGTGCGCGCCGTTGTGCCGGCGCGGCGCGACCGGGGGAAAGTGTTTTGGGCTAATGCACGGCGATTGATTGGAGGGAATTGATGCGGTCTGCCCGGATAAATAAATTGGCAACAGGCCTGATCTACCGCAATCCCCAACCGCATGTGCGCAGCGTGCATGCCTACTTTCCCTCCATTGCCGTGTTGCCGGGCGGGCAGATACTGGCGGCGGCGGTCCTGGGCGAGGCGTTTGAAGCGGTAAACCTGCGCACGCACCTTTTCCGCTCGCCGGACCAGGGCGCGACCTGGCAGGCGGAGGGCTGTTTGCCAGGCGAAACCTCCAGCCGTGTGACATCGGAATGCTCGCGCTTGACTGTCCTGCCGGATGGCGGCCTGGCGGCTTACATGGTCCGGCATGACCGGAGCGGTCATCCCGATGCCGGTTTGACCAATCCCGCGACGCTGGGGTTTGTGCCAACCGAGTTGTTGCTTTTGCGTTCGGCGGACGCCGGGAAAACCTGGACTGCCCCGCAAATCATCACCCCGCCGCTGGTTGGCCCGTCGTTTGAAATGTGTTCGCCCATCACGGTGCTGCGGGATGGGCGCTGGCTGATTCCCACGCATACCTGGCCGGATTGGGACGGCAATTGCCCCAATGGGCTGAAAATGATCGCGCTGGTTTCGCATGACCAGGGGCGGACCTGGCCGGAATATTGGACGGTGATGTCAGACCCGGCCGGCCGGGTGTTTTTCTGGGAATCCAAAATCGCGGAGTTGCCGGATGGCCGATTGCTGGCCACGGCCTGGGTGTATGACGATATTGCCAAGTCCGACCGTCCGAATCATTATGCCTTGAGCGAAGATGGCGGACAAAACTGGTCTGCGCCCGCTGCTACCGGCTTGCAGGGCCAGACGCTGACCCCGCTGGTTTTGGAAAATGGCCGCATCCTCAGTGTTTATCGCCGGATGGACCGGCCCGGCCTGTGGGCAAACATCTCGATTTTGCGCCGGGACCGGTGGGAAAACGAAGCGGAATTGCCGTTATGGGGCGATGCCGGCGGAGGGGAAACGGCGGTAACGGCAAACATGTCGCATAATTTCAGCGTGCTGCGGTTCGGCGCACCCTGCCTGGCGCGGCTGGCGGATGGAACGGTATTGGTCGCATTCTGGTGCTACGAGGATAATGTGTCCGTCATACGCTGGATAAAATTGACCTGCTGATGATTGCCGGCGGTCAGGCAAGTTACTTTATTCCAAATCCAAATATTGTTGAATATGTTTCTGAAATGCACTATATGTGTTGCATAAAGGAAACAAGCAATGAATTGGGTGGAATTCAAGGGCAAAATGTTTGATCTCGGATGTTTCAACATTCATCAGGTTTATGCCTGCTGGCCGGGCTTCAACCGCAATAATTTTGTCCGTTGGATCCTGAAAGGATATTTGGTGCGTTTGCGCCAGGGATTATACGCTTTCCCTGAATACAAGGGGCATGCCGGCATGGCTGAATACTTCGCCGGAAAAATTTATAATCCGTCCTATATCAGTTTGCATTCGGCGTTGGCTGCTTATGGTTTGATCCCGGAATCCATAATCCAGATTACCAGCGTAACGTCTCTCAAGACGGCGGTATTTCGCAACAGTTTTGGGGAATATTCGTACAAAAGCGTCAAGCCGGACCTGATGTTTGGCTATGTTATACGCCAGGTCGCGGATGGCCGCGCAACGAAATATGCCACCCGGGAAAAAGCCCTGCTGGATTTGCTGTATCTTTACCCATTTTACAACACGGAACAGGAAATGCTCAATCTCCGGCTGGATATCAACGTCTTACGGCAGGATATAAATCGGTCGGAATGGATGGAAATGGCAAGGCGGTTCCGATCCAAAACGCTTGAAAAGCGTGTGCACTTGTTGTCCAAGGTGTATCACCTGAATTTTGCATGAATATTGGTGTCAAATGATTTAAAACAATCATAGCGCATGCGAATTAATTTGTGCGCCGTTATCTGTTATCAACCATATGGTTACGCGAGCCAAGTTTCAGAAAACACCAATATTCTCCGGCAGCCGGCCGCGCGATTTTGGCGCAGGGCTTTGTTGCTCGGGAGTTTGCGGTATGCTTATACAGCGGCACCCCTCGCGCCGCGCCCTGCGCCAAACTTGCGCGGTGCAAAATTCAGGTATCAGCTATGATCGCGATTGAGCAAATCAAGCCGTTTTACCCGGAAGCCATACGTGAAAATGCGCAAGCGCATAAATATATCCTCAAGGAATACCTGTTGTTGCTGATCCTTGACTTTCTTTCCGCAACAAATTATGCGAAGAAAATTATTTTCATTGGCGGCACCAGTTTGCGTTTAGCCAAGGGTATTGATCGGTTTTCCGAAGATCTGGATTTCGACTGCCGGAGTTTGAGCAAGAATGAATTTGAAAATATGTCCGACGCGGTCCTGTTATTCCTGCGGCGTAACGGATTTGACGTTGAGGCGCGGGAAAAGGTCTCGAACAGATTGACGGCCTTCCGCCGTAGTTTGCATTTTCCCGGCTTGCTGTTCGCGATGGGGCTCTCCAGACATCGCGATGAGCGCTTTATGGTAAAACTCGAAGCACAGGATCAAGGAATACAGTATGTGCCGGTTATGAGTTTTATCAAGGGCTGTGGATTCTTTTTTCCGTTTCCGGCGCCGCCGGATCCGGTATTATGCGCAATGAAAATATCCGCAATGTTGTCGCGCCGGAAAGGGCGTGATTTTTACGATGTAATGTTTCTGTTGTCGCGGACTCAGCCGGATTATCAATTTTTAGCGGCGCGCTGCGGAATTCGTGATCTGGCGGAATTGAAATGCGCCGTTGAAAATTTGTTAAAATCAGTTGACCTGCGACAAAAAAAGAAAGATTTTGAACATTTGCTTTTTCAACACGATAATGCGGGAAAAATAACGCATTTCCGCGAATTCATCCATGCTCTATGAATGCGGTCAGGCATGGCCGAACCGGTTGAGATTGCGGTACCTGGCGGGCGACATGTGTTTGACTTTGGCAAAGGTCCGCGAGAAATGAAAACGATCGCAGAAGCCGGTGGCGGCGGCAATCTGCTTGATGGGGATTTCGGTATATGCGAGCATCATGCAGGCGCGTTCAATGCGCTTGAGGTTGATGTGGGTGTGCAGCGGGCGCCCCATCTGCTCCTTGAACAACCGGCAGAAAGCGCTGGGACTCATGCCGGCCTGCCGCGCCAGCAAGGCATTGCTGATGTCGGCGTCCAGCCGGTGATCCAGATATTCCAGGGCCGCCAGCACCCGCGCATCCAGCTTCGACGCGTTGAGGTTATTTAAACTCCTGGACATGACGATTTCTATCAGCGCGCGCATGGTAAGCGACAATTGCCATGGCGGCGCGGCCGCCGAGGTCAACGCATGAATTGCTTCGGTGATCAGGCTGCGCAATGGTTTCGTGGCCGGTACGCGCATGATCTGCGGCAGGACGCCGGCCTGTAAAGCCGAAATCTGGAAGTGGGCGTACAAGTGGCCGGCGATGGCGGTTTTGTTGGAAGTCGAAAAGAAGGTGTGCGGCGCAATCAAAACCAGCCCGGCCGGCTTGAGATGTACATTGGCGCTGCCGTAATGAATCACCGCGCCGGGCGCGGCATTCCAATACAAGTGCCAGCTTGGCGCAGTAACGCCGGAATGATTCCATTCGCCGGGCGCCAGAGGTTGATATCCGCACCGCCACAACCTTAACCGGGGGTCTTGGAAAATATTGTCAATGATCATTTCAGCCTCGCCATGCCGCTGGGCGCGTTGAACGAATCCTGATGAATGGCCGCGGCAAAATTATGCACAAAAAAGTTGTTCCGTCAATTTACAAACCATGTTCAAAAGCGTACCATGCCAATTGCAAAAGTATCGGACGACGTGGAAGTTGTCCCTCCACAATGGAACAACAATCCGTTTTTGGAGAACCGGGTTACGCCCCGATTTTTTGCCGGGATTGGTGCAATTGGCTCAGAGACGACATCCGTAGCCAGCCAGAAAGGAAATGATGTCAAACCACCGGACAGCCTTTCATGCGGTCTTGCTGTTGTTGTGCGGATACGCTTATGCCGGGGAACCGCCGGCGGCCTTGAAACTGGCAGCGCCGCCGGCGCTGGACGGCCGGCTGGACGAGGCTTGCTGGCGGG
>CAYXEK010000126.1:0-10456 GCA_964463985.1 uncultured Verrucomicrobiota bacterium
AAATGGGACTTCCGGTTTAAACCCGCCCAGTCCGGCGACGGCGGAAAAATGTTTAAAATCATGCGTATGCGGCCGGTCCCTGGTATTGGGTGCGAGGGTGGAGCAGACTGTTTGCTCGCCTTGTTTGGCGCCGTACTGGTCAAGTTCCACGGCCCTGCGATTGCGGACGATGTTGATTTGCGCGCCCCCCAGGTCGTCGCAGTCCAGGGCATACAATGGCACGGCCATCTCGGCCGTCCAGCCGTGCGGCAAGCGTTTGACCGCGGTCCGCCAGGGCGCATTCCATCCAAGATTGGGCTTGGCCGCGCTGATGCGATTTTCAAAGGTCACGTTATCGGCGCTGAGGACGAACCAGTAATAGCGGTCCTGCGCAGCGTCGGGTCGGATATAAAATTCCACCGACTCGTTGCCGTAAAAATTGGGATAGAGATCGTCGTGCTTGAACACCGTCTGGATAACATGCGCCATGTTGGAATTTAGGCACTTGAATCCCAGGTAAAGCCATTGCCAGTCCCGCGCCAGCCAGACGGCCGTCTCCGGCGCGGGCGTATCGGTGTTTTCGAGGTATAATTGCGCAACCGCCGCGGGGGTTTGCCAGACCGGGTCATCCAACATGCCATCCAACCGGGGCGGCTGGCCGCATTCCGGAAGGGCGATCGGCGCCAATGCCGCCGCCATGGCTTCGATCGTCCGTATGGCCGCGCCCCATGCCGCCAGCCATTTGCAAGTCCTGGTCATGTTCGCTCCGCCTGATGCTGCTGCCAACGATCCTTTGATTGTCGCTATTCTAGCCGTTGCATCCAATAAAACAATGGACAATCGCGCCATATTTTATGTATATTATTAGCCACAGGATTGTGAGGAATTGCGCGATGAACAAAAGACTGCCCCGCAACGCCATACCGACCCCATTGGATGAAATCCGAGTGCGTATATTCAACTGCCAGGCTATCCGCCTGTCGGAGCCGGCAAAATGGTGGCATAGCGACAACTATTCCGTTCCTTACTGGCGGCTTTACTGGAATAAAACTGCCGGCGCGGCGTTGATTTATAATTCACGCCGCGTTGAGTTGTTGCCGGACCGGATTTTCCTGGTTATTCCCAATACCATAACGGCGAAAAGGTGTCGGCATCCCTTGGATCATTATTTTGTGCATTTTGTGGCGGATCCGCCTTATGACCGTGTGCTCCCCGGCATCATTTCTTTTCCCGCCGCGCCGGAATTGACGAATACATTTCGGCAATTATCCGATTTGGTTGCAGCCGAACCGCATCGCAAGAAATTGCTGTCCGCCAGAATTTTATTCCTCTGCTACTTTGCCTTGTCAATGGTGCCGGAAGAATTAATTCATGCCGGCTATCGTGATCAACGGGTGCTGCGAGCCATCGCCTGCATGGAAAACAACATGGCGCATCCCGCCAGCAATGCCGCATTAGCCAAGACGGCGAGCATGCATCCCACCGCGTTCATTCGAATGTTCAAAAAACAAACCGGCCTGTCGCCTCAGTCGTTTTATCAAATCCGGCGGATTGAAGAGGCCTGCCGGCTGTTGCACAGTAATGATCATAAATTGGATGCCATTGCCGCCGCCACGGGATTTTACGATCGCTTTCACTTCTCCCGGGTGTTCAAGCAAATCCGGGGCATGACCCCCGCGCAATTCCGGCGCAAGCGTTGACGCCCTTATCCGCATTCCGGCAGGAAAGCCGAACGCCGTTCGGCCACTACAGGAGATCGGATTCCGGCTGTAGCGGCGCCACTGTGTGGCGCACTCCGCCAGGAAAGCCGAACACAGTTCGGCCACTACAGAAGAATCACACCCGCCGTTTTCAGCGCAACATGAACAGCGTAGCCGGCGGAATGTATTCATAGCTGCCGATATCCACGCGCCGGGCCACGCGGTCCACCCGCGGCCGGCCGTCCAAATCCGTGGCGCCGGCCATCCAAGCCTGGTTTGTGCCCGCATTGATGCCCGGCGAAGCCGCCGCCAGGCGGAAATCCCCCGTCCCGGGCGCCGCGAAAACCGGCGCATTCGTGATGTTACCCTGCGCGGCGTTGGTCAGCATCGGACTGCAAGAGTAATAAAACGCATTGGTCAGTCCGACCGCCGGCAGATAGAGGTCGGCGGTATTGGCCGCCGCACTGCCGCCGTTCGTCAAATTCGCGACTACCGCCGTATTCCAGATGCGCGCCTTGTCCGGCGCGGCCTCGGCCACAATGTAAATCCCACCGCCTACACGGCCGGCTTCATTTTCCACGATCGTGCAGGAAAGCACTTCCGTTATGCCCGTGCCGATATAGAATCCGCCGCCGTATCCGAGACTGCCGCCCGGAGCGCGGTTGCCCCGGATCAGGCAATTGCGGAAGAGCGACGTGGCATTGCCGGAATTCCCGGAGTAGTTATCGGTGTAAATCCCCCCGCCGGAAGTATTCGTGCCGCACACATTCGACACGATCACGCAATCTACCACCGAATTAAGGTTGCTGTGGTTGCGCAAGTAAATTCCCGCGCCATGCCAGGCGCGATTGGTATTGGCCACGACCCGGGAGCGCGCGATATCCAGCGTGCCGTAACTGGCCGTGTTGGCGTTATTCGCCACGCCGGCGCCGTAAAGCGCCCGGTTGCAGGCGATCAAGGTGTTGCTGACAACGGCCAGGCCATTGCCGGTAACGAGCACACCCCCGCCGCCATTAGCCGCCTGGTTGTGGGTAATCGTGCAGTTATAAACAAGGGTTGTGCCGGCTCCCGCGTAAATGCCGCCGCCATGCACAGCGTTGGTATTGTTGTTGATAACGCAGGTCTCCAGCAAGACCTGCCCGGCGACGGCAAGCCCGGCGCCCTGGGCGCTGGCCGCCACCCAGTTGTCCGCAATCGTGCAATCCGCGACCGTCCCGGCAGTGTTGACATTTACGCCGCCGCCGCCGCCGACACGGTAGTTATAGCGCACCACCGAGCGCCGGAGCTGGGCGCCGCCGTAGATCGCCACCCCGCCGGCGCCCGAACCGGTGCCCACCAGGTGCTGATTGCTGACGATCACGCAATCCGTGGCCAGGGAGTTAGGATAGCCCAGGTACATCCCCCCACCGCCGTTGTAAAGCGATACGGAGATACAATGCCGGACAATGCAGTTTGTCACCACGCCGGCCTGCACCCAGATACCGGCGCCCATGCCATAATTGTCCGAGAGGTCCGGGTAGCCTTTTTCCACGGTAAAACCGTCGAACACGGCGCCCGCGCTGTTGATGCGGACGCAGCGCGCGGAATAATTCACATCCGGATAAAAGGTGGAGATGACCGCCCCGGTGGGCGCATCCAGCCCGCGGACGGTGATATTCTTAGTGATGTAAATATTGGTGGTGACGATATAGGTGCCGTTGGAGACCAGCACGGTGTCATTGGCGGCGGCATTATACACGGCATTGCTGATGGTCAGCCAGGGACTCCCGGCGGAACCATCGCCGGCGCTGTCGTTGCCGTTGGTGGCCACATAAAACGTCGCGGCCTGGCAAGTTACCGCAACGGCGCAAATCATTGACACGATCCATTTCATCGGACGCCTCCTTTGTTGCTTCTGTTAATGCTTAAACTCATACCGCCCGTATTTTTTTACCGCCTGGTAAAACTTCTCCAAATTCTCCGGCGGTGTGCCGGGCGCGATCACATTGCTAACCCGCACCATCAGCCGCATGCCCCGTTCAACCCAGGGCGCGATAAACTCCCGGGCGGCTTGGTCAATTTCCGCCGCCGTCTTGTCCCAGAGCATCATGGGGTGCACGGTCCGGCGGTACGTCAACGCCCGGCCCAGCTCCGACGTCAGCTTTTCAAAGTCCGTGAAAAACCCGGTTTCGATGTCGCGGATGTTTAGTTCATCATGCAGCAGCCGGGCGTATTTTTCGATCGGGCCGCACAGGTGAATGGAATTGGCGGCGCCCGGCCGGGGGAAAGCCGCGAGAATCCGCCGGTGGCATGGCAGGACGAAGTCGGCATACATCTCCGGCGACAACAGCACAATCGCGTCATCGGCAAACCAGATCGCGTCATCCGGCAAGCCGCCGCCGGCCGGGTAAGCTTCGCGCATCAGTTCACGGGACGCCCGGATGCGCGCGATGATCGCCTCCGTCACGAAATCCAGCAGAGCCCGCGCGAACCCCGGGTCCTCGCACAAATCCATGCACAAATTATCCGCGCCGCGCAGGCTGACGGCGAGCGTAAAGGGGCCGTCGGTGCCGCAGGGCAGGCGCGGCGGGGCAACCGGCCGGCCGGCGAAGCGCTCGGCAGCGGAACGTTCGCGGAAGAACTCGTAATATTGTATCATCCGCGCCATCAAGTTGCCGGTCAGCGGGTCGGGTATTTTAAGCCGGCCGAAGGCGCTTTTATCTTCCGCCAGCGCCGGCCTGGTCCAAAGCACATCCTCCTTGGGATAAACGATTTCGCATCCCAGCCACCCCGCCTCATACTGGTTTTGAAAGTCCACGCTGATCCCGTCCCATTTTTCCGGCAGCCCCACGGGAAGATCGCCGGTAATCCGCGCGCGGTTATAGGCCTGCGTCTCAAGCTGGCACCGCATCATAAAGGCGGGGTCCGTAAAATAGCGTCGGAAACTCAAGTTGCGCATTTTCAGGTAATACCGGATGGAGATTCCGCCCGCCACCGGCACCCGGATGGGCCGGCCGGAACGAAACGTCCGCCAGATTTCCGCGGCTTCCGCGTTATGCCGCGCAATCAAGTCCGGATCAAGCACTGATGTTGACTCCGAGCGCATATCCGTCATTTTAATAATGTTTTGGTAACCTTGCATGGCGCGCGCCCCAGGTTCAGGATGCCGTAACGCCCCAGTGCCGCCGGCGCCACCGTCATTTCGCAATACTTTTGACGGTAAAACCGTTCGGGATCATCCAGGGAATACACCAGGATTTCCTCGCCTTCCACCAGCACCAGCACGTGAAATTTTCCGGCGGTATCGTCCTGAACCGTCCGGTCGAATTCCAGCCGGCGCAGCGAAAAAAAGATATCCGGATGCTCGCCCAGCAGGACTTCCCGCCAGCCAGGCCCTTCCCGCAATGTTTTGGGATGGGGCCGCAGTACGCCGTCAATCGCGCCGCGCCGGCAGGCCTGGTTCATGACGGTCCG
Organism: uncultured Verrucomicrobiota bacterium; assembly: GCA_964463985.1. Lineage (GTDB taxonomy): Bacteria > Verrucomicrobiota > Kiritimatiellia > JAAZAB01 > JAAZAB01 > JAXGPF01. The sequence goes on from CAYXEK010000126.1 coordinate 5,133, forward strand.
GCCGTGCAAGGAATGAATGGGCCGGGGATCCCCATCCAGGTCCAGCCGCAGATAATCGTACATCTTGAAGGTGTAAGAGCCGACCGTGCACGACCCGATTTCCAGCACAACCTGGTTGCGCCCGGATGCATGCAGCGTGCCGCCTGGCAGGAGAAATTGATCGCCCTTGCGGCTTTCGAAATAATTGACGTATTGCTCGTAATCGAAAGGTTTTTTCGCGGTTTCCGCCTGGCGGATTTTTTCGAAAAACTCCCGCACATCGGCGTCATCCCGCAACCCGAGATAGGTGCGCGAGCCGGCAGTCTCAACCACGTAATAACTTTCATCCTGCTGGAACGGCTCGCCGAAATGCTGTCTGGCGTAACCGGCGGGCGGATGCACCTGGACCGACATGTTGCCGGCGCCGCCGTAGGTGTCGTCGTAATTGAAGCGGATGGGAAATAGCCGGCCGAACCGCTGGACGCTTTCGGCGCCCATGACGGCTTCCGCTTCAGCCTTGAAAAACATCGGGAACGGCAATTCCATGACCGCCCGCCCCACCTTGACCAGCAAGCTTACCTCGTTGGGAATCAAGTCGAAGACCCAGGCGCAATTTTTCATGCCGTCCGGCAGGCGGCGCAACCGCTTGATGAAATGGCCGCCCCAGACACCCTCGATATACACCGGCTTGCAGCGGAACGGCTGGCAGGCCAGGGCCGCCAGCGTCCGGCGAAATGCGGCGGCGGGCAGAGCCTTCAGCCGGGCGGGTTGATTGGCGTCAACATAGAAATCCAGTATATTATCCTGTATCAGCGTCTGGCGGTGGCGCGCCATGATCTCGTAATCGTAATAATACAGCCGGCGGAAAACATGACGCAGACCGCGGCCGGGCCGGTCGCCCAACGGCGCCACCTTGCCTGCCAGCACACCCAAGGTGGTATGCAGCGGAGCGACATCGAAATACACGACCAGTCTGCCCAGGTCTTTGAGCAGGGCGGCGCCGCACCCGTAAACGCAGACAACCTCGCGGTTGCCGGCATGCAACCCTGTCCGTAACTTTTCGAGCTTGTCCGGATCAAACAGGGTCTCGAATGCACCGTGAAAGATTTTCCCAAACAGCAGGACGGGATCAATTTCCCTGTCCAACGGCAGGTTTTCCGCCAGCATGGCATCCAGCTCCGCGGGTGTTTTGTGGCAATCGGCGATATTGACGGCAGTAAACATCAACCCCCGGGCATACAGTTTCTGCCGCAACATTCCCAGAAAGCCATTCCACTCCGCGCCGATATGGCCGTCGAGCAAAATGATCCGGCCGGCGGGCAGGGCATCCGACAGTTTACCGGCCAGGGCATCATTGCCGTTCACCAGCGACTGAACGATATCCTCCGGCAACGCGGGCTGATTCAGGGCGCTGATATCGTCATAAGGATACGGATTGAACATGAAACTCATAATTTATGTTCCTTTACTTTATGATAAATAGCACCAAAGGCGCTGAGGCACGATAAGGAGGAGCAAAGGATCAAAGGCACATAGGCACAAAGTCTGATATTTTGATTTGACTTTGCCCCTCTGCTCTTCTGTCCCTCTGCCCCTCTGCCCCTTTGTCCCTCTGCCCCTACACAACAATAGCGAACTCAAAAATCCCGCCAAATCGGCCGCGGCCTTCCGCTTCCATATACAGGCGCAGCGTTGTTTCTCGGTCAATCACCCCCAGCGGTATCGGCCCTATTTCCACGTCTTCGAACCGTCCGACATCGCGGGGGATGGAATGGCGCAAGGCGATTCCCGCGCCAGACAGGGAGACCAGGCGGACCGCGCCTTCCGTGAGTTTGGGCGCCGGCGCCAGCCACCGCGCCTCCTGGGTGTTGCCGACGCTCAGACGCAAGGACAACAACGCACCGCGCGGGACCGTGATGGTCCCGCCGGCCGCAACATCCCAGGTCCGCCCGGCGACATCCGACAAGACCACCTCGTTGAACTCCGCGTTCAGGTATTTCAGCGGGTTGTGGCCGTTGTAAGGCGTGTTGCCCACCGCCACCAATGGCGTGTTGGCCGAGTTGGTGCCGGTCCCGGCTGTCCGGATGCCCAGGTGTTTCCCTTCCCGGGCGGCGGCGGCATAAGCATCACGACCGGTATTGAAGCAAATGTGGCTGAAACCGGCGGCATGGGCGTCACGGTCAACCTCAAACCATGTTTCCGGGTCAGGCCGGCGCCGCGGCCGGGTAAACGCGGGAACCATTTTCACCAGTGATGCGGCGGCGGGACGCAATGTGCCGTCAGGCTCCACCAAACCGAAGTCGCCCAGATCGCGCCCGCGGGGCCCGCCGCCCCACCACCAGGGGGCCAGGCCATTGCAGCCGCTGGCGACGATCATCTCGTAGAACTGCCGCATCAGGGCATCCTGCTCCAGGAGTTTCTCATGGAACGGGCGCAAGGCCGACCAGTTCCAGAAAAGCTGCCGGGCATACTTGTTGCCGATGAGGCTCATGCCGAATTCCATCCAGACGATCGGCTTGCCGTTGCCGGTAAAATCCAGCAGGCGGGAGGTGAAACAGGCGGCATTGAACCCATCCGCTCCCAGTCGGAAGTCATAGCCTTCCGGGGAAAGAAAGTCCACATGTTTGCAAGCGGCAGTGCAGGAAACGTTATTGGCAGTGATGTGCCCCATGCGGTAGGTCAGCAACTGGCGCGGGGCATGGCGGCGGATATCGCGCGCGGCGGCATTCCATTTTTGATTCAGATAATCATCCATGAACCGGCGATAGGCCGCCACCATGACGCGCCAGGAGCCGTCCTTGCTCCAATGCCCGTTGTCCGGGGCAATCACATCGCCATGCGCATCCCGATTGGCAGGGACGCCCCAATCGCGCTCGGCATTTTCAATCGAACCGTAACGCTCCGCGATCCAGTCGCGCCAGGGCGCGTCCCAGTAGCCGCGGTACTTGTCCAGCAGCGGGCACCCGCCCAGTTCCCAGATCATATCGTAACATATGACGGTCGGATCGTCCTGGATGCCGGTGGCCTCGAAAAATTGCCGCACCGCTTCCGGGCTGTAATAAAACGGCGACAGCCCCTCCGGCCAGCCCAGCCCGACCCGGATACCATGCCGGCGGCAGCGTTCCAGGAAGTCCAGCAGGTGCGGGATGGAATGATCGAAGATGTTGCCGTCCAGGCGCGTGATGATGAAATTGATCCCGCATTGCTCCATCAATTCCAGGTCCCGCTCCACTTCCAACTGGTCGTAATATCTGTCAGTCAGCCAGCCGTACCAGTTCTCAACCTCCTCGACTCCGGCAAAGAACAGCGGCCAGTAATTCATGCCCACCGGGTACCAGGGCTTGTCTTTTAGCAAAAAGTTATCGCCTTCGACCCGGATGAACTCCTCCGCCGCCGGTCGGCGCGGCGCCAGCAGCATGGTCTCGTGTGCGACCGCATCCACCGGCGCGCCGTCAAAATGGAGGGTAACATTCACCCGGTAGGTCACCCCCGGCCGCAATTCCGCCGGGCAGGGGCAACGGCAATCGGAGATGTTGCGGGGACCGGCCAGCAAGTCCGCCTCCTGCTCCACCGCCGGCTCGCCGGGGGCGGAGATCGTAAAGCGCAGCTTGACCGGCAGATAATCCTGCCGCGTGTTGAGCACCCGGGCGCCGAACGCCGGCGTCTCGCCCGCGCGGTAGACGAAGGCGGTGCTGCCGCCCTCAAACAGAAACAGTCCGCGCAGCAGATGGTCGAGCATGCCGGCAAGCAACGCTTCAAATCCAGGGATATCCAGCGGTTGCGGGTGGGTGAAACCGATCCCGGCCGTGGCGGAGCCGGTGATGGCGGCCCCGACGGAGTTGGGCCGCGTACCGCCCAGGCTGAATGGGAAATTAAAAGTATCGTTCAACATGAAGAAAGCGGCCGCGCCGCGCCGCCCGCCGGCCCGGCCGCCCTCACCCAGGCACTCCAGCACCGGCAGGTACCGGGTTTTACGGCGCTGCCCATAGCCCTGCCCATGCGGCCGGGGCGCCGGGCAGATCACGTCCAGCGGCAGATTGGAACCAACCGCGCCATTAAAGACGAACTGGCCCGGTTCGGCCAGGAAACGGGTTTGCCCTTGCAGCGCATAGACTTTATAGGTGGGCGCAAATCCCTCGAGTAAAACCGGCGGCATCGCGCCGCTGAAAGTGGCGTCGAGACAGTTCCGTCCATAATCGCATTCCCGGTATTGACCGTCAACCAGTTTCACCAGGCTGTTGAACAACGGCCCGCCCAGGATCAGCAACTGCCCGCCGCGCTCGGCATAGGCCTGTAAATCCCCGGCCGCATCCGCTGGGAACGACACGGCCTGGGGGACAATCAAGACCGCGCATTCAATCCCGCCCTGCACTTTCCTGGTTGCGGCGCTGAATTCGGCGACGGTGAGCCGTTGAACATTATACCCGAGTTCCTCCAGGCGGCCGGCCAGACGTTCCGCCGCCGCCGGGTCGCAGCGCGGCAGCCTGTCCACGATGATCCCGACGCGGTCTTCCGGCGGCGCGGGGCGTTGGTTTGATTTTAACATTGGATACTCCTTGGCGTATATAACATCATGGTAGAAACCGCAACTCGCCGAAGCGCGCCGTGTCGTGCGCGCCGCCATCGCCGACCCAGGACCAATACGCCGCCGGCTGAGCATTGTTCCGGAATATCCGGAAGCAATTCATCCTCCAGACTTGTCCGGCCCCGCCCCTGGCTTCCAGGCTGGCAAGCGGGATCGCGATTTCCGCGGTCCAGCTTTGGGCGGTCTTAGCGGCGGCCGTCTGCCAGGGCGGCGCGTAGGCGTAATCGCGCGCGCCCTGTCGCACTTGCTGATCGAACTTGACGCCGCCCGCGGTACAGGCCAGATGGTAATATAAATCGCGCGCCGGATCAGGTTGGAAAAACAACCCCACCAAGTCATCGCCGGCGGACCAGAACTCCATCTCCCGGCCCGGTTGCGCCGCAGCCCGGACCGCAGCCGGCGCCGGATCATCGCAATCCACGGCAAGATACAGGTTTTCGTCGTCATATGCCAGCCGCAAGGTTGTGGACAGTTGCGCCTTGATCCTGTCGCGCGTCACAAAACCACCGGCCGGTTGAATCCGGCGCCAGCAGGGGTCATTGAGCGTCCCGTCCAAGACCGGCGGCGCGGCCGTCCGATGCGCGTTCAGAACGGGCAACGCGCTCACATCCACTAGCTCCACCTTGCCGGCCAACTGCATGGCTTTTTTCATCCCGCCTTCCAGCAGCGCCCAAACCCGCCAGTTGGTCGCGCGCGCCCAGGCGCGCGCATACGCCCCCGCCTGCAAATCCGCCGCGACGACATCCGCGGTCTCCCGCAT
>CAYXEK010000127.1:0-10429 GCA_964463985.1 uncultured Verrucomicrobiota bacterium
AGGTGCTGGCGTTGATCCGCGAGGTGGGCCTGCGGGTGCCGGACGACATCGCCGTCCTGGCGTTTGACGATGTTCCCCATCCGTTTCATCCCTGGATCCCGGATTTGACGGCGGTGCGGCAGCCTTTGGAAACACTTGGCCGGCGCGCCGTTCAATTGCTTGGCCGGATTCGCGCGGAGGGGATAACGGAACGGCAGGCGGAGTTTGTGCCAGCGGAACTGGTGGTCCGCGAATCATGCCGGGCGTTGAATTAACGCTATATGAAAAGGGGTCGAAAAAAATGAGCAAAAAAAAAGCAATCAGGTTGGGATTGGTGGGGTTCGGCTCGCCGCACGGGAAGTTCAACAGCGGCCGCGGCGGCGGACTGTTCCAGCAGGCGGTAAATAATTTTGACGGGATTATTCCGGCGGCCGTCTGCGATATCTCCGAACCATCGCTGGCGTGTGCCCGGAAAATATTTCCCAACATCCAAACTTTCACCAATTTCGATAAAATGCTCAAAAGCGTGGCGCTGGATGCCCTGCTGATTGGCACGCCGGCCACCTTGCATACCGAATTTGCCGTCAAGGCGTTGCAAAACAACGTCCATGTCCTTTCGGAGATTCCCGCCGTACTGAACGCCGCCGAAGCCGATAAGTTGTGGGTGGCGCATAAGCGGAGCAAGGCGTTTTACATGGCTGGCGCCAACCCGAATTTCTGGGGTTTTATAGATGCGGCCGTGGATTTGAAGCAAAAGGGACTGTTCGGCGATCCGATTTACGTTGAAGCTTCCTATATCCACGATATACGCTCCTATTTCGACCGTACGCCCTGGCGCGCCGATTACGAGCCGATCCGCTATTGCACGCATTCCCTCGGGCCGGTTTTGCGCCTGCTGGACGAGGAGTTGGAGTGGGTCTCCTGTTTCGACACCGGCAGCCACATTAACAAGGTCAAGGGCCAGCATGACGTGATGGCCGCGTTGTTCCGGACGAAATCCAATGTGGTGGTGCGCCTGCTGGTATCGTTTATCAACAATTACCTCGGCGGCGGTCATGCCCTCCGGTTTTTCACCACCAAGGGCTGTTTTGAGCGCACGCCGCCGTATCGGACATTCCGTAAGGAGGCGGCTGAAAGCCAGCGGACTTTGTTTTATTCCCGGGACTTGAAAATGTTCAACAACTGGATTGAACTGCCGATCGCGGAAATGCCGCCGGCACATGCCGGCAATCCCAAAGCCACCGGCCACGGCGGCGTGGATTACGCGATGCTGGCAGCGTTTTTCAAGGCTGTCCGCTCGGGCGGGCCTTCGCCGATCGGCTTGCGCGAGGGGCTGCGGATGACCTTGCCCGGAATATATGCCGCCGCATCGGCGCGCCGGGGCGGGGCGCTGACGCGGATTGTTTATCCCTGGAGCGGGAAGGCTGCCAGGACAAAACTGTGATCAGCCAGCTTATTTCAAGTAGTTAAATTTATGGATGCATTATTTCCGCGCATGCTGCAGGATTACGTTGAACGCCGGGTGGATGCCTGCCTGGCGCCGCGCGCGGCGCGGTTTGCTTCCATCAATACCCGCGCGGCCATGGCGCGCTACGTGGCGGCTGTCCGGGCGGATATGCAAGCCATTTATAACCTGCCGGCGGAAAAAACGCCCTTGAATGCCAACATTACAGGTGAAATCAAAACCAGCTCGTATAATATTCAAAAGGTGCTTTATGAAAGCCGGCCGCGATTTTTCGTCACGGCGAATCTCTACGTTCCGCGCGGCGCCGGCCCGTTCCCCTGCGCGCTGGTGCTGTGCGAACACGCCGATATCGGGAAGGCGGCGCCGCGTTACCAGCAGATCTGCGCCGGGCTGGCGGCGCAGGGATTTTTAACGCTGATCATTGATCCGATCGGACAGGGCGAACGCTCGCAATACCTGGCATACAAACCGCAGATCGGGCGCTGTGTGAACGAGCATATCCTGGCCGGGAACCAGCAATATCTGGTTGACGGATTTTTCGGCGCCTGGCGGGCCTGGGATGCCGTGCGCGGACTGGACTTTCTGCTGGCGCTGCCGCAGGCCAATCCGGCGGTGGCGGGGGTGACCGGGCATTCCGGCGGCGGCACCATGAGCGCCGTAATGCTGGCGCTGGACGATCGCCTGACCATGGGCGCCCCGGGTTGTTTTATCACCACTTACCGCCGGAACCTGCAAAACGAATTGGCGGCCGACTCGTAACAATACCCGCCGGGGATCATCGGGCGCGGCTACGAATTGTATGACCATCTGACCGCCGCCGCGCCGCGGCCGACGCTCATCCTCGCCAGGGAAAATGATTACTTCGATCTGCGCGGCGCCCGGGAAGCCTATCGGCATTTACGCCGGGTGTATACGCTGCTGGGCAAACCCGCCAACATCCGGCTCGTGGTTGAAAAAGGCGGGCATGGCTATGGTCCGGCGATGGGCGCCGCCATGGCCGCGTTTTTCTGCCGGCAGGCCGGGATTACACCGGCGCGCAACGCGCCGGCCGGCCGCGTATTTGAGCCGGCGGAGTTAAACGTCACGCGCAGCGGGCAAGTGGCGCCGGCCGGCAGCCATTCGATCTGCAAATTTACAAGGGCATCGCACCGGGCGGCCCGGCGCCGCCGGCGGGTGTTTGTGCCGGGAAACCTGAAACGCTGTTTGCGCATTACAGCGCGGCCGGCCGGCGCTTTGCCTTATCGCGTATTGCGCCCTTATTATGACAGCCGGCGGCAGCGCCATGTTTCGCGCTTCGCGATTGAAACTGAAGCGCAGGTCTTCGCCGTCTTGAAGTGCTTTTCCAGGGAACTCTGGTTCCATGTTCCTGCGGCGGAGCAAATTACGACGATCCATCTGCCGCATGTCAGCTATAAGCCAGCGCCGGAACAGCACCCCCCGGAAACGGATTATTATGTCCTGGATGTCCGCGGCCTGGGGGAATCCCTCCCGCGCACCGGCCGGCTCAGCGAACCATTCCTGGCGCGTTGCAACGCGGATTTCATGTATGCTTCTTATTGCGATATGTTGGGGGATTCCCTGCTGGGCCGGCGCGTCTATGACGTCCTGGCGGTTTTGCGCTTTCTGCGCCGCCACGGCCATGCGGCGTTTTCGCTCGCCGGGCGCGGGTTAGGCGGTTTGCACGCCTTGATGGCCGCGGTCCTCGATCGCCATGTACGCGGTGTCACCCTTGCGGATACGCTCGCGTCCTATGCCGCCATCATCCAGGCCGATTTGCATGACTGGCCGTTGTCCGGCATGGCGCGCGGCATTTTGCGGTGTTGCGACCTGCCGGACATGGTGCGGCACCTGCGGCAAACCGGGCGGCGGGTCAAAATTAACGCGCCCGCCGGCGCGGCATGTCCGGTGGAATGACACATGAGGAGCGGCTATGTATAATATTTGCATACTGGGCGCCAGCGCCATGTGGGCGCCGCGCCTGATCACCGATCTCATCTGCGTCTTTGACGAACCGCTTGAAATACGCTTGGTGGATATTGCCCCGCAAGCCCTGGACGCCTGCGCGGCGTGGGGCCGGGCCGCCAACAGACATCACCGGCGCCGGGATAAATATCTGAAGTACACGGACCGGAAAAAGGCGCTGCGCGGCGCGGATGCCGTGATTATCACCATCGCCACCGGCGGCCTGGACGCCATGGCGCATGACCTGAAAATCCCGGAACGCTATGGAATCTTTGCCACCGTGGGCGACACCAGCGGTCCCGGCGGGTGGTCCCGGGCCATTCGCAATATCCCGGTCTTCCGGGAATTCGCGGAAGACTTCCAGCGGTATTGCCCCAACGCCTTCATCGCCAATTACACCAACCCGATGGCGGTGTTGACGGCGACCCTCCAGCAGTGTTGCGGCAACCCGTCCGTCGGGCTCTGCCATGCCTATTTTGAAACCAAGGACATCATCCAGAAGATTTTCGGACTGGAAAATTGGAACCCGATTTCGCTGGCCATTGCCGGCGTGAACCATTTCACCTGGGTGGTGGACTTTAAAATCGGCCGGGAAGATGGATACCGGCTGCTGCGGGCCAAGTTGAAACGGAAAAAACTGGCGGACATCCTGCCGCGGAAGAGCGCGGATGAAATCGGATTCTCGTCCGGCCATCTGCTCTGCGCCGAACTCTACGAAACGTTCGGCTACCTGCCGTATCCCGGCGACCGGCATACCTGTGAATTCCTGTCCTTTGCCGTGGCGAATAATCCCGCGCGCTACAACTTGCAAGCGGCGGCCGAAAAATACGATGTGATCAAATACTGCGACATCCGGCGGACGGAGATATTTCACCGGCGCCAGGGCCTGCGCCAGAGAGATCGGAACATCGCGGACTGGATTTCCGGCGCGAAAGCCATGCCGAAAAAAACCCGGGAAACCGGGGCGGAAATGATCCGGGCTTTCCTCGAGAACCAGCCGTTCACGGATGCGGTGAATAAAATCAACACGGGGCAGATACCCGGCCTGCCGGCCGGGGCCTGCGTGGAGACGCTCGGCGTGGTGGACGGGATGGGGGTACGGGCGCTCGTGGTGGAAAATATTCCCGCACACCTGCTGGAAGTCATGCGCCCGCCGGCGCTTTGCCAGCAATGGGTTGTGGCCGGTGTCTTGCAAAGTGAACGGAACCTGCTGCTGCAGGCGCTATACCGCGATCCCCAATGCGCCGGGCTGAAACCGGCGCAAGTCCGGGATATGGCGGACGAGTTATTCAAGGCCAACCAGCCTTTTGTTAAAATTTAGGAGAGCTTTGAAAACAGAAAGAAAATCACGCAAGAGTAGGCTTGCCATGCGCCGGCGCCGGTTAACCCTGATGTTGGTCGGTTTTTGCGGCGTCTGGGGCGCGATCGCGGATGGGAGTTTGTTGCTTTATCCCGTGCCGCAAAAGACGGTCGTAACAGCGGCAGATGCCGTCATTCCGGAGCGGGTGGTCGTTGTTCAGGGCCAGACGCCCGGCGCGCAAGTGCAATATGCCGTCGGGCAATTGACCAACGATCTGTATCGTTATTTGCGCGTAGCTTCGGTTTGTGTCGCAAATTTCAACGACGCGCCGGCAACCGGCGCGACAGTCCTGGTCATCGGCCGCCATGGCGCGCCCCATGTCAAGGCGGCCTTGGACCGGATCGGCGAGCTGCCGGACGCGCAATCAATGCGTCCGGAGGGTTTTCATCTCTTTACCCGCGGCGCCTATGGCGTGGTTGCCGGCGCGGATGATGCGGGCGCGCTCTACGGCTCCTTCACGCTGGCCCAGTTGCCGCGGCGCAGTGCCGACGTCCTCCGGATGCCGCAGGTGGAAATCGAGGATTATCCCGGATTCCCCGTCCGGGCCATCACGTCGTTTCCCGCCAAGCAGTCCTTGTGGAGTTTCCTGGATGTCTATGCCCGGTTGCGTTTTAACCGGATTACCCCCAATAGCCCCTACATTTCGTTCGATATGGAGCAGAATAAAGACGGGCTAAATGCTCAGGAACTGGCCGATTTGAAAATCTTTTTGACGGAGTGCCACCGGCGCGGTCTGCAGGTTGAAATGCCTTTTTATTATCGTGGATTATGCCAGGCCTTTAATACTGGCCATTTGTGCGCCAGCGACCCGGATAATGCGCGGTGGATTCAAAATCTGATTGAGCAGTATTGCCGGGCAGGTGTGGACAGTTTTCGCGTCAATTTTGATGATTTGAGGAAGGAACACAGCGCGGCCTGGCGGGCCTGCGAGCGGTGCCGGGCGGCGGGCATGGGGTTGGGCCAGGATAACGCGTTGTGGGTCAAACACATCAAGGAGGCGGCGGACCGGCACGGCGGGCGCGCCATTCAAACCGCCCCGTACACGTATTTTGGTCCGCCCGCAAGCTGGACCAACGGATATTTTGCCCCGGATTTAATCTACGACGGCCGGCAGTATCTGGAGGAATATCTGGGCGCAATGCAGGATCCTTTTTTCAAGGACGTCAATGTCTTTCATTGCACGCCAGATCCGGCCGTGACGGGCGTCTTGAAGTCCATGGGTATGCCGAATTATATACACTGGTTTAACAATGCCTCCTTTTTCATGGGGTATACGCGGTATAAATCCGTGTTCAAACCGATGGGCCGGGCCAACGCCTTCTTTGCGGGGTTCACCCCCTTTGCGCCATGGGGGATCGAACTCTCAATCAATTCCCAGACGGTGGAGCAGGTTTATTCGCCGGAACAGATGGCCTGGCTTCAGACCATGCCGCAACGTTCGCACGGCGCCTATTTGTGCCGCGACCTGCTGCAACCGACGCTGGTGTTTGCGCAATATGCCTGGTCCCCCGCGACCTTCTCGAACGAAGCCTGGCCGGAATACGATGCCGCGCTGGCCGCGCGCGTGTTCGGTCCGGAGGCCGTGCCGGTCTACCAGGAGTGGAAACGGAAATTCCGGCGAATATGTCTGGCCTATAACGATCTCAGCGCTTTTACGACGGATACCGCGGCGACCATGGCGCGGTTGCGGCAGGAATATCCCGCCGCGCATGCTTTGCTGGAGCGCATGCTCGCGGCCAGGCAAGCGACGGTTGCGCGCCAGGAATTCGTGCTCCTGGACTGCGAAAAGGATGATCCGGTGGAGTCTGCCCGGAATGCCGACAAAATCATGGGGGAACTGGTAAAGGCCGAATACACCGTGCGGGCGGACGTGACGCCTTTGGTGAAACGCGCCCAGCCCCATCAAGGCAACCGGATGGAACTGAGCCGGACCCTGCGCCTTGCCAGTCCTTTGCTGATGTATGTCATGCCCTGGGCGGTGACGGCCGATGAGCATGGCGATATTTACAGCGTCAGCCTGCCTTCGGCGGGGTTCGGCATGACATCGCCGTCCAAGCTGAATTGGTTCGCGGGTTTTTTCAATCTTGAAGTCAACGGCATGTCCTTGGGCAATGCCGTCCCGGAGATGCAGGTCATCGAACTGGGCGCGAACGCGCAGGCGATTCAATGCGACTGGACGCTCGATTATGCCGGCGTGACAATTGTCTTTTCCATGCTTCCCGACGGCGGTTTATTGCTGGATGGAACGGTGAAGCCGCACGGCCGCAAGCCGCATACCCTGCGCATGTCCTGCATCTGTTCTCCGGCGGTGGGCGCATCCAATGAGTGGCGTGACGACGAAATGGACAAGTGGGTCATGACGGCCGGGCGCGAATTGCCGCACGGATCGTATATGTATGTGAACCTGGAAAAGGAAAACTGGTTTTTATTTTATGACCGCAAGAACGATTTCCCGCGCGAAATTATCCGGGCCGGCGTCAGCACGATTCCGGACGGTCCCTGCGCACTGGTCGTTGATCCTGAAAATATTCAATGGATGGATATCAATGTCGGCAGCCGGGTGTCGCTGACCTCCCTGTATTTCAAGAAGGGCGCCAGCCGTTTCCGCCTGGCTTTCTACGACCTGAACCGGACCAGCAACGCCGACGCGATCGCGTATTTCAAGGCGCGCGGCGCGGGCATTGCCGCATCGCTGCACCCGGCCGGCCGGGAGTATGTCACCGGGGGAGGGGCGCCATGACGGCGATGACCTGGCGGCGATGCGCGTTGCTGGCCGGCATGGTTGCCGGATTGGTTTGGTCCGGCGCCGCCCGCGCGGAATCGCGCGCGACGCAAAACGTCACTGCGGCGACCTTTAACGATTGCCGCCTGCGCTTGTGGTATGGCGCCCTGCGGATCAACCGGGATGAGTGGCCGCTGGTTGTCCGGGACCGCTATACATTCCAGTCCGGCGGGCAAGCCTTTGAGCCGCGGTTCGGCTGGTGGTATAATGGCGTGAAAACCAGCATGGGAACCAACTGGTTCGAGATCTGCACGGATGATCCGGCCGGCAAGCTGGTGCGCCGGGTCACATTCGGCGCAAACAGTTTGGAATTGTGTTTTCATCTCCAGGTCAAGCCGGTATACCGTAACAACCCCGCAGTCCGTTATCAAGTGCAGTTCAGCCCGGAATATTTTTGCGGATTGGACGACGCGCAAGGCGCGCGTTTGGACCTGGCCCTGACAACCGGCCGGACCGAGCAGATATTCCTGCCGCCTTTTTCCGGCATCCGCGCGGATCGCAGCTGGCGCAAGTTCTTTGCCGGCTGGCGCGCGGCGGAGATGCATTGGTCCGGCCTGGCGGGACCGCAGAGGATGGGACTGGAAATCATCGAAGGCAAAGAGGGGGTGTTTGTGGATGACCGCGTTTCTCAATATGTCTATTACGTCAGTATCATTCCGGTTCTAACCCCTTCGACGAACGACGCCGCGGAAGTCCGATGCGCCGTCAGGATCGTTTTCCCCGCCGGCGGGGGATTGGCGGATCAGTTGAACATAGGGCCGCCTTAAAGGAGGAAATGAGTATGCGGCGGATGGGATTTTTAATGTTGTACTGCATCGGTTGCGCGGGATGGGCCCAGGTCGTGCCGTTAACCCCGGAGGCGCAGGCGGCATGGCGGGACCGCCTCCTGCCGCTGCCCCATGAAATTGCCTTCAGTCATGCTTTTCAATGTCATCCGCGCGATATCGGCATATTTCCGGCGCGCGGCGCCGGCGCCATCGAACAGCAGGCTTGCGGCGAAATATGTGCGGTATTCAAGGCCCGCACGGGCATGAATCCCACCGGCGGGCTTTTCCGGATCGTGATCGGGGTTTTCGATCAAGCCGGCGCCGTGGAATCCCTGCGCGCCAGCAATGCCGGGGCGCTGAAAACACGGCCCAATCCGGACCAGGCATATCTCATCGAGCCGGTGGGCACGAACCGGTTGCTGGTTGCCGGTTGGAACGCTGCGGGAGTTTATTTCGGCGTCCAGACCATGATCCAGCTTCTCGAACCATGGTTGGCGTCCGACCGGACTTTGATTCCACTGGCGCGGGTGGTTGACTGGCCGGACTTTGACGAGCGCGGCCTGTGGAACAACAGCTTGTCGCAGATTCCGTGGCTGGCCACGCTGAAGCTCAATTATTCGCTGGCGCCCGCCGGCATCGGTTTTGCGCAAGGCCGGCCTGTCCAATGCCTGCGCATGCCAACCAATGCGTTTCCGGCGGCCGGCGTCCGTCCATTCCATCTTGAAACCCGCTGCCCCCACCTTGATTTCTTTGCCCGATATGGCATGCAGGATGTTTATCCGGAACTGGTCGGCCAGGGTGAAAGGGCGAAAAGCCCTTATTATTACCGGAACCGGGGCGTATGTCCCTGTGCTTCCAATCCGCTTTTCGGGAAAATCCTGCTGGAATGGGCCGAGGATGCAGTGCGGCAGGGAGCGCGCGAGATCGGCATCTGGCTGTCGGAATTGACGCCGGTGCAATGCGAATGCGCGACCTGCCTGCGGTCCGGCATCCCGCAGATTGTGATGGAAACCAGGGTGGCCTGCGAGGTATTAAAGGAAATTCGCCGCAAGCATCCCGCAGTGTCAGGCCGTATTTTATTCACCCAGGGCTGGACGGGTTACTCCAACGATCTGGCCGAGAGTTACGCGTGTCTGAAATTGCTGCCGCCGGAAATCAAGGCCGAAAAGGTTTACGGCTTCAACCAGGCGTTTGATGAATATGCCGCCGGCGGGCGCTGGGTGGCGACGTTTAACGGGCCGCGCCTCTCACCGCAGCCCGCCTTGCGGTTCTGGGGCGCGCAGGAAATACCGGCGGTTATGCGGCGCCTGTTTACAAACCAATGGAGCGGAGTGTATAGTTGGGCGCCGGTCAAGCCGCCGGCTGACGTCCAGGGCGGTTACGATCATGTGAAGGGTATCTGGGAACGGGAATTATACAATTTCCATATCAGCGCCCTGGCGGAATGGTCATGGAATGTAAACGGCCGGGATGCCGCTGCCCTCGGGACGGCCTGGGCCGCCCGCCGCGGCCTGGAAGCGCCCGGCGTGATCGGCCGGTGGATTGCGCTGATGGGGCCGATAGAGTGCGCCCTGGAAAAAAATCACGCTTTTGTTCCGTCGGGCGGGGCGTGGAAGTCCGCGATCGGGAAACTGGAAAAAGGGGAACGGCTGGCTTTGGGTGCGGGACTGTTTCGGCCTTTTGCCGCTCCCGCTGACTTTGAATTGCAAAAAAAATCCTGCCGTCAGGCGTTGGCGCTGATCGAATCCAACCAGGATGCGACGTTGGCCATGGAAACAAAACTGGTGATGGCGCTCATTGAAGCCATCCATCGCTTGAATGGAATCTTCGATGCGGCTGCGCCTGCGGCAGAAGCGCCTGCGGCGGAACGCGGGTCCCGGACCGTTGCGGCTGCCGGTCAATTTGCGGCGGCGGTGGAAGAATTGGCGAAACTGGCCGGGGGCATGAATGATCTGCTGTCAAACAGTGTCGCGCCTGGAACACTGCCGCACGGCGGCGGCGCCTGGCGGGAGATGCTGGCCAAGGTTCAAGGTGCTTTGCAACGCGACTGATTCATTAAGTCCGTAATCGTCAAACCATCGATCCAATTTCAAAACAAACTTTTTGAAAGAATT
>CAYXEK010000128.1:0-10424 GCA_964463985.1 uncultured Verrucomicrobiota bacterium
GAAGTCGTCCCTCCAAAATGGAAAAACAACCCGTTTTTGGAGGGTCGGGTTCCACACCGACCTTTGTGGCAGCGGACGACGTGGAAGTCGTCCCTCCATAATAAAAAATTAACCCGTTTTTGGAGGGTCGGGTTCCACACCGACCTTTGTGGCAGCGGACGACGTGGAAGTCGTCCCTCCATAATACAAAATCA
Organism: uncultured Verrucomicrobiota bacterium; assembly: GCA_964463985.1. Taxonomy (GTDB): domain Bacteria; phylum Verrucomicrobiota; class Kiritimatiellia; order JAAZAB01; family JAAZAB01; genus JAXGPF01. Next base: position 195 of record CAYXEK010000128.1, read on the forward strand.
ACCCGCTCTTGGAGGGTCGGGTTCCACCCCGGCCTTTGTGGCAAGATTTTTGAAATTGATTATTTTGAAAGAGACTTCATGGAATGACAGCAAGATATTCCGCAACGTACAAATAATAACAGGGAGGTTCGAACATGCGCTTCAATAAACCTATTATCCTTTGGATTGCAGGCATTTTCCTGGGCGGGCTTGTGGGCAACCTGCCGGCCGACCGTTTCGTGGTTGAGCCGGGTACGCCGGGTGTGAATCCCGGCACGCCATACAACACCTGGACCAACGCGTCCACCAACATCCAGACCGCGATCAATGCCGCGGCCGCAGGTGAAACCGTCTGGGTGTCGAATGGAACGTATTATCTGGACACTGCCATTTTCATCGGAAAGGCGATCACCCTGCAGGGGTTGAACGGCGCTTCGAATACATTTGTGGACGGCAATCAAGCCACCCGCTGCATGCATGCCAATCATGCCGATTGCGTCATTGACGGTTTGACGCTCCAAAACGGACGCGAGCCGGTTTATGCCGGCGGCATCCGGCTGGAAAAAGGCATTATGACAAATTGCTGGGTGATCAGCAATGTGTCCGGTTATTATGCCGGAGTAAATCTGGGCGGGGCCTGCACGGTAAGCTGCTGTGACATAAAATTCAACATGGCAACAAACATCAGCGGCGGCAATGGCGGGGGGATCGGCGGCGGCGGGGCAAATTCCAGGGTGGAAAACTCGCTGATCCAGGGAAATTACGCGGAAGATTACGGCGGCGGGCTTTACCTGGCCGGCGGCATTATTAGCAATTGCACGATCATGGCCAACTCCAACACCAGACGCGGCGGCGGCGGTTTATCAGTGTCGGATTTCACCGTCATTCAGGACTGCCGGATCAGTAATAATTGGTCACAATTTTACGGCGGAGGCTGCCGCATATCCGGCACGGCCATGGTGACCAACTCCATCATCAGCAGCAACTGGGCGGGACAGTATGGCGGCGGTGCGTGGATTCTGGCCGGCGCCGCCAACGCCCTGCACGGCTGCGTCATCAGCAACAATAATTCCGGCGTCAACGGCAGCGGCATATCCGCGGACAACGGCGGCGGATGCGCATATAATTGCCAAATCGTCAATAATCAGAGCAACTACGCCATATATTCATACCACATCTTTAATATTTTTGCCAATTGCCGGATTATGAACAACACCAAACATGGCGTGACTTTGAGATATTATGGCATGCTCAGCAATTGCGTCATTTCCGGCAATGGCGATCTGGGTGTTTACATGGAGTCGGGCGGGAAGGTGCGGAATTCCCTCATCTGCAACAACAGCCGGGGCATGATTCTGTCAAGCATCGGGACTTACACCGGGTTTGTGGATTCCTGCACCATCGCCGGGAATACCTATGCCGGCGGTCCCGGCGGACTGATCATTTCCGGAACTATCCCGCCTCAGTCGCTGACCAATAACGTTATTTACGGAAATACATTGGCGGATATTTCCGCCGGCGGCGCCGCCACCAACGCTTTCGTGAATTGCTGCGCCAATTTTTCTTCTTTCGCGCCGGGGTATGGCAACCTGACCAATGATCCGGCATATGCCAATCCAGCCGCCGCCAACTACCGGCTATCGTCCGGCTCGCCATGCATCAATGCCGGCGTGAACATGGATTGGATGAACAGCGCGCTGGATATGGACGCCCGGCGGCGCATCCGCGACCTGACGGTGGACATGGGATGTTATGAATTCATCCACGCCGGCACGATCATCGGGGTGCATTGAGATTATCCGGGCAACCAGTTTTTACAAATTTCTCGCCAGATGTTCCATTGCCTCTTCCCGGGGAATCGAATATGTTGACGGCAGTGTTTCCAAGAATTATTAATCGCGCCAGGATATGCTGACAAGCAATCATATCAGACTGTCAATCGTTTACGCGTCAGTCATGCTCGCGGCCACAATCGGCCCCGGGGGGGCGGGCGAATCCCGGGTTTTGACCAACGCCTGCGAGCTGGATATGGGATCATACCGGGCGGTAGTCGAACCCAATGGAGTTTTGCGCGCAATTTACATGGAATCCAACCAGGCCGCCGGCGCGGTGGCGCTGGCGGCCTATCCATCAGACCAAAACGCCTCTTATAACCAGGCGGCCGCGGTCGCCGGCAGTTCAAACATGCCGGCCGGCGCGTTATTGGCGGTAGTATCCAACCTGACAACGGTATGCGCCGCCGGCCGGCACACGGATCGGGGCGGCCAACCGGTTTTCCAGTTTCAAAGCCGGATGGTTTTCGATCCCGCCGGCCTGTTGGATATTGAATACCAGATCAACCATGTCCGCGATAACCGCTGGCGGGCTTATGGGCCGTCATTACAGGTGAACTGTCCGACCAACAGCCCGGGACGCGGATGGGTATCTGAATCGGCGTCGGAAATCAGGTATGGTTTTTTCGGGGACAAGCCGGTCTGCGTGGAAGCATCCAGCGTACGCGTGGAAACACAAGCCGGGATTGTGATTATTACGGCCGGCGCCGGAAGCTTTTTGCGCGGCGATCCCGGTCATGGGAATTTTTACGTTCATTCGCTGCCGCGCGATCCGGCAACAGCCGCCGGCATGCAACAGACGCTTAAACTGACCATTAAAATGCCGGCGAAGGCACTAGACGGAATACTGACGCCATAATATTAACTCTGAGGGGGGGATTTGAATGAAACAGATTGCTTGCTGTGCAATTCTTTTGGGATTGACGGCGCAAGTAACGCGGGGCGCTGATAACGCTATTTTCGTTAAACAACAGGACTTGCACGGCGCGCGGTATCTCTCCGGTGAATACTGGGAGGTCGGGTTTGCAGGCGGCAGCCTCTGGCAAAAATCCGCCGGCATAGCCGATGCAATTCAGGGCATCGCCTTTGTGCGCGGCGACCGATGGAACGTTGACAAGCTGGAACTGCCCGGCCTGCATGTCACCGCTGACGCTTATTTCACCGGCAGCCGCGATGCCCTGAAAAGCGAGTCCGGCGCTGAAATAAAAATATTTACCGAAAGCCAATTGCTCGACAGCAGCCTTCTGGATGCGGATCAAGACGGTTTCTTCGCGCTTTCCAATTGCTCGGCGGCTAAAGGAATGGCCATCATCCCAGCCACTTATTTTGACCTTCCGGCGGGTGCGGTCAGGCAAGGCATGTGTCTGAGCCTGGTTTATGCGGGCAGGGAACAGGAACAGGCGGCCAGTTTCCGGCTGGATGCGGAATATGCGGCTCCGGACGGCGGCGCCCGAATCGGCTTCCTGAACGTGAACGTTCCTTTCGACTGGTTTATCACCCGGTCATGCTACATCATCCAGGCCGGCGGCGGCCGCGGCCGCGTGATCGGACGTATTCCCATGGACGCCATCCCATATGCCGGCGGTCTGGACATCAGCGCCCAGCCCGAAAAACTGCTAGTACGTTCCGGCAGCATCCGGATTGAGAAAACAGACATCCCTGAATTCCAGAAGAGCGCCAAGCTGATCTGGCCCGGCCATATCTATCATACCGCAAACGACTTTAATGCCTACGAATTAAGCCTGCTGGGCAATCTCGTACCGTTGTTCCCCACCGATTTTGAATGGGTGCCCGTGGCATTATGGGACAAATATCCTGCCGCAGTAGAAATATTAAAAGGCAAGGCGCAACAGCTTCAGCAGGGCATTGACGCGCTGCACAAGTATGGCGTGGCGGTGCTGCTGGGCATTACCAGCGAAAACGCCCGGCCTCACCCGGAAATGCTGCAGAAGGAATACCCGCAATTTGTGCGGAAAAAACTGACGGAAAAGGGCGAGTTCGTTCCCGCCGCCGGTTATGGCGGCCTGTTGGATGAGGCCAACCCGGACGCCATGCGATTCCTGGAAACGGAATTCGGCGCACTGCTGAAACGCCTGTTGCGCGATCCGGATTATTTTGATTGCCAGCCGGAAGCCCGGTTTTTCCAACCATACAACTATCTGAAATATCCGTTTTACAGCCAGGCCGCACTGGATAATTACCGCCAATACTGCGGCAATCCCCAAGCCAGATTTCCCACGGCTGCAACCATCCCGGAAACGGAGCGCACTTTCAACGCCCCGGCGGCCGCGGATTGGCAAAAATATTTCGAGTGGCGCACCAAGGTGCACACGGATTTCTTCATTTCCTGGGCCAAAGCCGGATGGAATGCCTTCCACGATTCGCCTTATTACAAAGGCGCCGCGGCGGAAGACGGCGCTTTTGTGGCGGTTGACGATCAGCCGCACGGCGTGGACCTGGAACGCTTGTTTGCCGCGCCCCACATAAAACTTTTTATCGCGGAATATCCCAAGTCCAAAGACGATCCTTACTATCGAATCTGGATCAAGCATGCCCGGAAATACGGCAAACAACACATAAATCTCTTCGACGCCAACATGATATTCCCCCCGGAATTCCGCAAAATCTGGCTGGAATCGCGCAACAGTGCCTCCCGGGAGGATATGCCGAAATACGCCGCGCAACTCCGGCAGGACATGCAAGCCATGGAAAACATCCTGGCCGAGCTGTTCGTTTCCGCCGGAGTTGACCTTGACACGGACGGCTATGCCTGCTGCGGCATGAGCGCTTTCAACTACTGGACCTATCCTTCATTCATGCGCAAGTTCGGCGGCCCGGTAAGCCACGGCGTCTGGCGGGTCTGGCAGGCGCTGATCCGCAAGCATTATGGTTTCGGCGCCATGGAACTCGGCGAGGCTGAGTCCGTGCTGGAGGCCGTAGAAAAAAACAAGCCGGTCATCCGGATTGACCCGGATAAAAAAAAAGCCCCGGTGATCCCCGCCCGGGCAATCGTCATTGACGGAGCAGACGGCGACTGGGATTTTACGACCGCCCAGATTGTTAACTCCCCCGCCCAGGCCGGCCAGTTCAAGGATTGGGGCGGAACTGCCGACGCCAGTTTCAAGTTCCATATCGCCGCGGATGACGCCAGCCTTTACTTTGGCATCCTGGTGCAGGATGACACGGTCCTGTTGCGGGATCAACTGGATCCTTGTCCGCGGTCGCCATGGAGCGATGAAATTGACGTATTCATAACCACCGTGGACATCCGGGAAACCGCGGCTATCTGGCGGGAAAAGAATGCGCATCAATTGCGTTTGATTCCCGGCGAACGGCAAATCTGGCACACCCAGGCCGCGCCGATTGACGGCAGCGCCGCGGCCTGGCGGAAAACCGCCGCCGGATATTTTATCGAAGGCCGGCTGCCGCTGGAATGCCTGAAATTCCAGCCGGCGCCGGGAATGTGGATCGGACTGGACGTCCAGATGCTGGACGCCGATTCGCCGGCGGACGGCTGCCGCGGATCTTTGTTCTGGAACAGCCGCGCGCGGCCGGAACCCCTTAATTGGGGCGTGGGCATATTTAAATAATCGAGTCTCTTTCAAAAGTGTTCAGTGTTCGGTGTTCAGGGTTGCCAGAGGTTCAACGGTTGTTTGAGGTTGGAATTGGGTTAAACTAAACATGTTGATATTGTGCCGTTAGCAATCATTCTGAATTCTAACTCCTGAATACTGAATTCTTTCAAAACGTTAGTATTGAAATTGGCGCAATCGTTATGAAATTAAAAAGAGCAATCATGGTCATTCCCGAGCCCAGGCATGTAAGTCCGGGCAAGGGTGTTTTCGTATTCAAGCCGGGCATGCAGATCCGCGCGCCCGCCCCGGCCCGGGCGGAAGCCCTCCAGTTGCGGGAGGCCCTGCTGGCCAACGGCAGGATTGACCTGCCGGTTGTTGGCGCCACGGGCAACGGCCATTTCATTTTAACCGTTTCCCACCCCCAAAAATCCGCCCGTGCGCCGGACTTGAAGCATGCGCGGCATTTCGGCGCGGAGGGCTACGGATTGTCGGTGACGCCCCGCGCCGTGACCATCCAGGCCAATACCGCGGCGGGAATTTACTACGGGTTGCAGACTTTGCTCCAATTGATGGATGAAAACAATGCCGTGCCCTGCTGCACGATCGAAGACTGGCCGGACCTGGCCCTGCGGGGCGTACACCTTGATCTGAAGGGCTGTTTCCCGACTTACGCATATCTGGAGTCGTTTGTCCGGCGTCTGGGCGCTTTTAAGATCAACACTATCCTGATCGAATACGAGGATAAATTTCCGTACCGGCGCCATCCCCGAATCGCGCTGGATTATGCGCTGACCGGTGTGCAAATCCGCGGACTGGCGTCAATCGCCGCGCGGAACCATATTCAAATCATCCCCCTGCTGCAATGCCTGGGACATGTCGAGTATATTCTCAAGCACAAGGAGTACGCCGGATTGCGGGAATTGCCCGAGGAAGTGTCGCAATACTGCCCGAGCAATCCCGCCTCTTTCACGCTGTTCACCGAATTGGCCGATGAAATCATGGAAGCGCATCCCGAATCGCGTTATTTTCACATCGGCGGCGATGAGACGCGTTTGCTGGGCGCCTGCCCGAAGTGCAAGCGGATTGCGGCAGAAAAGGGAGCGACGGGGTTGTACGTGGATTGGCTGTCCAGAACGATCGCCCATGTGAAGTCCAGGGGGAAAATCCCGATCATGTGGGATGACATCCTCCGCCATAACACGGATTCAATCGCCATTGACCGTCTGCCCCGGGACGTCGTGCTGATGTACTGGAAATACGGTCCGGCGGAAAAGACAATCTCGTCGCTGGAAGGCGTCTGCTCCAAAGCCTGGCTGGGCAAGCAACTCCGGCTGGAACGGCCGGTGGATGTTCCGCCGAACATCAGGGATTTCATTGAGGATATGCCGGAAGCAAAAATCCGGCTCAAGCGAAAATACATGAAAACTTCCGGATATCCTTTGTTTTTCAAGTCATTGCCGTTTATCGAATATTACCGGAAGAATAAATTTAAAATGCTCGGCGCGCCATCCATCAGCGCTTCATCGCCGCATTTAATCGGCGCCGATTTCACCAAGAGCATCGGCAATATCCGGCTATGGAGCGGGAGCATGCATCGGGCGAATCAATTGGGCGTGATTACCACCATCTGGGCGCGCATGTCATCGTTCGCGCCGCCCAAGTGTCCGCTGGAAATGATGTGGTATGGGATTACTGCCGTCAGTGAATTCTGCTGGGCCGTTGACCGGTGTTTGCCCGCGCAATTCGACCGCAAGTTCAACCGGATTTATTTCGGGCTGGATGGCAGCGAGGTGACCGATGCGCTTTACCTGCTTGAATCCACGCCCCACGAGCCCACGCACAATTGCGCGAAACACGCCCATCGCATGCTGCAAGAGGCGCTGTCCACCGCGAAAAAGAATCGCCTGACCCTGGAGTATCTTGTGTTGGCGGCGGATATTTTGCGTTATAAGCGCGGTTGGGCGTTGATGTTCAACCGGTTCGTGGCGCAGTCCTACCGCCAGTTGGAACGCGGAGAAATGCCCCCGCCCCGCGCCCGGTTGATCATGAATTTCATGGGCGAGTACCGTAAGGAACAGGCGCGCTTGGCGGCGGATTTGAAAAAGCTGCTGAAAAAGGACATGGCCGCCGCGGATATTGCCGAAAAAATCAACGCCCTGTTTCATTATGAATCCAGGGAAACCGCACGCGTCCTGCGCCTGGCCGGCAAAATCAGCAGGTTCGGCGTGGTCCCTGAAAAGGCCAGGAGCATTTACCAGTGACCTGAATTTTGCACGAATATTGGCGTTGAAATGATTTGAAGCAATCACAGAGCGTGCAAATTAATTTTTGCAGGTTTAACTACTGCCACCCATATGGTTAAGCGAGTAAAGTTTTCGGAAACGCCATTATTAGTCGGCAGCCGGCCACGCGACCCGCCGTCGTCCGACTATGGCGGACAAGTTTTTGGCGCGGGGCAGCGTTGGCAAGGGTTCCATGTATATGAATACACCATCACCCTCGCCGCCTTGCCCCGCGCCAAACATGCGCGATGCAAAATTCAGGAGTGAAAAACATGCGCATCAATCAAATCAACCTGTATTTCATCAACGTGTCCGCCGATTTCACCTACGTCAACGGGGTGCACCGGGAATATCCCATGGCGGCCATCGAGTTGATCAGCGGCAAGATTCATGCCTGGGGGGAATCGGACTTGCGCGCGGATCCGGCGGGGGCGACCTTGCGGGCCATGGCCGCCGAACTAGTCGGGCCGGAAATCACCGGCCCGAGTTCGGCGTTAAACCGCGTGGACTGCAATACCATGGGACATTACACGGCGCTTTCGCTGGCGCGTGAAGGCTTGAGCATCGCCCTTTATGACTTGTTTGGACAGGCGCTGGGCGCCAGCCTGGCCCTGTTGCTGGGCGGCCGGCAGATTAACAAATGCCAGGGGATGCCGGTGGTGGATGTCGGGACGCCGGATGTCATGGCGCGCCGGGCGCAGCGCTGGGTGAAGGCGGGGTACTGTTATTTGAAGATCAAATACCGGGGCGACCGCGCTGCAGATTTAGCCGCGTTGCGCGCCATCCGCAAGGTGATCGGCCCTGCGATCAACCTGCAGGTGGATTCCAATTTCGGATATAAAACCGTTGACCAGGCCGTTGCGGCCATCCACGATCTGGAACCTTGCGGGGTGGATGTGGTGGAGGATTTTTATGACGGCGATCTGCGCGATTTTCGCAGAATCCGCGAGGCGGTAAAGCCGAAGGTAATGATTGATTACCAGTCCTACTGGCCGAACATCCATGAAGTGGCGGCGCACAAGGCGGCGGATATCGTCAATCTGCATCCGAAAAACCAGGGGGGCCTGGATATCGCCATGAAAAACAAGGCCGTGGCCGACGCGGCCGGGATGGAGACGGCCATAGGTTCCATGTACCTGCTGGGAATAGGCAACGCGGCCTTCCAGCAACTGGCGGGAGTGATCGGCGGAACCCGTCCCTGCGAAGACATCGGCTACCGGCAATATATCGCCGGACCGGTGGCCGGAGAGTATAAAATTGCGTTCGACCCCACCCTGACGCGCGAGTCCTTCCCCATCGTCAATGGTGATATAATGCTGTTCGATGCGCCGGGGCTGGGGGTTGCGGTGGATCAGGCCCGGGCGCAAAAGCTGGCGGCGCAAATTATCGAGGTTCGTTAAACCACGGATGCAAGGCGGTTCCGCCCCCTTAACGTCATGCCGTGCCCTGCGAAGTCTTGACGAAGCAGCGGCGTGCCCTGCGAAGTCTTGACGAAGCAGCGGCGGTTCGATCTGGCGCCCCTCAGGCGTAATGCAACGCGTATTTTTCCATGGCGTCCATCAGGGCCTTGACGTTTGCCAGCGGCACCCCTGGATACAGGCCATAGATCATCAGCAGGCCGCCCCGGCGGGAGCCGATTTTGGTCACGGCTTCAAGGATCAGCGCGTCAATCTGCGCCGGCGTGCCGTGGGGGGTGATCTGCTGGCGGTCAATGTCCAGATCGACACACACGCGGCCGGCGAATTTTCCGGCGATCCAGTCAATGCCATTGACCAGGTCCTGCAGGTTGATGACATCCACACCGCCCTCGACCAGGTCGTCCGCCAGCGTGTGCAGGTCGCCGTCCGAATGCATGTGAACGATGCAGCCGGCGTCCCGCGCCGGTTGCATGATCCGGCGGTAAACCGGCTGGATGTATTTGCGGAATAAACCGGGAGAAATCATCGGGCCGACCTGCATCCCGAGGTCTTCCGGGTAGCTCAGGATGTCGGGGCGCAGTTTCAACCACTTCCGAACCACCTGCTGGTTGAAGTCGGCAACCATTTCGATCAACTTGTCCAGGCGCGGCTCATCGTCGGCCATGTCGCACAGCAGGTTTTCGTAGCCGCGGATATCCTGGAGACGCAGGAAAGTGTGGCCATGCGGCAGCCCGCCCCGGATGAGTGCTCCTTTTTGCCGCGCATCCGCGCCGGCGGCGCGGATCTGCTCCCAGTTGACCGGGAACGTGCCGTCGGTCCGGTCCGGATCGGGCGGCTGGTATTGATCGAAAGCCGCCCAATCGGCCAGCGGGTGCCGGTGTACGCTGCCCGTTATGCCGTCTTCCGTTGTTTCCCAGGTGCAGCCCCAGGGATCGGTATAGGGATGGTCTTTACGCTGGTTGAGCCCGTAATGCGGCTGGACGGCCGGGCGCCGGGTGAAATTCGGGAACAGGAACGGATGCGCGGCCATCAGGTCCTGCAGGGCGTTGTGATCGTAATGCCGCCAGCAGGCCGGATTGATATGAAACGCCATCGGGATGTATTCCGGGCTTTCGAACCGGATGGCCTTGAGGATATTGGCGCG
>CAYXEK010000129.1:0-10117 GCA_964463985.1 uncultured Verrucomicrobiota bacterium
TTGAGTTGCTTTCAAAAGTCAGATTTTGAAAGCAGTATTCAGTAGCCAGAAGTCAGTAGTCAGTATCGCAAAAGACGCAAGAAATTTATAATAAACATCTTGTATTTATTCTGGATTCTGACTCCTGAATTCTGAATTCTTTCAAAACGTTAGTTTTGAAATTGGCTCTATTGAAAAGGATTGAATATGATTATTGATGCTCATGCGCATGTTTTTGCCTTTCCGAAAATTAAAAGCAAAGGCACCAATTCAACCTTCATGTCCATGGAAGACCAGATAGCTGTCATGGACGCTAAGGGAATAGACAAGGCTATCATCCTCCCGTTGAACAGTCCGGAAACCCCGACCGAGCATCAGAGTATCGGCGAGGTTTTATATATCTGCGAAAAATATCCGGGCAGGTTTATTCCCTTCTGCAATCTTGATCCGCGGCGGCCGCGGCGGCCGGATTTGATCAAGGCGGAAGATTTTGACTTTGTCCTGGAACAATACAGGGATCTTGGTTGCAAAGGAATGGGAGAAGTAACTGCGCGCATGTATTGGGATGATCCCGCCGTGCTTTTATTGCTGGAATCCTGCGCAAAAGTCGGCTTCCCGGTTACCTTCCACACAATAACGCCGGACGTCAACAATTACGGATTGCTGGACGATATAGGTATGCCGCGCATAGAAAAAGCGCTTGCCAGGTTTCCCGACCTGAAGCTGTTCGGCCACAGCCAGGGATTCTGGAGCGAAATCAGCGGCAAGGTGACTCCCGAAGAGAAAAACAAATATCCCCGCACGCCGGTGGCCCCCGGCGGGCGAATACAGGCGCTGATGCGGCGCTATCCCGGACTTTACGGAGACCTGTCCGCGGGCAGCGGTCTGAACGCTTTGACGCGCGATCCAAGCCATGCTTATGAATTCATTGATGAGTTTCAGGATCGCCTGATGCTGGGACTGGATTATTGCTCGGTAAAAAATGACATGCGGCATATCGAGTGGTTGACAACCGCCCGCGACGAAAAGCACATCAGCGCCGAAGCATACGAAAAGATAATGTGGGAAAACGTTAGCAAGGCGATCAATTTGACTCCCGCCGGCGGCGCGGCGGGCGGCGTGAGCTGATTGTTTCCGATGATGCGGATCGCGGTTTGCTGGAATGCCTGCCGGAGTGTATTGAGCAATTCAACATCGCCGCCCGGGAAGCGTTTTCTGGTCAATTTTTCACTTGCGGCAAACGCAGGCCTCCACTCTGGCGCCGCAACCGGGGCATTTCGGCATCACGATTCCCGCGGGGTAACCCCTGGCTTCAACCGGGCCGAGCAGGGTGAATTTGGCCGTTTTTCCCGCAATATTCGCCCGTACGGTGTTTCTGTCCGCCACCGGCCCCCGGCTGAACAGCGCGCAAATATCCGGCCCTTGGCGGATTGCCCGCCATCCTTTTGGAACGGTCAAATCCACGCGCAGCGGTCCGCGGCCAGGCACGGAAATCCGGATGCGCTTGGCCACGCCCGGGCGCAACACCGGTTCACCGCCATAGTGCAGCCACACTTCCACGCTGCCGGCCAACTCGATGGCGGCCATCGTATCCTGCCGGAGCGCTTCCAGCGCCAGGTCGTTGCGGGCGAGCATGGAGCGGACATCCGGCGGCAACACTGTGCGCGTGGTAAAACTCACATGCGGCTTGCCGCGCATGACTTTTTCCGCCAGGGCGACTGTGCGCCCGGTCAGTTCCCGGATGTTTTTGGGCGCGTCACAGTCGCCGGTGAATTTATGGAGCACTATCTTTTCCCCCACGGGTTTGCGCCACATGGCGGGAATTCCGCTTGTGCCGCCAATGATCCCCAGTACGGCGCCCAGCGTGGCGCCGGTGCAATCCGTGTCATAGCCGCAATTCACCGCTTTGCAGAGTTTGTCGCCAAAATCTTTTCCGTACAGCCAGCCGATAATCTCGAATCCGTGGTTCGGCACGGCCTGGCAGGGCCGGATGCCGCCAAACAGGCTGGCGATGCATTCGCGGGTTTCGCCCCAGGTCCGGCCGTGTTCGTAGCACCACACCGCTTCGCGGATCGCGCGGCCCACATGACTTGAAAGCGGGATCATGTTCAGGCCGATGCGGATCAGGTTCATCGGCTCTTTTACCACCCCATGGTTGCCGGTCTCGTGTCGGACGCACCACTTGCCCGTCGGCCGAATTCGACAACGAGCGGCACGAGCAGACCACGACGGAGAAGTTCACTGAAAAACAGTACAAGCCGGTCCAGTTTTAGGGGGGAAGGTCATAAACTGTTACACTCGCGCGGGGGGGGGCAGATTCCTCATGCGCCAGGGTCAGCAGGAATCGCGCTGGCGGTGTCATGGCTTTATCTCCAGCGGCGACCGGCCTCCCTCAACGGCCCGCAGGGCCAGTTCGTCAATCAGCAAGGCCTTCGCGCTGCCGGCAAGTTTGGGTGAAATCATCGCCCGCACCCGGTCAATACCCCGCCACCATCGCTCCGGATGAATCCATACTTTCAATTCTATCCATTCCCCATACGGCACATCCTGCGCCACCAACCCCAACCATTTGCCGCGCTTGGGATCGGCCTCCAAGCGTCCGTCGGCCATGGCGCGCTGCAGGGCGTCTTTATCAGGCACAATCCCAAACAGGACCCGAACCAAGCCCGTCGCATCCGACGCTTGCCCGTTCGCCGCCGGGGACGCTTCCGCCTTGAACCAGCCCGTCAGTTCATAAGCTTTCAACGGATCCACCGTGACGACATCCGATTGGACCGAACCCGATTGGCCGCGCCAGCAAAAGGCATATTCGCCGCCGCGCCCAGCCCCTCGCCGCACGCCCGGCTCGCCCAACACCTGCATTTTTTGCAGGCCTGACCATCCTTCCGCCGTCCCGGATTCCGCCCCGCCGTTGAACAGCAGGTTGCCCGGGTCAGCGGCTACTTTTTTTTTACGAGGATGGAGTCATCCTGGAACTCCGTCGCCGTCTCGCCGGCTTCCAATTGCAGGCCGTTGATCCAAGTCCCCTTGAGCGACCGCATGATGTACAGCCCAAAGTTCTTGCCATCACCGGGCGGCACTTCAAAGCTGAATTGATAGCGGGCCCATTCCGGGGTTGGGCGAAACGATTTAGCTATATTCTTGGCGCTCAATATCGTTACGCTGACACTGGCCTCCGGTTCCGCGGCTTTGGCATAGAACGAAAAGGTCACCCGGGTCGGCTTCGCGGTCAATGGCGCGCGATACACGCCATACATCCTCTTGGCCAGGCGCAGCGACGGGAAGCCTTCCCAAAGCATCCCGTCATCCACAAACCATCCCGAGCCTTTCTGTCCGTCGTCAATCGCGTTGTCGCCGGGCTTATAGAAATCCGGCACCCCGGGATTGGTTTGTTGCCTGAAACAGGGATTGGGCACGTAGTTCTTGCCCATCATCAACTGCGCCGCTATGGCGTCAATATCCACCCGCGGCGCATGCTCGTCGGGCAAAGCCGTCGGGGTCACCTCGACTGCCGCAACTGCCGGGGCCTTTTCCATTTTCAACCGATAGGCTCTGGTGCCATACCCCTCGATCTTGTCCTGAAAGATATCGCCCGACAGGTCCAGCTTGCCTGGCTCGCCATACAGGCGTTCCGCCTGGCGGACCCCGGGCACCCGGAATTGCGTCTGCGCCGCATAGTCGAGGACATTAACCGCCAGCAGCAGGTAATCGCCGTCGGGATATTGGAAGACCGCCGCATTGATCATCGGAAACTTGCGTTCGAGCGGCGAAAATTCTTCCTTCGGATAACGAACCTCCTGCGGAATATCGCCGTTCAACAACGCGGGCGACAGCTCCTTGATCTGGGCGCAGGCAATCCGCAACCCGTCCCAGGCATCCGGCCCCACCACGTTAGGCAAACTGAAATAGAGAACCCCGCGCACGCCGTAGATAATCGCGCTGTAGGTTTGGCAAAGGATGTGCGCCTTGCTCATGCCAATCTGCTGCCGCGCGGGTTGGATCAGGTTGGCAAACGGCACAAACCACACAACTTTGCCGTCCTGCCGGCAGCGTTCGCGCAGCTCATGCGCATAATAAGCCGTCCCCAGCCCCGGATTGTTGTAGATGTGGCCGCCGGCATAAGCGTTGGGATAAACGTCATACCCCAGGATCTCGCCCCAGCGCGTCCAGTTGTCGCCGGCAGGAATCTGGCGGGCGAACAACAGCATCAACGGCCGATAGGGGTCAATGGCGTTCACCGTCTTACAATACCACTCGGCGACGGCAATCCGATAGTCCTGCGGCGGAAGATTGGGTTCGTCCTGGTTGTAATACGCGATAACATTTTTCCGTTCGCGCAGATAGGTTGTCTCTGCAATCGCCGGCGGCTCCAATTGCTCATACCAGCTCCGCCAGATCTTGCGCCGCTCCACCAACGGCATCGAATCGGCGCCTGTTGCAAAGGTCGGGTGCGTGCCGAATTTTTCACCCAAATCATCCGGCTGGGGATATTTCCACGAGATGACATTCAATCCGTACCGGTCCGCCAATTCCACAAAGCGGTCCAGATGCTCGGCGCCGGCCGTACGCACGAGCGTATTCAACCCGATATCCTTGGCGAGGAACTTGAAGACCCGCTCTGCCGGGTCTTCCACGCCCTCCTGCGCCGGTTGCGGATACAAAAAATGCGCGCAAAGCCCCAGGCAGAAATAGGGCTGACCATCCTTGCGCATGATGCCCTTGATGTAATCAACCTTGACTTCATACCCCGGCCGCGGCGCCAGGCGCCGCGCCGTCAATTCGCGCACTGCCAATTCCCGGCCTGCGGCCATCAGCCGGACTTTGACCGCATTCCCGCCCTCCTGCAACCGGGCCAACGGAATTTCCGGCGTCATCACGGCTTGCAGCCCGCGTTGCTCAAACGCCGCCGCGCCGTTGACTTCCAACACCAGCGTCATATCCCGCAATAACGCGTCCGAGAGCCCGAACTCCAGGCGCACGGGCATCGGCTCGGTTGTCACGTAACTCAGCCCGACAAACGCCCGGCTGAGCACGCGCAACGACTGCGCATCCAGTTCGCTTTCCGTCAGCACGTTGGCGGGCCGGCCGCTTTCCACCAATTGAACCGTGACCTGCCGTTCGATGAAATCCTCGATCGGCACGTTCAGCGCCAATTCTTTGACCGAGCCGCCTTCCAGATTCACCGTCTGCGCATGGACCTCAACGGGACCCGTCCCGCGGTCTTCCACCACCCGCACCCCGGCCGCGCCCCCCACCGGCGAACCGGTTTCCACCGCCAAGGCCACCCCATAGGTCAGTTTGCCGTTCACCTGACCATAGCCCGTGGCGCGCGCCGCCCGGATTTGCGGCACAAACGGAATCTCCGGTGTGAACCCGCCCATCCCGCCCACCGCCGAGAAATTCACGGCATCGAATCCGCTTCCTTGCCAGCCGGGACGCAGCGCCAGGCCAACGCGCTGATCGGACTCGAATGCCTGCATGGCATCCAGCTTGACCTCCATGAAGACGCGCACGAGGTTAACCTGCATGCTGGCAAGGTCTTCGGTTTCCATCACAAAAAGAGGAATCGCCATCTCGCCCGTCCAGCCCGCTTTGCCCACCCGCGTTGCCGAACGCCACGGCGCGCTCCAGGCGTCCTCCCGCGTGCCGTCGGCCGTGAAACGCTTGTCATACTGGACGTTGGCAAAACTGAACACAAATTCATACACCGCTTTCGTCTTCGCATCCGGCCGGATGTACAGCGAGAAGGAATCATCCGTAAAAACCGGACCGCCGCGCTGGAAGACACGCTGGCGCACATGGGGCATGCGCGGGTTCCGGCACTCCACGCCGACATATAACCATTGCTGGTCGCGCGCCAGCCTGATGGTGGTATCCGTGGAGGCCGCGCCGCTCCCGCGCGGATAGAGGCGTTCAACGGACGGCGCCGCCTGCCAGCAGGCGTCATCCAGCGCGCCGTCCAGTATCGGCGCCGCGCACACCGGGGCATTGATGGACGGCGCCCCGTTCGTCTGAGCGGTTACCCCGTGCCGTGCGCCGATAAACCCTATCATCGCCAGGAACACCCTGAACCAAACAAGCCTTGCGTGTGATTTCATCTGTCGGTTCCCTTTTTGTTGGCCCGTCTGTTTGTTGTTCAAACTCCCTGCCGGCGCCGCTTTTTTAGCCGAACTCTTCTGAACTGGATCCTGAATTCTTCCAAACGGGGGTTTTAAAATTTGCCCGGGACAAATATACAACCGCCAAGGCGAAATGCAATTTCAATCCGGGCGCATCTGCGATGCGGTGCAAAATGGAGATGCTCAACACAAAAACAGCCCGGCTCGGCAGGGACGCCTCGCCCCGCCTTGTAGGCCGGTTATTTATGATGGTCAAAAGACTGGGCGCTTGACAATGGTGCCATAACAGTTATAAAAACAACGTCAATTTGGCCTAGCAAACATCAAAACCCTGTGTCTCTTGCTGATTTCGCCGCACTCGATGGCGCGAGAAAGTACGTTCAGTTGCGGTTGCCGACCTTGCCACTGTGGGAAAAGGACCGCTGGCTTTCTTCCGAAATATGACGGATACAAGACCTTTTGTTTGCAAACATCGTGATGCCGGGATATAGTTTGTGAAACTATCCGAACCTGACGGTTAAAAAGATTCCCAAACAGGTGCTCTCCCGTTGCGAGTGGGGCCACGACGATTACAGCCTCAAGGTGGAAAACCTGCCCAAGGCGCCGCCGAAAGCGGGACAACAGGAGCTTGGTTTAGTATGAAACCACGGATTACACGGATGAACACGGATATCAAAAAGACGGTAGCCACTTCGCTCTACGGCCGCATACGGGAGATTCTTGAATCGGCAAAGACTTCAGTCGCAAGGTCAGTGAATACGACACAAGTGGTTGCGAATTGGTTAGTCGGTCGGGAGATTGTGGAGGAGGAGCAGAAGGGCAAGGCGCGCGCTGATTATGGCGAAGGTTTGATTCGTAACCTTGCCGCCCAACTGCAAGTGGACTATGGTGCCGGATACAGCCTCGCCAATGTAAAATACTTTCGGAAATTCTATCTGGAGTATCCTCAACTGGCAGGCGGCGCAAAAGGCTACGCAGTGCGTAGCCTTTTACCGGATCACCCGGCATCGTCAGCGCCCGCAAAAGGCCACGCAGTGCGTGACCAATTCATAACCGACACGCAGTCAAATGGTTCTGAAATTCAACACGCAGTGCATGATAAATTAATGCCGGCCATTCTCCACGCGGCGCGTGGAGAATCCTGGGTGCCCGGGAAACTGCATCCGAACCTCTCATGGACACACTACCGGACATTACTTCGCGTTGACAAACCAGAAGCCAGATCGTTCTACGAGATAGAGGTGCTTAAGAATAACTGGGGGACTCGCGAGTTGGAGCGGCAGATATGCAGCCTGCCCTACGAGCGTTTGGCATTTAGCCGCGACAAGAAAGGGCTGATGCGGCTGGCCTCAAAATGCATGGAGATGAAGGCATATGGCATGGGGTATGCGAAACACCGTAATTTGTCTTTTTGGATCGTCGATTATGGAGGGACGGATCGGCGTTGATGATCCGCTGGACAGGTGGTACAACGTTTTCCAGCGGCTGTTGTCGCGCGCGCATCCTGAGGTCTGTTTTCCCATCGTCAACAGCGCGGTCGGCGGCGAATCAACCCGCGAGGTGATGAGCCGGTTTGACCGGGACATTCTGCCGTACAACCCGGACTTCTGCCTTTTCATGGTCGGCGGCAACAACCATGACTGCCAAAACCCGCGCCGCATCCTCGGCGCCGGCGAACTCCAGACCCTTTTGGCCGGCTTTGTGGCGCGGCTGCCGCGGAAAACCAAACCGGTAGGCGTAGTGCTGAATCCGGTTGTGGACGACTGGCACTTCGCCACCAGACATCCGGCGTTTCGGAACTACCTGGCGCCGTTCGGCGGCAGCCTGGACGCCAGCTTGAACCCGGAGCGGGAGTTCGCCCGCTCCTTTTACATCCAACAGGGTTGGCCTTATCTGGATCTCTATGCCCTGATGAGCGACACTCCTGCCCAATACGTTCTGCCAAAAGACGGCATCCACATGAACAAAACCGGCCACGAGTTGTTTGCCCGTAAGATGTTCGAGGTCGTCAACGATCTGTTCGAATAAAGCGAAAGGAAACGCACCATGAAAATCGTGGGATATGGGCTATGGCAGGAAGCTGCGAATGCATTGTGACGGGAGACAAAGATCTCCTCGATCTTCAGTGCGTGCAGGGCATTCGCATAATCAACCCCTCCGACTTTTGGGCGGCGGAGAAATAACATAATTGAAAGTGACTCTGTAGTATGACTAAACGCGTTTTTGCCGTCGCCGCGCATCCGGATGATATTGAAATATTCATGGGCGGCACGCTGATCCGGCTGAAACAGGCCGGCTGCGAATTGCATTACATGAACATCGCCAACGGCTGCTGCGGCTCGGCTACCCTGGATGCCGCGGAAATTACGCGTGTCCGGCTGGCGGAAGCTCAGACCGCCGCCGCTTCCATCGGCGCGGTGTTTCACCCGCCGCTGTGCGACGACCTGGAAATATTTTACGAGAAAACCCTGCTGGCCCGGCTGGGCGCCGTCATGCGGGAAGTGGCGCCGGATATTTTGCTGACGCTTTCGCCGGCGGACTACATGGAAGACCATCAGAACGCCTCGCGGCTGGCGGTGGCCGCCGTTTTTTTCCGCAATATCCGGAACTATTCCACGATTCCGCCGCGGGGGCCGGTGCTGCAGCCGGTGACGGTTTACCATGCCCAGCCTTATGGCAACCGCGACCAGCTGGGCCAGGTTGTGCATCCGACGCACTTTGTGGACATCAGCGGGGTTATGGCGGAGAAGACCGCCATGCTGGCCTGCCACCGCAGCCAGAAGGAATGGCTGGATGTCAGCCAGGGACTGGATTCCTATCTGGATACCATGCGGAATTTGGCCGCGGAAGTGGGCACAATGTCCGGCCGGTACGCTTACGCCGAAGGCTGGCGCCGTCATCATCACCTGGGCTTCTGCGCGCCGGAAGCCGACCCGCTGGCCGCGCTGTCAGGCCCGGGATAGTGTTGCCGGAAGCGGATGACATGCATGTGCGCTTGCCCGCCGGATTATCCAGGGCCGTGTTGTTCCGCGGCCTGGACGGTGTTGGCGAGCAGCATGGTGATGGTCATGGGGCCGACGCCGCCGGGCACGGGGGTGATCAGGCCGGCCTTGCGGCTGACCGGCTCGAAATCCACGTCGCCTACCAGCCGGTAACCGGATTTTTTAGTGGCGTCCGGGATGCGATTGACACCCACATCAATTACCACCACGCCTTCCTGCACCATGTCGGCAGTCAGGGTTTTCGGCCGGCCGGCGGCGGCAATAACCACATCCGCCTGCCGGGTAAACCGGGCGATATCCGGCGTGGCGGTATGGCAAACCGTGACCGTGGCATTGGCCTGTGGGCTTTTGCGCATCAGCAGGTTGGCAAGCGGCTTGCCCACGATGTTGCTGCGGCCGATGACCACCGCGTGTTTCCCCGGCAGCGCCACCCCGGAACGCGCCAGCATCTGCATGACCGCATGAGGGGTGCAGGGCAGGAAAGTCGGCTGTCCCAGCAGCATCCGCCCCACGCTGACCGGGTGGAACCCATCCACATCCTTGGCCGGATCCACTGCCAGCAGGACCGCGGCCTCATCAATGTGGCGCGGCAGCGGCAACTGCACCAGGATGCCATGCACCCGAGGATTGGCATTCAGCCTGGCAATCAACTCCAGCAGGGCGGTTTGCGGGGTATCGGCCGGCAGGCGGTGATCGAGCGAGAAGATGCCGATTTCCGCGCAGGCGCGTTCCTTGGCGGCGACGTAGGATTTCGATGCCGGGTCTTCGCCCACCAGCACCACGGCCAACCCGGGAGCGATGTGCTTTTGCTGGAGGTTTTGAACTTTTACCTGGAGATCGGCGCGGATGGACGCGGCGATCTGTTTTCCATCAATAATTTGTGCCATAACTGCTCCATTGTTGCCGGCCGCGGAGGCTTGCGGCGCATTGGATTTCAACTTAGCACATTCGCTTGCCGATTCACAAGTTTGTATTTGAGCGTGAACGCTTATTGCGCGCGGGATGGGAATAAAATTG
>CAYXEK010000130.1:0-10093 GCA_964463985.1 uncultured Verrucomicrobiota bacterium
AAATCAAAAACGCCCTCGAAGACTACCGCGCGAAATACGGCGAATATCCCATCACGCCAGTTTACGAAACGTATCATATTTCCGGCGGCCAAGTAACAACCAACTCCGAACCGCAGAACATGGACGATGTATGGCGGCACTACCCCAGGGATTATGACACTTTATGCCTGGAAACTTTCCGGATCACCAATATTGCTCCGACTTATTACACTAACGTCGTGGCCAGCACGGAATGGCCGACCATTGAGATGATCGAGGGGATCCCTGTTGATTACGCCTTGACCTATCCCTTGATAATGAAGCCGCTCGACAATGGCGAACAACCCTATTTGGGCGACGGCGAAGAAACCCTGATGACCGTGGCCTCGCTTGTGACCTTCACCGCGCCCCTGCAAGACACCAAGCTCACATATTATTCCCGTAAACGCGACGGCTCGCTGCGCAAAACTTACGGCTACCGGCGCTACGGCTGGCCGCTCAACCGGCATTACATCATTGACCCGCGCAACGGCAAACAGATCAAGTACACCTCCGACGGGTTGAATTATTCCATCACCAACTATCCCTAGCAAGGACTGCTCCGCCATGCGATTTCATAAAAACTCGCCCCGCCGCGACGGCTTTACGCTCCTGGAACTGCTGGTCACGGTTTCCATCCTGGCGATCCTGATGGGCTTGATCGTGCCGGTATTTTCGCACATGAAGCAGAACGCCCGCATCGCCGCGGACAAGGTTACTGCGAAAAACCTGGAAACCGCCTTCCGGGCCTACCTGGACCATTATAAAACCTGGCCCAACGCCATCGGCAACGGCGAGGAAAAAATTGAAAACGACCTGTACAAAATGTTGCGCGGCGACAAAATATTAGGCAACGATGAAGGCATTGCTTTTTACGAGTTCTCCAATACCAATACCAGCGATAAAGCCGTGGATTCGTTCTGGGACCCGGGCGATCCGGACGATGAGCGTGTTTTCCGCGCCAAGTTCGACGATGATTACGACAACAGAATCAGCTTGGGCGGCGGCGATATTAACCGCCCGGTAATTGTCTGGGCGCCTGGCCCGGACGGCGAATCCGGCACGGCGGACGATATCACCAGTTGGTGATTGGCCCGCGACTCTCATTCAAAACGTGAGTTTTGAATTCGCGGTCGGCCTCTCCCCCGGCATCCGGCGTGGCTGGTAATCCCACGGCAAGTCAGGTTCGAAATAAAACTCCGGCCGGCCCAGCGCGAAAAACGGCGGCAGGTTGACCGCGCAGACGGTCAGGTTTTGTTCCGGCTCAAACCGCCATAGGCCGGGCCGGTCGCCCGGCAGTTCCACCCAGCCGCTCAGCGCTTCCCCGCCCCGCCAGGGCGCGCCGTCGGGATCGTAAAACCGCGCTCCGCCTTCCACCAGCAGACGCGGCCGGCGCGCCGGATCGGATTCCGCCAACAGACGGAAATACACCGGCAGGGCCGGCCGCAAATCCGGCAGGCGCCAGGATTGCGGAGCATAAATCACCAGCGGCAGCGCCTGGTCGGACCAAGCCATGTGCAAGCCCGGCGCGGCAGCTTCAATCGCGTAATCCACCCCGGGCGCCTCAAGCGGAAAATGCACCCGGGCCATCCCGCGTTGCGGCTCGGTCAAGGCGATCCGGCCGCATCCCGGGCGGCCGGTCGCCAGCGAAACGACGTTAAAATTGCCGCCGATGGTCTGGTTGGTGGTATC
The DNA here is from genome assembly GCA_964463985.1 of uncultured Verrucomicrobiota bacterium. Classification (GTDB taxonomy): domain Bacteria; phylum Verrucomicrobiota; class Kiritimatiellia; order JAAZAB01; family JAAZAB01; genus JAXGPF01. The sequence goes on from CAYXEK010000130.1 coordinate 1,711, forward strand.
GGACTTCAACCAGACTTCCACGGCCCGCCCATGGGGCTTGCGCAGCGCGATCCGGCATGGCTGATGATCGCCGTCAAAAGCCAGCCAGGCGGGCGCCGGCGTTGACGCAGCTGCCTGCCGCTCAAGCACGTCCATCATCATGGGCATGCCTTCGAGAATGAACTCCGGCGGCGACGCGTCGCCCGCCCGGCCGGCGGGGACTGCGGCGTCGTAATGCGCAGCAGCGCTCCGCAACTGGAAATCCAGCGCGGCGGCGATCGCCGGACTGCGGGTCTGATCGTAAAAGAAAACGCCAAACCTGCCCAGGGATCCATGGTTCGCTTGGACAGGGAAAACTCCAATTCCGGTATTCCACACATATTCGCCTAACCGGCCGGCCGTGTCCCGGTAGCGCGGCGCGCCGGTGATGGCCCAGGCGTCCAGCAAGGCGTCGGCATCTGCGCCGGTCTTCATGCCGGTAAACTCCGGGCGCGGACGGCTTTGGGCGAGTTCCGGGTCCGCATCCGTATGACACACCATGTTTCCGATATCATTGGCCATGAACCTCAGTTCCGGATCCCAATCGCGGGCATAGGCCTGCGCCAGAATTTTCAGGGCCACCAGGGCCCGTCCGCCGGTGATATTCCGCCGGTCATGGAGGGCTTCCTTTGCGGATACCGCCCTGTTCCAGCAGGTTTTCAATCCCTCGCCGAAAGCGCGCCAGGCATCTCCGGCGCGGCGATCTCCGGCGATTTGATACAGCCATTGAAACTGGCGCAGATCGCTTGAATCGTCTGCAATCCAGGATGTGCGCGCGCCCCGGTAAAATGGCAGGTCGCCGATGCCTGTACCAAACGGAACGGAATGACCGGCGGTAAAGAGTCCGGCCGTTTTGCGCGGGGCATTCCAATGGCAGAGACAATTATCCAGATAAGCGCGGGTAGCGCCTTCGGCCAACGCGCGCAAATCCCTGTCCCAGGCGCGGACGCAGGCCGGCCACAGACCATGCCGGAGTTGGCCGCCATTGCCATACCGGTCATGCGCCGCCGCGTTGCATCCCGGTTCCTGAAAATAATCCACGAAACCATACCGGCCGCCGGCGGCATTGCCGCCGGGCAAACGGCTGCGCCAGAGTGATTCGATGATTGCTTCCACCGCCGCATATTTGTCCGGGCGCCGCGGATACACGGCGCCCATTGCCCGGGACTGGTAAATCCAATCCGGAGCGGCCTGGGCGTAAACAGGGAAAGCCAGCAAATGCGCCAGGCGCGCGGCAGCCGCAGGCAGCGCCTCGGGCAATTGCGCCGGCGCCAGCGGCGCGATCAGGATTTCATGGGTCTTGGCCCACCCGGCCGCATTGCCGTCCGATTCGGCGAACGCCTTCAGCGGATAGCGCGCATAAAGTTTGCGGTAACTGTCGCGTTGGTCCTGGGAATACCATGCGTCCAGATTCCACTTGCGAACCAGTGTTGCCGCCCGGAAGTCCAATTCTTCGTCCGCGCGATTGCTGAAAAGACGCATTACCACACGGTCAGGCCGGATTTCAAATTCCTTCGGATGCTGCCGCGCGCTTTCGCGGCAAGCCAGCATCAGTCCGCCGCCCGGACCGCCCAGCATCGCCCAATCGCCCATTTCCGCGCCGGTATAAACCGCAACAGGTACCGCTCCTGCCCCTTCATGCATCACGGCGCAATGGCTTGTGCCGCCGTAGAACCGGCAATGACCGGCTTGCAGCATGTAGGCCGCCGCGCCGGGCGAAGACAGGGACAGCGCAACCACCCGATCGGGGTTGGCGCGTTCCGCCCCGAAATAAGCCCGCGGCGCTGGGTTGCCGCCGCCATCGTCCGCGACTGCCCCGTCCAATTCCCATCCAACTTCCTTGAACCAGGTAGTCCTGGTATCGGCTGACAGCACCAGAGTATGCGTAATTTTAACCGCCGCCTGTCCGGCGAAGAATTCCAAACGTGTGATATGGCGGGCTATCGGCGCCCCGCCGTTGGCGTCATCGCGGTAATAACCTTCAAAACGCACGCAGGCCGCCACCGGACCGCGCGCTTCGATCCGCATGGCATTGTCCGGCGCCGCCTGGCCCAGGCGTCCATCCTGCGTCATAACATACAACCCCCGGGATTGCGGACCGCAAAATGCCAACCGCCGTCCATCCATGAGAAACACTTCCCGCACCGGCGATTTGCCCGGCCCCATCACGTAACGCGCCATACCGGTATCCACCGTCACGATCCCTTTTTTTTCGGTCAACCGCACCGGCATGGCCGGGACGGCGCGGCTTGGCAGAAATTCCACGCGGCACCCTGCCGCCGGAGACGCTAAAGCATCGAACCGCACCCACTGGATGGCCCCATCTGGCGCCCACTGGCCGGTGACTTCCTTTTGGCATGGAATTTCCGCGCCGGCATCGTTCACCAGGCGCAAGGCATGCAAATCCCAGAGCGCGCCGGGCGCAAACGGAACACCAAACGATACCGGCCAGTCATGCACCGCCTCAATTCCCCGGGGAAGATCAAGCTTTATGGGAACACTTCCAGTGAGAGGCAACGTCGGGGCGGCCTGCGCGGCGGTTTCCACCGCCCCCAGCAAACTCCGGCCGGCGCGCAATTCCACTCGCAGGCGGGCTTGCGCCAGGCCATGGCGCCGCAAATCCGCCCGCAACCAGCCCCAGGACACGGCCGGCTTGGACTTGATTTCCGCCAGCCGGCGTCCCGTAAGCATGTCATGCAGCCATGCTTGCACGGTCAACTCCACGGGCGGCTTGCCCGCCGGGCGCAGGTCCAGGAAAAAATCCAGCCACCGCTCGCCGGGACGCGCTTCCTCCCGATCGGCATAAAGCGTGAAAGCGCCGCATTCCGCGGTGGCAATACGGTCAGACTGTCTGGCGTAAGCCTCCGCCCAGACGGAAAAGTCGCATGCCAGGCCGTCATCTTGAAGCGCCGGGCGGGGAATGCCCCCGGCCGCATCCAGCCGCCGCTGCGCCGCCAGGCGCAGATGCATCGGCGCCGACGGCATTTCCGCCAGACTTTTCCAATCTGCGGAAGCCTCGCGCATACGCCCCTCGGCCTGCCAAGCCTTGGCCCGGCCGAACAGGGCGGCGGCATGCGCCGCCGCCGTTGCCGCGGGCTCGTTCAAGTTAATATCCAGCGCCAAAGTGTAAAAATCACGCGCCGCCGCCCAGCGCTGCCGCCGCAGGGCCAAGCGGCCAAGCCACAGCCGCGTCGCCGCGCCATCCTCCGGTTTTAGTCCCTGGATCGCCAAAGCGCCCTGCAGGTATTGTTCGGCAGCGGAATCGTCATTGGACTCAAAGGCCATCCGCCCCATACAAAGCAAAGAGCGTCCGAGAAATTCAGGGGGGGCGTCCGGCATTTCCAGCGCCTTGACGAATGCCGGGGCGGCCAGGACATCCCCTTCAAGCATGTAAAGCCGGCCGATATTGAATTGCGCTTCCGCGCGATACATGGGAGGCGTTTCAGACGAATCCGCGACGGCGGCAAACCAGGATCGCGCACCGGCCCAATCGCCTTCCAACTCGTCAATCAGTCCCAACTGCAGGCGGGCTTCCGCCGCCGCCGAGGCCGGCAGTTCCGGATCAGCCAGGACTTCGGAAAAAGCATCGGCCGCGCGGGGATACTCGCCGCGTTGCGCCAACAACCGGCCTTCCGCCAGCAACGTGACCGATCGCTGCATTTCAGACATTGCCATCGCCGCAGCGGCAGCCGGCCGGCCGCCTGTAAATGCATGATCATCCCCGCCCGCCGGCATTGCCGCTACCAATAAGCCGATTAAAAGCAACTGCCGCATAAAATTTCTCCCGCAAAAACATTGCCGCTCTGGTTTTATGCCGCCAATCTAGTGTGTGGATTGCAACATTGCAAGCCGGAAGCGCAGGGCGGCCACTGCCGGGGCGCAGGACAAATTTGCTGGTCTGGGCCGTGTGCCAATAAACCGGGTCGGCTCAGCACAGCTTCGCCCTCCAATAAGATTTCACACATCCGTTTCATTCCGCTGGAGGGCGAAGCTGTGCTGAGCCATGCCGGCGGTAGATGCAACTGCATTCATCTGAAACCGTCGGTCACAGCTTTTACATCAACTTTTTTAAATTACACCGCCCCCGCCCCCTTCGCCCGCCGGGCGTTAAATAGGCTTGCCTTCGGCAGTTCCGGGCGATATTGTGCAACGGCATGAAACCTTTAAAAGCAAGGCCGCATATCGGCGCTATCATCCGGGAAAATCAAGCAGCGATTCTGTCGCTGCTGGCGGACATGGTAAATGTCAACAGTTATTCGCATGATCCATCCGGCATCAACCGTGTCGGCGAAATCGTACAAGAGGCCATGCCGCCCGGATTCAAACATACCATCGCCGCCAATCCCGCAGGGGTGAACCACCATATCTTCAAACAAACAGCCGGCGGCCGGCCGCCCATTGTGCTGGCCGGACACCTGGACACCCTTTGTCCGCCCGACCCCGCATTTGACCGGTTGCGCGAAGACGGCGCATTGCTCCGCGGGCCCGGGGTTAATGACATGAAAAGCGGAGATGTCGTGCTGATCTGGGCGCTGAAGGTACTGCACCTTTGCGGCGCCTTGGCGGAAATGCCGATAACCTGCATCTTCAACGGCGATGAGGAATTGGGATCTCCCACATCGCATGGCCTTTTTACAGGAATGCGCGGCGCCGCCTGCGCGCTGGTTTTCGAATGCGGCGGCCCGGCCGACACCGTCGTCACCACCCGCAAGGGAGTTGCGCGCTACCGTCTGCGCATCGCCGGCAAGCCGAATCATTTCGGCAATCTGCAGGAAGCCAAGGTCAGTGCGATCGAAGAACTGGCGCATAAAATCCTGGCGGTGGAAGCCATGAACCGGGAGGACCGGAGCGTGGCGGCTAATGTCGGGCGGATCGAGGGCGGCCTGGCGGCGAACGCGGTAGCGTCCGCGGCGGCAATGGACTTTGAAGCCCGCTACTGGGATTCCGGGCTGGAACCAACGGTCATCAGCGAAATTGAAAAACTGGCCATCCATAACCGGGTGCCCGGCTGCCGCGCCGCCCTGGAACGTCTTTCATACCGCCCCCCGATGCAACCCGGCGCAGCCGCGCTGCGCCTTTTTAAACTGATCGTCGCCCGCGGACAATCGCTGGGAATGCATATCACCGAAGAAAAACGCGGCGGCGTTTCCGACGCCTGCTGGCTGGCGCATGCCGGCGTCCCGGTGATTGACGGGCTCGGCCCATTAGGCGACCATGATTTTACGCCACAGGAATACATCCGCAAGGATACGCTCTTCTCCCGCATTGAACTGGCCGCCAACCTGTTGATGGATCTGCAGGAGGCAAAGGACGCTCCCGGTGCTTGAACTGCCGGGATTACTGCTGGGGCTTGCCGGCGTCGGGCTGTTTTACTTCAGGCAACTTGAACCCCGCCGGCAGAATGGCATTCTCCAGCCTGGCGCCGGCCAAAACAGCGTCCTTCAACACGGCGCCCGTCAGGTCGGCGCCGGTAAGATCGGCATCCGTAAAATCCGTCTTGGTTAAATCAGCGCCAACCAGATTGGCATTTGCCAGCACCGCTTCCGCCAGGCAGGCGTTTTTCAAATTGGCGTTATAGAGCGCAGCGCCGGTAAGATCGGCGCCGCGCAATATCGCGCCATCCATGTTGGCATTGCTTAAGTCAGCCCGGATCATGATCGCATCGGTTAAAATCGCTTTTTTCAAATTGGCCTGATTGAGACTGGCGGAAAGCAGGTTGACATTGCTCAAATCCGCGCCATCCAACTTGGCGCTGCGCAAATCCTTGTTGAAACTGTTGCTGCGGGCGAGCGCCACGCATTCTTCGCGCGTCATTTTATCCGCGCCGACACGCAGGGTGCTGATGCCCATTTTTGTGCCCTTGCGCAACTGGGCGGACGTATTGCAAACGGGCATGATCAAGGCCGCAACCATGCCCGCAATGAAGATCAATTTATAGTTCATATGTGCCAGTATAAAACCGCCGGCGGAAAAATCAATGAAAAAAGCCCTGGGATGTAAAAGCCCAAAATCATGAGCGCGCCGAAACCTGCGCAGGTGGGCGTTCGGCATTTTGGACGGCGGCGGCCACGCCAAGAGCGTGGCAAGCTTGACATTTATCCCTCTTGGCGGGCCCGCTTCCATCCTGACGGAACAAACCGTAAAAACGGCGTCAAGCCGCCGCAATTTAAACACGGAACAGATGCGACAAGCATTGACGCTGCGACCGGCCGTAACCCGGAGAAGCCAATTTTCAATCCCGGCTCTCCAGGAACCCTTCCAGTTTTTGCAAACGACTGGGATGGCGCAATTTGCGCAATGATTTGGCCTCGATTTGCCGAATGCGTTCGCGGGTGACGGAAAACATGCTGCCCACTTCTTCCAGGGTGCGCGGGCAACCGTCGTCCAGGCCGAAGCGCAAACGCAAAACTTTTTGTTCGCGCTCGGACAGGGTTTTCAGGACGTCCTGCAAACGCTCGCGCAGCAGGCTGTAAGCCGTCATCTCGGATGGATTTTCCGCCGATTTATCCTCGATAAAATCGCCGAAATAGGCGTCATCGCTGTCGCCCACGGTGGCCTGGAGTGAAATGGGCTGCTGGGCCATTTTAAACACCTCGCGCACGCGTTCCACCGGCATGCTGACTTCATCGGCCACTTCCTCCGGGGTTGGTTCGCGTCCGAAGTCCTGCAGCAACTGTTTCTGCACCCGCGTCAACTTGTTGATCGTTTCGATCATGTGGACGGGTATGCGGATGGTGCGGGCCTGGTCGGCGATGGCGCGGGTGGCCGCCTGGCGGATCCACCATGTGGCGTAAGTGCTGAACTTGTAGCCGCGCTTGTATTCAAATTTTTCCACCGCCCGCATCAGCCCGGTATTGCCCTCCTGGATCAGGTCCAGGAACATCAAACCGCGGTTCATGTATTTTTTTACAATGCTGATCACCAGGCGCAGATTGGCTTCCGCCATTTCCGTGCGGGCTTTATGACCTTTTTTCAACCAGGATTTCAACTCGCGGTATTTACCTTCGAACTCCTCGCACGACATCCAGAACTTGTTTTCGAAGTCCGACTGCAGGGCGGAGGCTTTGGTCAGGGCGGCCTTGGTTTCAGCCTTGTTCTTCCGGCGGCTGGACGCCAAGCGCGTAATTTGGCTGCGCCAGTCCTGGTATTCGTGAAAACATTCGTCCGCCTGGATCACAAAGTCCTCGACTGCCTTCTGTTTGAAGAACAATTTATCCAGCAATTGCCCGTATTTGCGCAGCAACCGCTCAAAATTTTTGGCGGCGGGACTATCCGCGGACCGCGTCCTGATCGCGGCAAAGGCCCGGCCGGCATCCTTGTGCGCCGCCGTTATTTTCTTTTTGATTTTGGGCAGGACGCGCAGATACTTATCGCGGCTGTCAACGTGCTTATCCACGATGATCCGGTCAAACCGCTCCTTGCTCTGCTCCAGGCGGGCGGCGAGGTTAAAATACGAATCAATGGAAAAGCCGAAACGTTTGAAAATTTCACGGGCGTTGATTTCCGCTTCCTCAATGCGCTTGCAGATTTCAACTTCCTGCGTCCGCGTCAACAAAGGCACCTGCCCCATCTGGTGCAGATAAGTGCGGATAGGATCGTCCATGACGTCGAAAGCGCGGTCCTGCTCGGCCCGTTCATCTTTTTCCAGTTGTTTTTTAAACTGTTCGACGTTGGAAGAATCAATGATTTCAATGTCCATGCCGCGGAGCAGCAGCACCAACCCGTCAATTTCATCCGCGTCGATCAGGTCGGTCGGGAGGGCTTCATGGATATCCGTGTAAGTCAAATAGCCCTGCTCGCGGGCCAGTTTCATCAACTCTTTGATCTTCTCGCGCCGGTCTTCGCTGCTCATTTTAACGCGCAGGGGGGCGTCGGAAACGGGCGGCAGACCGGACTTGCGGGATTTGGCTGTCGGAGCGGAGGACTTTTTCAGGGGAGACTTGTCCGGCGCCGCCTTGACGGGCGCAGCGGGCTTGACGGCGGCATGGGATTTGCGGGCAGCGGGCTTGGCGGAAGACTTGCTTTGGCCGGCGGCTGCAGGCCGGGCATTCTTTTTCGGGGGCTTTTTATTCATGCCAACTTCCCAGCAGGTTTTCAGCGGCGCGCGCCGGACGCGCCTTCCCGGCGGATCGGCGCAAAAATTCGTTACCCGGCGCAGAAAGCAAAAAGCCAACGGTCGGAATCGAACCGACGACCGGCGCATTACGAATGCGCTGCTCTACCAGCTGAGCTACGTTGGCAAAATCAGGCAATCATTAAAAAGGTTTTCAAATGACAAGTCAATCAAAAAACGCAAGCACCAAAAAACGCGGGCACATCTGCGACCAGTTACAACATGGAGCGTCCAAACACAGAAACAGCCCGG